>NZ_JAPNJY010000022.1:0-427033 GCF_026626625.1 Corallococcus sp. BB11-1 | reverse complement strand
GGGTGACGACGGGGCGGGGCCACTTGCCCGACGCGTTGACGCGGGCCTTCACCGTCTCCGCCGTCTTCCTCTGCGCGTCCGACAGGTAGAAGAGGGCGGAGCGGTACTGCGTGCCCACGTCGTTGCCCTGGCGGTTGAGCGTCGTCGGGTCGTGCATGCGGAAGAACCACTTCTCCAGCAGCCCCTCGTACGTCAGCAGCCTCGGGTTGAAGACGACGCGCACCGCCTCCGCGTGGCCCGTCGTCCCCAGGTGCACGTCCTCATAGGTGGGTTGGCTGGACGTCTTCGCGCCGCCCGTGTAGCCGACCTCCGTCTGGATGACGCCGGGGATCTTCCGCAGCAGGTCCTCCATGCCCCAGAAGCAACCACCGGCGAGGTACGCGGTCTCCGTGGTGGCCTCCGTCGGGGTCGCGGCCATCGCCAGCACCACGGCGCCGGTGGCGGCGGGCGTCGCGGCGCCCTGGGATTCGCCCGGGGCCTCGCGGCCGAAGGCCGGCAGCCACGCGCCATAGCCCTTCGCGGCCAGCTCGTTCACGGGGACGAAGCGCAGCGACGCGGAGTTGATGCAGTAGCGCAGGCCGGCGGGCTCCGGGCCGTCCTCGAAGACGTGGCCCAGGTGGGAGTCACCGTCCCTGGAGCGGACCTCCACGCGCACCATGCCCAGGCTCGCGTCGCGCTTCTCCACGACGTGCTCCTTCGCCAGCGGGCGCGTGAAGCTGGGCCAGCCGGTGCCGGAGTCGAACTTGTCGCGCGAGGAGAAGAGGGGCTCGCCGCTGACCACGTCCACGTAGAGCCCTTCCTCGTGGTGGTTCCAGTAGGCGTTGCGGAAGGGCGGCTCGGTGCCTTCCTTCTGCGTCACCTGGTAGACGGACGGGGACAGGGTGCGCCGCAGCTCCTCGTCGGACGGCTTCGTGTACGCGCGGCCGTCCTTCACCTGCGCGACCTCGGTGGCCTTCGTGCCCGGCGCGGCGCCGCGCGCCTCGGTGCACGCGCTCAGCGCCGCGAACAGGACCAGCGCGACGGGCCACAGCCGGCGCGCCACCGTCGGCGGGGCACGACGGGCAGGGGAGGAGACGGTTGGGGCGGGCGACATGGACTCGGGCCTCCAGCACACGCCCGGGGTGGGCGCTTCTCCCTGGTACGCGGGACCCCCGGGTGCGGTTTCAGGGATTGTTGAGTCCTGGGGACACCGGGCCGCCAGACGGGCCATTCCAGCCCCTCGCGCAGGCCCGGGCAGTGGCCGGGAAGGCAGGCCGGCGCTACCTTTCCCCTGACGGGGAGGCAAGCCAATGGGCGAGGGACGTGGACCAAGGGGCCCGATCGGGCGGGTGACGGGCATCTCGCGGGCCGAGGGCGCCAGCGTCGTCCTCCGCATCCGTGCCCTCCACCGGGTGGAAGGCACCACGGCCATCTCCTCCAACACCGCCACGCGGCGCTCGTTCGCGGAGGTGCTGGAGCGCCATGCGCAGGGGCTGAACTGGTCGCAGCCCCTGCCGCTGCCCGTGACGCCCCGGGCCCTGCCGCCTCCCGTGCGGGGCCACGAGGACGCGGAGCTGATGCGCGCGGAGCCGGCGCCGGACACCTTCGCCGGCCTGCTGTGGTTGAAGCTGAAGCGCTCCCGGTAGCGGGTCGCGGGGCCGAGGAGGTCGCCGGACCTGGACACGTCGCTCCGCCCGATGAGGCCCGGGGCTTCCCGTCAGGCGCCCACGCGGCGGTACATGAGGTCGGTGCGGAGCGCGTACTTGCGGCCCTCGGTGACCTCCGCGCCTTCGTGAAGCAGGTGGTGGTTGAAGAGCAGGGCGGTGCCCATGCTCGGCGTCACGGAGTGCCCGAGCGAGAAGAAGTTCGTCGCGCCGCCGTGCATGCCGTCATTCAGGTAGACCATGAAGGTGAGCAGGCTGCGCTCGTCGCGGTGGCGCACGAAGGCGCCGTCGTAGTGCGGAGCGAAGTACTGGCCCACGTCGTAGCGATAGCAGCGCAGTCGCTCGTTCGTCCCGCACGCCTCCCATTCGCGCTCCAGCCGGCGCGGGATGTGGGGAGCGATGCGCTCGAACAGTGTCGCCGCCAGCGCGACGTCGTCGAACATCGCCCGGGTGTTGTTGCGGATGTCGGGGCGCATCACGAAGCCCGACGACGTGGTGATGGGCGCCGCCGTCGGCCCCACGCCCTCGATGCGCTCAATCAGCACGCGGCACTCCTCGGCGCTGAGCAGCCTCTCGACGGTGACGAGGAGCGGGTTGCGCGTGTCGAGCTCCTCCTCGGGGTCCGGAAGGATGTTCAGCATGGGGCTCTCCGAAGGCGCCAGGCGGCGGGTCGCGCCTGGAGCCCATGATGCCCGAAGTGTCCCGCCCTGGGGGCCCTGGCGCTCGTCGGTCTGTCCCGCTCCCTGGTCTCGCGGGCAAGGGCCTATTCAGCGCAGGGGCGGGCCGTGCCGGGCCGCGGCGCCAGGGTGAGGTCCACCGCCACGGCCGGAGCGCCAGCGCCCAGCAGCGCGGAGACGTCACGGCCCCGTGCGTTCGGCGTCACGAGGTCCGGCTTCCCGTCGCCGTTGAGGTGCCCCACCGCGACCGCGTAGGGCCCGTCCCCCGTGGCGAAGCGGGTGCCCGCGCCGAAGGTGCCGTCGCCCCGGCCGGGCAGGACGGACACTGTGTCGTCGAAGAAGTTCGACGTGGCGAGGTCCAGGTCCCCGTCCCCGTCGAAGTCCCCGGTCGCGACGAAGTACGGCCCGCCCTCCACGGGGAAGTCCCTGTGGGGCAGGAACGAGCCGGTGCCCGTGCCACGCAGGACGGACACGCTGCGGCCCAGGAAGTTCGACGTGACGAGGTCCGGTGCCCCGTCACCGTCCACGTCCGCCACCGCGACCGAATAGGGAGAGTTGCCCGTCCGGTGGTCCACCGGGGGCGCGAAGCTCCCATCACCCCGGCCGAGCAGCACCGACACCGTGTCCACGAAGTTGGCGGTGACGAGGTCCGCCTTGCCGTCATGGTTGAGGTCGCCCACCGCCACCATGAAGGGACTGGTGCCGGTGGGCGCGTCCTTCCGGGGCCTGAACGTCCCGTCGCCCCGGTTCAGCAGCACCGACACGGAGTCGGTGCGCGCGTTGGACGCGACCACGTCCCACCGACCATCGCCATTGAAGTCACCGACGCCGACCGACGAGGGCTCCCCGCCCACCGCGATGTCGGTGCGGGGCAGGAACGTGCCGTCACCCCGGCCGAGCAGCACCGACACGGTGCCCACGAAGTTGCTGGTGACCGCGTCCAGGAGACCATCGCCGTTGAAGTCGCCCACCGCGACGGCGTTGGGCTTCAGGCCCGTGGCCGTGTCCAACGGCGCCGCGAACGTCCCATCCCCCAGGCCCCTCAGCAGCGACACGTTCCCCTCGCGGTGGTTGGCCGTGAGGACGTCCATGCGGCCATCCGCGTCGAAGTCGCCCAATGCCAGCGCACGCGCTCCCGTCCCGGTGGGAGACGCCAACGGCGGGTCGAGCAGGGGCAGCGACGGAGGCGGAGTCGCTTGAGGCACCGCGCGCGTCAGCCCCATTCCCAGCAGGCTCGTCACGCTGAAGAGCAGCACGCCCGCATGGGCCATCCCGTGATGTCGCATGTGATTCCCCCTCTACAGGTCTCAACCAGCAAGACCGTACGAACTGGTTTTCCATGACATCCCCGCTCGTGGTTCAAGAGTTATGACGGAAGTCCGTGGGGAACCATGCCCCTGGGGGGAGGGGT
This sequence comes from Corallococcus sp. BB11-1, assembly GCF_026626625.1. NCBI lineage: Bacteria > Pseudomonadati > Myxococcota > Myxococcia > Myxococcales > Myxococcaceae > Corallococcus > Corallococcus sp. BB11-1. Next base: position 423,302 of record NZ_JAPNJY010000022.1, on the reverse strand, counting down.
GGTGCCGTGCGGAGGACAGACGCAGGCCGGCCTGCACGCGCGAGGTAGGCTGCGCGGCCCGCCATGTCCGCCTCGTCCGAGCCGTCGTCCCCGTCGTCGTCCGAGCCGGTGTCCGAACCCGCCGGGTCGTCCCGTCGCCATGCGCTGGTGGTCACGACGTCGGACCGGGTGGACGCGGCGCTCGCACAGCGTGCGCGGGGTGCGGCGGAGTCGGTGGGGGTGCCCTATGTGGAGCGCCACCACAAGCTGCCCTTGCGGAAGCTGCTCACCGACATGGCGGACGCGCTCATCGTCTTCGAGTCCTCCGCCGTGTCCCTGGTGGACGCGGAAGGCGCGCTGCGCTTCTCGCCGGGGCTCGCGCACCTGCGCGTGAAGCAGCTCGACGCGGGCGTGCCGGAGGACATGCTGCTGCGCATGGCCGGGCTGCGCGAAGGGGAGCGCGTGCTGGACTGCACGCTGGGCCTGGGCGCGGATGCGCAGGTGGCGGCGCGGCTGGTGGGGCCCACGGGGCACGTCATGGCGCTGGAGAAGAGTCCGGCGCTCTACCTGCTGGTCCACCACGGGCTCGCGGGTTTGCCGCGCCATCCGGCCTCGTGCGCGGTGGAGGTGGTGCACGCGGACGCGGCGGAGCACCTGCGCACGTTGCCGGACGGCGCGTTCGACGTGGTGCTCTTCGATCCGATGTTCGAGCGCGAGCGCAAGTCCTCCGTCGCGTTCGAAGCGCTGCGCCGCCACGCGGACTACGCCCCGCTGACGCGCGCCACGGTGGAGGAGGCCCGGCGCGTGGCGCGCAGGGCGGTGGTCATCAAGGGCTCGCGCTACTCGCGGGACTTCAAGAAGCTGGGCATCACCCCGGAGCCCGCCCGCCCCAACGCCACCGTGCTGTGGGCGAAGGTGCCGGGCTCAGGGCTTCGGTGACGAACGACGACGCCCTGGCTTGAAAGGACGCGACCATGCATGCCCGCGCTTGCATCGCACTGCTGCTGATTCTCTCTGCCTGCGCCACGTCGGGGCCGAGCCCAGGCGAAGCCGTGGCCCGGAGCCCAAGGAACGCCAACCTCCAGAGAGCGGCGGCGCTGCCCTGGGAGGATGAGGGGCGGTGTGTCGTCCAGGAGGCCTCCCATCCCTGGCCGGAGGTGGTTGAGCAGTGCTTCCACGCGCTCGACCAGGAGCGGATCCGGTTTCGAGATCCCACGGGGCGCTGCGCTGTCGCCTCCGCGGGCGCGGCTGCCATGGGCATCGGGTTCTGCGTCCTCGCGGCCCCGGAGATCATCGTGGGCGCGGTGATCGTGGTGGGGGTGGTGGTGGTGGGCATCGCCATCAAGGAAGCGCTGGATGCGTATGAGCTGAAGCGGGCCGATCCCGAGGATGCCGTGCCCGTGCTTGAAACGAAGCCCGCTCCGCGTGAGGCCGTGGCGGAAAGACGGCCCAAGCCGCAGCCCGCAGGGCAGGACTGGCTTCCTCCAATGCCCCCCGATGCCCGGGAGCGGGAGCGCCGCCCGGAGTGCAAGCCCCTCCCGGTGCCTCACCTGGGTGGCGATGTCCTGCACAACATGTGCGCCGACAGGGTGCCTCGGAATGGCTTCCCTGGCTCGGACGTGCTCGTCAACGGGAAGCGGTTTGACGCGCTTCAACTCCACGCGCGCGTGCTGTGGGAGGTGAAGACCGACAACTTCGACACGTTCTCGGTCTACCTGCAGCGGACCGTGCCTGAGAAACAGGTGCAGGAACTGCGGCGAGAACGTGACCTCGCGCTGGCCTGCGGATTTGAATTCCGGGTCGGTGTGCGAAGCGCCGCGCACAAAGTCGCGCTGGATGACTTGGATGGCAGCCTCGAAATCGTCGTGATGGACTGGTGCTGACATGTCGCCTGCGCGAAGAGATGAAATTTCCCTCGCTGTCTACGCGCCCGCACTCGTGGGCAACGATGGCCGCCCCCTGGCCATTGTTCGTGCCATGGAACGCGCGTCCCCGGGCTTGCGCTTGGAGTGGAAGATTTCTGACGAGGGGCAACCCGTGCCACTTACAGACCGTGATGCGTGGGTAGTCCAAGGGCGACCGAACGGGCCGGGCTTTCCGCTCATCTGCAACGGCGGCCCCGAGGACGACCTCGTGACGCTCTTCGGGCTGGAGATACCGGCGGGCCTCGGGCCGGGAGGTCGGCCGATATTCGATGTCCATGCGCATCTGCCCCTGAACGCAGGCACCATCGCGGTGGCAGAGGCTGTGCTGGAAGCCATCGCGGAGGGCGCTCGCGCGTTCTGGGGGTACGCGACGCCCTTCAACACGAACGTGGAGATTTCGCGGCAGGTGCGCCATCCGGTGCGCAAGCCGGGAGTTCCGCCAAGGGGCCTGCCAGCACTCAGTCTCAGCGAGTTCATCCGCTCGCCTGAGATTCCACATCGCCTGGGGTGGCTGAACTACTGGTCATCCGCTACCGCAAGCGTCATCGGGTTCCCGGACCCGGCCCGTGACCTGGACCTCCTCTCACGAGCGAGGCGCACCGCGATGGGGGGATGGGTCGTCAGGCTCACGGACGAGCCGCTCGACCTGGACAACCCTGCCCACCTGGAAGTGCTCCTGCGGACCTACGAGCGCTTCCCGGTGATTGGCGGGCGCGCAGCGCCTTGACCCCCGGGGTTTCCCGAGCGCCACCCGGGCTTCGTGAAAACGACCGGGGACGCTGGGGACTGGCATCACGCGCGCCTGAAGGCGCTCGCGTCCGGCAGGCCGCTGCCTCCCAGGTCCGCGCCCATGGCGGTGAGGACGCCGGAGAAGATGTCCGGCTCGTTGGACGTCATCTTGCCCGGCTGCGCCTCTCCGGTGCGCGCGTCGAAGCCGTAGGTGAGCGTGGTGTTCGGGTCCATGCCGCCCAGCACCGTGTTGCCCTTCACCATGGGGGACAGGAGCAGGAAGCCGTTGTTCAGGTCGTGGCCTGAGCCGAACTCGGTGGCGTTGGTGGGGCGCGGGCGGGTGCGGCCGAAGTCCGTGGCCACGTAGATCATCGTGCGGTCCCACATGGACTCGCCAGTCGCCGCGTCGAACGGCTCCGACTTGAGCAGGCCGATGAGCGAGTCCACCGCGCCCAGGATGCGCGCCCACATGAATGCCTGTCCTCCCCGGTGGTCGTTGTGGCTGATGTCGAACGCGAGCGGCGGGTTGGCGATGCCGTTGGCCCCGCCCACCGCGACGTTGAAGTCCGGCCCCAGCGTCACCGACACGGACACGCGGTACTTGAGCAGCAGGAACGCGAGCGCCGCCTGTCCCTCCACCGGGTCGGTGAAGAACGCGGGGAAGGCCGCGCGCAGCCGCGCCCCATCCGGGGAGCTGTCCAGCCCGTACTTCGCCAGGGGAATCTGCGGCGGCGCGTTGGGCAGGATGTTGAGCCGGGTGATGAGGTCCATGCCCTCCAGCTTCGGCTGCTGCACGCTGCGCTGCTCGTTCCAGCGCCGCAGGGCCGCGCTGTCCTGGAAGGTGCGGCCGAAGATGGACTTCTCATCCAGCGCGTTGCGTGTGGAGCGCGCCAGCGCCATGACGTCCTTCGACGGCGCGTTGGCGATGCCGCGCGATCCGTCCAGCCCCAGGGGCCAGAGGGACGGGTTGACCACCGTCTCCCCGAAGCAGGCCAGGGGCAGGTCCGGGTCGGTGCCTCGCTCTGAGTAGCCGCCGGTGCCCATGTTGACGTTGGGCAGCGGCATGCTCGCCCCCCACTGGAGCGCGACCGCCTCCTGGAGCGTGCGGCCCCGCCAGGCCGCGTTGCCCGTGAGCGAGCGCTTCTGGGCGATGCCGTGGTTCACCGACGTGCCCACGGACGTGGCCACCAGCATGTCGTTCATGTGCTTCTTCACGAACGCCAACTGGTCGGTGTTGACCGGGATGGGGATGCTGCCCAGCCGGCTGTTGCTGTACTTCACCGCGCGGAAGGGGCTGCCCGTCACGGACTGCACCTGCGCGTCCGGGAAGGTGTTGAGCGCGCCCGCGTTGGCGCACTCGGACTGGCGCACGGCGAGGAAGCTGTCGACGATGGATGCGCCTCCCGCGGCCCCGATGACGATGAGGAACTTCGGCTTGCCGTCGAGCGCGTCGCGCTCGCGGCCCAGCTTCTCCAGCGCCTCGGGCGTCTGGAGGGACTCCCGGCAGCCGGAGAGGAGGGGGCCCAGGGTGGCGGAGCCCGCCGCGCAGAGCGACAGCGCCCGCAGCATCTCCCGACGCGACAGCCGACCGGTGTGTTTGAGGGTCATGGACGGGTTCCTCAGTAGAAGACGGCTTCAGCGGAAGAGAAGACGGCGAGACACGCGGCCTGCATCCAGGCGACGCCCGGGTTGGACGTGCCGGTGGCTTCCACATCGAGCGCCAGCCGCACCAGCGTGTCGCGCTCCTCCTGGGTCGGGTCGCGCAGCCAGGCTCGCCGCGCCAGGGACGACACCGCCGTGGCGACGGCGGGGCTCGCCGCGTCGGTGAGCTTGCCGTTCGTCAGCGTGACGCCCTTGAACACCACCGCGGTGGCCGGCACGTTGACGTCCAGGGCGATGCGCGCGTTGCAGGCGGAGAGCACGGTGCGCTCCACCGCCAGCGGCGCGGCGGCGCCCGTCACCGGGGCCGTCTCGTAGACGCTGTGCTCGTACGGGTCCACGCCGCCCAGGGACACGCCGTGCACCTTCTGACACGGGTACTGGCCCAGCTCGTTGCACACGGCGGAGGCGGGCAGCTCCAGCGCGGTGGCCAGGTCCAGCGACAGGCGCTCGGGGCCCTTGAAGCGCAGGTTGCCCTTCTGGGACTTCGCGACGCCGCCGTCGTAGGCGGGCGCCACCCCACCTCCGGCGCCAGGGCCCAGGTCGGTGGCGAGGGGGACCTTGTCGGAGCAGCCCGTCAGGAGGAGGCAGGTCAGGAGCAGGCGTTCAGGGCGCACCGTAGGCCTCCGTGCGGATGAGGTCGTGCAGCATCTTCTGCACGCGGTAGTCGTGCGGGCCGCGCAGGGCCTGCCACGTGCGGACGAACTCCTCGTTCTCCTCCGGCGTGGGCGCGTGGCCGATGAGCAGCTTCCAGTAGTCGGTGACGGTGGAGATGGCGAAGGCGTCGCTGTTGCTCGCCACCTGCGCCCACTCCAGGAGGTTGTTGACGGGCTGGCCCAGGATGACGCCCTTCTCCGGCGTCTGCTTCAGGGTCTCGACCTCGTTGGGGAACAGCAGCTCCAGGCGGTTGGGCAGGTAGCGGTTGGACAGCCCGCCGCTGATGCCGTTGTAGTTGCGGTACGGGTACGACAGCGGGTCGAGCGTCGCGTGGCACGCGGCGCACTGTTCGGCCTTCACGCCCTTGGCGTCGTAGTCGCGAGGCTCGCTGGGCACGCTGTGCAGGCCCTCCTGCTTCGCGATGTCCAGGCCCAGGTACGCGCGGTACATCTGCGAGGCGGCGTTGCGCGGCAGCGCGGTGAACATGACGAACGCGGTCAGCGTCCACGCGCTCGTCATGTTGCCGGCGCGGTGCGCGGCGTCCACCGTCTGGGAGGAGAGCGCGTTGACGGACGTGTACGTGGTGGGTTTCGTGCCCGAGCGCTTCACGAAGTACCGGGCGGTGAGGACCTCGCGCGCGTCGTGGTCGTCCGTCTGGGACCAGGCGAAGAGGGCGTAGTCGTCGTAGTAGTCGGCCAGGGGAATCTGGCCCGCGTCCTCGCCGGACTTGATGGAGCCCACGGGCCGGATTTTGGGGTGGGCCAGCTTCCAGAGCTGCCCGTGCTTGCCGCGCCAGAAGTCGGACTGGAGGCAGCGGTCCAGCTCCTGGTCGATGAAGGCGCGCTTCTTCTCCTCGCTGCCCAGCTCCAGGAACGTCCGCACCTGCACGTAGGTGGGGGACACGCCGCAGAAGTCGCTCAGCATCCGGCGGTACACGAAGCGCGTGTCGTACTGGCAGACCTTGAACTGGGGGTTCTCCCCGCCGCCGCAGACGCCGCTGGGCGGGAGGCTCCGGGCGTCGCCGGGCAGCGAGCCCTGCTGAATCTCAAACTGGTTCGGGGCCTGGTCGCCGTCGGTGTCCTCGGTGGCGATGGCGCGCAGCGCGGCGGGCAGCGCCTGGGCGAAGTCCGCGTCGGAGAGGGGGCGCGGCTTGCCGGGGGCCAGCGAGCCCTCCAGCGCGGCGCCGTACGTGTTCCGCTGGGGCGGGGCCACGTGACAGTAGGTGCAGGCGGGCTGGGTGCCCTGGCACGCGGGCGCGGTGGGGTACTCGGCGCAGAAGAGGCCGGGGCCGCCAGGCTTGGCCGCGACCGGGGTCGCGAACCCCAGCAGCAATCCGAGCAGCAGCCAGCGGCTCGGGGGTTCAGGAAGTGGGGGCACGCGGGCTCCGAAGGTCGGGGGCAGTCCTCTACGGACACTTCAACCCGGTGAATCAGAAACGGTTTCGGAGATTCGTGCGAGTGGGGAACTGTCGGACGTTCACCGGGGCCCGGTCACCACGGCTTGCGCTCCAGCAGGTGCCGCGACTGGGGCGAAGGGGAGAGGAAGGTCACCGGGGCACCCGCGACGCGCTCCACCTCCTCGACGTGCCTGCGGGCCGCGTCGGTGAGCTGCTCGAAGCGCCGGGCCCCCCAGTTGGTGGTGGCCAGCGCTCCCCCCAGTCCGAGCACCAGGTCCGTGGGCGCGTTGAGGGACGCCGACCTGCGCAGCCCCACCCAGTCGAACGCGAAGGGCTCCGCGTCCTCCAGCGTGGGGCACACCAGGACCGTGCGGGCCACCCGGCCCGGCGCGATGCCCGCCGCCGCCAGACAGCCGCTCGCCGTCGCGTCGGAGGATGCGGCGCGGGTGGGGGTGCCTTCCAGGAGCACGCGGTGCCGCAGGGCGAAGGCGTCGTCCAGCACGTCGAGCGTGGGGCGCAGGAAGCCCTGGAGCGCCGCGACGGAGTGCGCCTCCTTCACGCCCGGGTGCCCCGCCTCCAGGACGACGGCGCGCGGGTCGATGAAGAGCTGCTCCGGCTGGACTCCCCGCTCCTCCAGCTCCAGGCGCAGGCGCTCCACGCACACGGGTGTCCCCGGGCCCAGCACGAGCCGCGCACCGGAGCTTGTATGGGCGCCGGAGGGGAGCTGCGGGAAGGTGGAGAAGTCCCCGCGATGCTCCGGAGGGAGTCCGCCCACCCGGAGCAGGACGTCGTAGCCGGGCGCGAGGTGCGCCGCGATGGGGCCCGTGTCCTCCTGCCCCCGCGGTCCTCCGATGAGGACATCCACGAGCCGCTCGTCCGGACGTCCATACAGCCCCAGCCGGCTGGCCACGCGCACGAGCACCGCGTCGGCGGAGAGCCGCTGCGTGTCCAGGACGAGATCCGCGAGCAGCTCCAGGTCCCGCAGCGCGTGCTCGGAGGGCTGGCCCCAGGCCGCCTCGGAGTGGAGAGGGGCTGCTTCGCGCGCGGCGCCTGACGCGGCCCGCGCCGGCCCGGACGCCTCCAGGTGGACGTGCACGACGCGGAGCCGGGGGCTCCTGCGAAAGCCCTCCACCTGGGGTGGGCTGCTCACGGCGTCCACCACGACGAGCCCGGGGTGGGCGTGCTGCGTGAGCACGGCCTCCGCCAGCCAGCGTCCCCCGGTCTCCTCGTCCAGCGCCGCGCTCCAGTCCCGGGGCGGGCCTTCACCGTCGCGCGTGGGGAGGAGGTCCCGCGCGCGCAGCAGCCGCGCCCCGAACCGCCGCGCGAGCCCCTGGGCGAGGGTCGTCCTTCCCGCGCCTCCGGCCCCTGACACCACCACCACCGTGACCGCCATGCGTTGCCCCTTCCGTGAAGAGGCGCAACGTAGAGAGCGCCGCGCGGGCCGCCCATACCCCGGAGGAGGGAGGCGCTACCGCCGCTGGGAGACGCGCACCCAGTCCACTTCCATCGTCTGGGGGCCCTGACGCAGCAGGTCCGCGGTGGCCTGCGGCACGCCGAAGTAGGGCTCCTTCGCGCCGTTGACGCCGGAGGGGTAGGTGCCGCCCACCGCGAAGTTGAGGATGATGAACAGGGGCTTGTCGAAGGCCCACGCGCCGTGCTGCTCGACCTCCGCGCGCGTCGTGGTCTTCACCAGCGCCCCGTCGATGAACCACTGGATGTCCGTGGGCGAGGACTCGACGCCGTACTCGTGCCAGTCGCTCACGGGCGTGCTCGGGTGGAAGCGGCCGTTGATGGGCGTGTTGCCGGAGTAGCCCTGGCCATGCAGGGCGACGGAGATCCAGTCGCCGTAGCCGACGTTCTCCATGATGTCGAGCTCACCGCACGCCGGCCACCCCGTCTTCGCGATGTCCGCGCCCAGCATCCAGAACGCCGGCCACAGGCCCGGCCCCACCGGCAGCTTGATGCGCGCCTCGACGCGGCCGTGGCGGAACTCCCGCTTGCCCACGCTCTCCAGCCGGCCGGAGGTGAACGGATAGCCGTTGTTGGACTGGAGGCGCGCGGTGAGCTTCAGCGTGCCGTCGCTCACCGACACGTTGTCGGGCGACGTCGTGTACTGCTGCTGCTCGTCGTTGACGTGCACGTTCGTGTTGATGATCCAGTTGGACGCATCCACGGACGTGCCGTTGAACTCGTCGCTCCACACCTGCACCCAGCCGTCCCCGGCGCGGGCGGCCTCCTCGCGCTGGGGCGCGACCGGCGCTCCCGCACAGGCCATCAGCCCCGCGCCCAGCGCCCAAGCCCCCACCGTCCTGCTCCATGTCGACGCCATCACTGCTCCTCGAATGTGTACCCCGAAGGGGGATGAATGCCGGCCGACCTGCTGGCGAGGCGGTCCGGTGCGCGCACACCGGGCCTGGGTGAAGCCATGCGGACCCTACTGGAGCGTCCGTCGGTCCACCGGCGCGTCGGGGGTCTCCCCGCGGTAGGGCGTGGCGGGAGGCAGCAGCAGCGCTTCGTGCAGCCGGCCCTCCACGTCCAGCGACACGTCCACCACGGGCTGGCGCACCGGCTCCACGCTGCCATCCGCGTGCAGGAGCACGCCGCCGCCCTGCGGAATGCCGAGCCCCCGCGTGGGCAGTCCCCCCTGCCGCACCGCGAGCTTGAGGCCCGGCCAGTCGGGCGGCTCGTGCACGCCGATGAGGTAAGGCGCCAGCCCCAGGGTGGGGAAGGGCTCGCCCTCCCGGGGCAGGTCGCCGCACCACGCGCCCAGCCCCAGGTGCATGGCGCCCGCGGACACGCCCAGCAGCATGGCGCCCGCCTGATGACGCTCGCGCAGGAGGGCATCCACCCCGTGCGCCTGGAACGCCTCCCAGCCCACGCGCGGGTCACCGCCCGCGAGCAGGATGATGTCCGCGTCCTTCAGCCACGCCAGGTCTTCGGCGGAGGGCGCGGCCGGAATGGGCCGGCACCGCGCACCGGAGAGGCCAATGCCCTCCATGGCCGCGGTGAAGATTTCATAGAAGGCCGGCACGTCGCCGTTGGAGGCGCCCAGGTAGGCGGCGCGCACGGGCGGCACGCGCAGCTCCGCGCCGGTGAGCACCCGCACGCAGTCCAGGAACGGGCGTCCGTCCACGCGCCAGAACAAGGGGGCGCTGTCGGCCAGCAGGAGCAGGGGCGGGAGCGGCATGCCCGCGAGGATAGGTGGGGCGGAGGCGGGGAGCCACTGTGTGGCTCCCCGGGACGACTACCGCCACTGATAGGCGCGGACCCAGTCGACTTCCATCGTCTGGGGGGTGTTGCGGATGAGGTTCGCGGTGGACTGCGGCACGCCGTAGTAGGGCGTCGTGGCGCCGTTCAGGCCGAAGGGATAGCCCCCGCCCACGGCGAGGTTGAGGATGATGTACAGGGGCTTGTCGTACGCCCACGCGCCGTAGCGCTCCACCTCACCGCGCAGCGTGGTCTTCACCAGCGCCCCGTCGACGTACCACTTGATGTCGGTGGAGGAGTACTCGGTGCGGTACACGTGCCAGTCGCTCACGGGCGAGCCCGTGTAGAAGCGGCCGTTGATGGGCGTGTTGCCGGAGTAGCCCGGGCCGTGCAGCGCGCCGGACACCCAGTCGCCGTAGCCGACGTTCTCCATGATGTCGAGCTCACCGCACGCCGGCCAACCCACCGTGTTGATGTCGTTGCCCAGCATCCAGAACGCCGGCCACAGGCCCGCGCCCACCGGCAGCTTGATGCGCGCCTCGATGCGGCCGTGGCGGAACTCCCGCTTGCCCGCGCTCTCGATGCGGCCGGAGGTGAACGGATAGCCGTTGTTGGTCTTGAGGTGCGCGGTGAGCTTCAGCGTGCCGTTGCTCACCGACAGGTTCTCGGACGCCGTCGTGTACTGCTGCTGCTCGTTGTTCACGTGCACCGACGTGTTGGGCGTCCAGTTGGACGTGTTGAGGCTGTTGCCGTCGAACTCGTCGCTCCAGACCTGCACCCAGCGGTCCTCGCCGCCGCCGCCCACGATGCCGAAGGAGAACGCCTCCCAGCAGCCCACGCTGGCCCGGTTGGCGTACAGCGGCGCCGTGCTGCCCTGGTTCGCGTCCGCGGACACGAACTGGCCCGTGCTCTTGGCCCTCAGGGCCACGGTGCCGTCGGGCTGGGGCACCCAGGTGAAGCGCTCCCAGTCCCCCAGCGCCGTGCGGAAGCCCGTGACCTGCCCGCCCGCGTTCGGATCCGCCGACACGTACAGCCCCGTCTCGCTCACGCGCAGCGAGATGAAGTCATTGCCCGCGTCCCCCACCACGAACTGCTCCCAGCCCAGGAAGCTGTCGCGGTTGGCGACCAGCGGCGCGTTGGCGTGGATGTTCCGGTCCGCCGACACGTACTTCTGCGTGGCGCACGCCTTGAGCCACACCGTCCGGCCCAGCGGCGCCGCCGTGGCCGACCGCTCCTGCGTGACGAGCGCTTCGGGCGTCACCGCGTCCGGCTCCGTCGGGGCCGGGGCCCCGCCGCACGCCGTCAGCCCCACCAGCATTCCCAGCGCCCACAGCCCCTGCATCCTGCTCGGTCTCGATGCCAAAGCGTCCTCGAAGTCGGGCCCGGACCAGGAAGGGATCCGGGAGTTGTTCAAGTCGATTTGTACGAAAAACCAGTAAAACGCAAGGATGGCTTGCTGCCGCGCTGAAGCAGCCCGGGAACACGGGCGGCCCCCTCTGGAAACCCGGGTTCCGCCCCGTGAGGGCCGGGTGGGGTTGGGTAGGCGCGGGACTGTTGACTACCATTCTTTCCATGCAAAACCGAACTACCTTGAAGCTGGGTGTGTTGCTTGGTGTCGCGCTCGCGGTGGTGCCTTCGGGGGTGTTCGCGCAGGGGCGCCCGTCGCTGGTGAACACGCGCATCCGGACGCCCTTCGGCTCGAACGGACACTCCTCGACGGTGGATGGCCGCGTGTTCGTGGGCAACATCCGGGAGGACTCGGCGACGACGACGACGACGTGGATTGCCCGGGTGTTCCGTCCGGAGGCGGTGACGTACGACGCGGCGGGCAAGCCGTCGTTCTCCGCCGCCTTCTCCGCGGGCAGGACGGTGGACGTGCGCAACGGGGAGAACGCGCTGGCGTTCTGCTTCCCCGACCCGGCGAAGCCGTACACGCTCTCCAACGGCGTCGCGGTGTACCAGCCGTTCCTCTTCGACTCGCAGATGTTCAACGGGGACAACATCTTCCGCCGCCGCCCGGTGGACGTGCGGGTGTCGCAGCCGTTCACGCCGCAGGCGGAGGTCTCGTCCTTCACCACCGGGGCGCTGACGCGGCTCACCACCGTCACGGGCGCGGCCATCCGGGGCATCGAGCCGACGATGACGTCCGACGGGCGGCTGCTCATCTACCAGGGCGGGCCCGCGAACAACGGTGGCATCGACCACCTGATGTACGCGTACAACCCGACGCCGTGCGCGCCGTCGGGCTGGAGCAACCCGCGCCCGCTGTCGATGATGTTCAACGACCCGGACGCGGGCGTGAAGCGCTACCCGCTCGCGTGGAAGCGCCTGAAGGCGGCCACGGGCGAGGACTTCGGGGACACGACGTCCGGGGCGCTGGTCCGGGGCGCGTACGCGTGGGTGGACCACGAGGGGCGCAACCTCGTCTACATCGCCGTCACCTACAGCGATGGTGCGCGGCGGGAGGCGGTCAGCGTGGTGGGCGCGGACACCAACTGGACCGCGTACCACATCGACGGGGCCATCAACACGGACCGCATGGACCTGGCGCACCTCTTCTACTCCGGGCCGATGTGGAACTTCGAGCAGGAGCGCCTGCCCTCGCAGAGCTTCCCTCCGGGCCAGAGCAACGAGGCGCACTACCTGCCGGTGACGAAGACGCACGACGTGCTGGCGCTCTTTGGCAGCAACACGTCGGACTACAACGAGGTGGACCTGGGCGAGCTGATGGACCCCTTCTCCCTGCTCTTCCTGCCCATGAACGAGCTCGTCACGCGCGCGGGCGCGTACGACCTGACGCGCACGCCGGACCTGTCCGGCCACTTCTTCACCGGCACGCTCAAGGGCACTGCCTCCATCTCCCCGGGCAACGCGGTGACGCGCTCGCCCGCGGACTCGCTGTGGCAGCCGCACGGCAAGGGCAAGGCGCTGATGGTGCCCGGCGGCGGCGCGCTCGCGGTGGACCTGACGGACGCCTCTGGCACGGTGCCCGGCGTGGGCGGACTGGTGCGGGGCCTGTCGGTGGAGTTCGCGGTGCGGCCGGACGCGGACATCCAGACGGGGTGCACCAACGGCAATCCCTACCGCTACCTGATGCAGAAGTCTGGCGGGCTGGACGTCATCTACGAGGCGAGCCACCGGGTGCAGTTCTCGCTGGTCGTCAATGGCCAGCGGGTGCGGCTGGGCGTCAGCCCCGTGCTCCCCGTGGGGGAGTGGAGCCACCTGGCGTACACCTGGGATGGCGCCACCGGCGTCTTCAACGAGTACCTCAACGGCGTGCCCACCAACCGCGCGCTGCCCGTGGCGCCGGGGACGGCCCGGCTGGGCGCGGGGACGCTCTACATCGGCGCGGGGGCGAACCTGGACGCGCAGCGCTGCCCGGTGAACGGCGAGGGGTCGTTCCGGGGAGCCATCGACGAGGTGCGCCTCTTCACGCACGCGCGCTCCAACCGGAGCATCTGCATGACGGCGCACGGCGCGAACTGCCGCGAGGAGGCCATCCAGCACACGCCCTCCGCGGGCCAGTTCGCGATGAGCGCGCAGGCGCCGGCCTGCACCGGCACGGCGGCGCTGAACACGCAGGCCTGCGCGTCCGCGATGCACCGGGGCTGCGCGCAGCGGGGCGCGGGGGACGCGATGGCGAACACCTCCAACACCTGGGACACCATCATGCAGCTCGTCAGCAACCGGCCGCCCATCTCGCTCGCGGGGGCTCCGGTGGCGTCCACGGCCACGGACCTGACGGTGGCGTGCGCGCCCATCCAGCACCAGAGCGTGGCGGTGACGTTCGAGGAGCTGGCGCGCATCCACGCGGGCTGCACGGATGAGCGCGTGGTGACGGGCACGCACTGCACCGCCGCGGCGCACCGCTTCTGCAACAGCCAGGGGTGGACGACGGGACAGGTGTTCGAGGTGACGTCCCGGCCGTGGGTGGGCTGCTTCAACTCCGGGCTCCGGACGGACGTGGAGAAGTCCGTCCTGGGGCCGGTGTCCAACCTGGGCGACTACACGCTCCCGGGCTCGCGGTTGGAGGTGAGCCAGTGGTGCCGCGCCCGGGGCTACGGGGCCGGCGTCGTGCAGGAGATTCCCAGCGCTACCAAGGCCCACGTGCACTGCTTCCAGCCGGCGGTGACGGCCACCTGGAAGTACGCGCCGTAGGGCCCCGGAGCACCGCTGGGGCCGGTGTGGCTCCAGCGGTGCACCGGCGCTCTGGGCCTTCGTAGGCCCCTGACGCACGGGAGTGGGGCGTCAGGGACTGGTTGGCTCCAGGAGCCCGGCAGCGGCCAGCCGGTCGCGGACCTGCTCCGCCAGCGCGACGTGTTCCGGGCTGGTGACGGTGAAGCGATCCGGGGTCAGGATGATGAGCGTGCCCAGGTCCTGCACGGGTTCGACGCGCACGGGAGAGGGCAGGGGCGGAACGGTCCCTCGATGGTGAGCGAGGTACGTGACCCAGCCGACATGGGGCGTCTTCTGGGCGCGACGAGGCTCCATCAGGTCGCGATGCGCGTACGACATGGCGACGCCCCAATCCGGTGCCCATGCCAACGCGGTGGCCTTCAGCACGTTCGCGAGCACGGGCCCGGTGAGCACCCTCTTCGCGGAGGGCCCCCGGGTGGGCAGGTCGAACAACCAATAGTTCCGGACCCGCTGTGAGCTACCGCCACAGGTGGTGTCGAAGGCGCTGGCATCGAAGTCGTCGTGCTCCCCATTCCAACCGCTCAGCCGGAAGCCGAGCTCCTCCACCGCCCGGTCTCGACCCTGCTCCAGCAGCTTCTCCAGCGTCCCGGCGGTCGTCTGGATGGGATGCTTCAGCGCGGCCTTGGGGGATGAGCCCTGCTGGAACCAGCAGGCGAACGAAGGGTCGACATTGGACACGGAGGAGAACAACACCTCCGCGCGGGCCGCGCACTGCTTCGCGGTCTCCCTCCGGGCGCCCCAGTAGGCTCCCAGGTAATAGGTTTCGTCCATGCGCGCCCCTCCTCACGGCAGTGGTGGCGTGAAGACCACCTCAATCTCGTAGATATCCCGGCTCTTCAGCAGCTTCTGGATGGCGTCGGCCGCTGACTTCTCCGCGACATGCCAACGGATGGGAATCCCCGCGGGCGCTCTCGCCACCTGCCGCTGTGCCTGTTCCACCAATGCCTGGGCTCCGGAGTTCTTGAACCACCGCTTCGGATCAAGTCCCTCGAAGAAGCTGGCATACCCGGGCCCCTTCGCCTCCAGTAGCACGCCGTCGTTGAACCCGTCGAACTTCACGCCCCCGCTGTTCCTGCCCACGCCGCCAACCCAGTAGGACTCGTCAGCGGAGTGCCCTGAAATCTGCTCCTGATAGCGCCGGGCCGGCGGTGACATGGACTCCTGGGCTGGACCCCAACTGCCGGGTCCCGGGGTAGAGGGAGCGGCGCCCTGGGAGGCCGTGTTGGCGCGCTGAAGAATGAGCGCGGCCCCTGGACCCGCGCTCAACACCGTCGACAGGCGCCCCGCCGGCACCGCGACGTGCTCCAGGGCCAGCGCGCCTTCCGCTGACAGCGAGAGCACTGGCACCGTGGCCTCCGCGCCCAGGGTCAGCCCTTTCAGCGTGCGCGCCGAGACCGAGGCCGCGCCCCAGGTGACGATGAGGCTCGTCGCCAGCCGGGATGCCTCCCGGATCTGCTCGCCTGACGTCATGTACGTGAAGCGCTCCAGATACTCAGGCGATGAGGTGATGAGGGCGGCGACACCGGTCGGCAGGTGTCGCAACGCAGCGAGCGCTTCTGCTGGAGAATGGGAGAGCAAGCCGCCCAGTGCGCGGGCCAGCTCCACGAAGGCATCCTCTGCACCGTCCAGCGAGCGGTTGATGACGTCCGCGTCGTCGTACACCTCCGCGAGCGGAGGCCCATCCACGGTGCGCAACTGCGCATCCGTGTGGCGGAAGACGCCGGTGCGTCCGCTGTAGAAGCGACCCAGCTCGAAGTGGCCCGCGCGAAACACCCCATGTGTCCACGCAAGAGGCGCCACCTTCTGCTGGGTGCTCCCATCCAGGGCCCATGCCAGGTAGCCGTCGGGTCTCAGCACCGCCACCCGCTCATTGCTGAAGCGGGCCACCCGTCGCACCAGCTCCTCGCGGGAGACCTCGCCCCGTGTCAGGACTTCCCGCAGCAGGAAGCCCGCGGCCATCCGGGGAGGGAAGGTGCGCAGCGTGACCGGCTTCTGCATCAGCCGCCCCAGCACCTCGACCGCATCCTCGGGGGTGAAGGGATTGTGTCGCAGCGGAAGCTCGTCCAGTGCGTCCAGCCCCGCGCGCACCAGCAGCTTCTCGAAGGCGTCCACCTCCAGCAGGCCCAGCTCCACCGCCCACCGGCTCTGTTCTCCGGGGCTGTCGGCGACAATCACGGTCCCCGTGGGGATGCGCACCGCGTGCTGCCGGAGTGTCCGCGCGCCAGTCCGACCGGAAGAGGGCGCTACTCCAGCGCAGCCCAGGAGGAAAACGGCCAGACATCCCGCCAGGAGATCCGCGCGCATCCCTCACTCCACGTCGGTGCGCACGATGAGAGCGGTCCCACCGCGTTCCAACTGAAGCCCCACGATGCCGACCCTGAACCGGTGTCTGCCCATTCCCGTCTCCCTTGTCTGACCTGAGTTGCGGCCCAGGCCCTCTAACAAGCGGTGCGTGGAGGGGCAATGACGAGCGGCGCGACGTGCTGTCGCGCCGCATCAAGGGCGGCTGAAGCGCTACACGCGCTCCAGGATGGTGGCGATGCCCTGCCCACCGCCGATGCACATGGTGATGAGCGCGGTCTGCTTGCCGGTGCGCTCCAGCTCATCCAGGGCGGTGCCCAGCAGCATCGCGCCGGTGGCGCCCAGCGGGTGGCCCAGCGCGATGGCGCCGCCGTTGACGTTCACGCGCTCCGGGTCGATGCCCAGCGCGCGCGTCGTCTGGACGACGACACCCGCGAAGGCCTCGTTGATCTCCCACAGGTCGATGTCGCGGGCCTCCATGCCCGCAAGGCGCAGGGCCTTCTCGCTCACTGGCGCGGGCGCCGTGAGCATGAGGAGCGGCTCGGTGCCCAGGGTCGCCATCGCGCGGATGCGCGCGCGGGGCTTGAGGCCCTTCTCCTTCACGTAGCGCTCCGAAGCCAGCGACACCACGGCGGCCCCGTCCACGATGCCGCTGGAGTTGCCGGCGGTGTGGATGTGCTGGATGCGCTTCGCCTGCGGGTAGGCCGCGAGCGCGATGCCGTCCAGCGTTTCACCGTTCGGTCCGACGACCGTGTCACCCATCGCCACGAACGCGGGCTTGAGCGCCGCCAGCCCCTGGGCGCTGGTGTCCGGGCGGGGGAATTCGTCGCGCTCCAGCAGCACCGCGCCGGTGCCAGGGTCCTTCACCGCGAAGAGCGACCGGGCGAAGCGGTTCTCCTCGATGGCGCGAGCCGCGCGCTGCTGCGAGCGCAGCGCCAGCGCGTCCACGTCCTCGCGCGTGATGCCCTCCAGCGTGGCGATGAGGTCCGCGCTGATGCCCTGGGGCACCTGGAAGACGCGCTCGCGCAGGCGCACGTTGCCGCCGTCCTGGCCGCCGCCGTCCGCGCCCAGGGACAGGTGCGACATGCTCTCCACGCCGCCGGAGACCACGAAGTCCATCGCGCCGGAGGCCACGCCCATCGCGCCGAAGTTCACCGCCTGGAGCCCGGAGCCGCAGAAGCGGTTGAGCGACACGGCGGACACGTCCTGCGGCCACCCCGCCGCCAGCACCGCGTTGCGCGCGATGTTCGCGCCCTGCTCGTTCACCTGCGACACGCACCCCGCGATGACGTCCCCCACCTCGCGCGCGTCCCAGCCGCCGCGCCGCTGGAGCGCGTTGAGCGCCTGCGCGAGCAGCTCCTGCGGGTGCAGCCCCGTGAGGGCGCCCTTGCCCATCTTCCCGCGACCTCGCGGCGTCCGGACGGCGTCGATGATGTAGCTGGTCGTCATGCGCGGCTCCTTGGATTTCGAATGTAATATTACGGTCGTAATTTTCAAGTCAAGGCAAGCCGCCTGGAACGACGACGGGCCCGGCGCCTGGGTGGCACCGGGCCCGTCACGGGGGAGCGAAGCGTTGGGGAAGGGACCTACCCGGCGACCCGCAGGGACAGGTGGACGGGGGTGGGGTGCGCCAGGTTGTCGCTCACCGGGCAGCGCGTCTCGATTTCGCGCTGGAGGTGGAGGAGCTGCTCCGGGGTGGCGCTGCCCCGGACGTGGATGGTGGCGGTGAGGGACTGGTAGCCGGCGCGGACGTTCGCGTTCGTGCCGGCGAACTTCGCGGGGTTCAGCGAGCCCTGCACGGTGATCTCCGTGCCCGTCACGGGGATGCCCAGCTCGCGGGCGATGTAGAAGGTCATGTAGTTCAGGCAGCCCGCGTGCGCGGCGAGGACGAAGTCGAGCGGGCTGGGCGCGCCGTTGCTGCCTCCCAGCTCCACGGGCTCGTCCATGAAGATCTTGAACGCCTGCGCCTCCGTGGTGCTGCGGGCCATGCTCTCCCCCACGGTGCGGACCTGTCCGGTGTACAGCGGCTGTGTCATGACGTTTGCCTCCTGACCTGGATACGAACGCACGAGGCCATCCCGGTCGTTCACCGCGGAGTGCGTGAAGACGTCAGGCGCCGCGCGGCCCTCCCCGGCCCGGCAGGGCCATCAGGGTCGTCGCTCCTCGCGTGCCTGTCGGGACGTGTAGAGCCGGTGCAGGAAGTCGTAGAGGACCAGCTCCTGTGCCCGGGCGGCGGTGCGCAGCAGTCGGTTGGTGTGCATGTGGATGAGGCTCTCGGCCACGCGTTCCAGTGGCTGCGTCAACGCACCCTCCAGGGCGTGGGCGCGCAGCCGCGCGGTCACCTCCGCCTGACGTTCGGAGCGGCGGCTCAGCGCGGCGAGTCCCGGCGCGAGCGGCCCGTCGGAAGGCCCCGGCCGCCACAGCAGGGACTCCAGCTCCTGACGGTGCGTGCGGAACCGCTCTCCCAGCCTGCGCTCGAAGGCGCCGTCCACCTGGAACTCCTGGCCGTAGCCCTTGCGCAGGTCCGCGAGCAACCGGCAGCGGTCCTCCAGATTGAAGTCCAGGTCGCCCAGCAGCCGGTCGATGCCGCACAGGAGCAGGCGCCAGCGTGCCTCCGCGCCGTCCTCCCCCGCCACCATGTCGAGCAGCTCCAGCGCCGTCTCGCTGTCCATGTGGAACAGCCGCTCCGCGAGCGGCAGGCCCGCGTCGCCGCCATAGCGTTCGGCCTCGCGCTCGTAGGTGTCCACCTGCACGCGGTGGACGAGCCCGTCCCGTCGCAGCGGGCGCAGCAGTTCGTGGAGCCGCGACAGCACGTCCGTGTGCAGCCGTCGCGGGTCGCCGTGGAAGCGCACGCGCAGGTGCCAGTCCGGGTCCCCGTAGCGCAGGAAGAACCACTGGTGCGCGGCGCCTGAGGCCAGCGCTTCGCGAGCGAGCGGCGCCACGGCCTCCGCCAGCACGCGCTCCGCGAGCGCCGTGCCGGTGTAGAGCTTGACGTACAGCCACTCGGAGCCGGGCGGAAACGACCGCTCGAGCCTCGGGGGCTTCGCGAGCCGCGGTGCGGGCGGAGGCGCGGACGGGGCGTCGCGCACGAAGGGCACCACCACCTCGTGGACGAAGCTTCCTTCGGGCCCCCGCACGCACAGGTCCTCGTTGGTGGGCAGCTCCACCAGGACCACCTCCGACTGGTGCCGCACCAACTGGACGAAGGTGTCGATGCTGAGCACGTTGTCCAGGTCCACGGGCAGCACGTTGTCGCGGTCCTCCAGGCCTACGGTGCGTGGGAGCCCCAGGCGCGCGCGCAGCCGCTGCGCTTCACGGAAGCGCTCGGCGCCCTCCAGCGCTCCAAGCGCGTGGAGCGTGGGCGCCTTGATGCGCCAGCGGGCGCGGTGGAGCACCAGCCCGCCGTGCGTCACGCGGGGAAGGTACGCGCTGGTGGCGAGCGGCCCCCAGTTCCACCGCAGGCCCAGGCTCACGCCCTGCTGCTGGAGCGTGCCCAGGAAGGTGTAGGGCCGCAGGTGCGAGCGGCCGAAGTTGTGGACGTGGGTGACGCGGGGGAGGACCTCCCGCCCCAGGCTCGCGGAGCGCAGGACGATGCGGGAGCCCTGGACGCGGAGGTGCAGGTCCGTGAGCGGGAGCTGTTGCTCCGGCGGCGCGCCCGAGCGTCCCAGGAACACCAGCTCGTGGTCGCGCAGCACGGGCCGGCAGAGGATGTTGCCCACGCGTCCCTCCGGCAGGTGCACCACCTCCGCGAAGACGGCCTCCGGCCGCAGCGCCTCCTCCGCGCGCAGGTGCGCCGTCACGTGCCGCAGCAGCTCCGGGTCGCCATGGCAGAAGCGCCCGAGGAGCGCCGCGCCGGAGGGGCCAATCATCGAATCGAACACGAGCTGGAAGCGCCCCGCGTCCACGTCCTCCTGGGATGCGGCCAGCACGGTCGCCATCACGGCGAAGGCGTCCGGCAGCGGCGAGGGCCGCGGGTTCTCCAGCGCCTCCAGGTCCGCCGCGTCCAGCTCCAGGGGGCCGCCCGTGCGCAGCACCTCCGACAGCCGGTAGTTCAGGTGCGCCCAGGTCTTGCCCCAGGCGACGCGCTCCTCGGCGGGAGGGGACGGGAAGGCCAGGTCGCGCAGCAGGGGGGAGGCCTCGGCGGCCTCGGGACTCGCCAGCTCGAAGCCGACCCCCACGTCCTCATCCAGGGCCTCCAGCAGCGGGACTTCGCGCTCCTCGTAGCGTTGGACGAAGGCCTCGCGGAAGCGCCGCAGGCTGGGTGACTCCGACGCCGGACTCAGCCGGTGCAGCAGGGCCACGCCCCGGGCCATCGCGGCCACCACCCGGGGGCCCAGACTCAGCGCTTCGGTGGGTTTGCGCAGGTCCACCTGGAAGAGGCGGCTGGGGTCGACGGGGGCGGGGAGGGCCTCCAGTCCCTTGGCGAGCGCGCGGTAGCGCGACGGCTCCACGCCTGGCGGTGCGTCATCCAGCGCCGTCAGCGCGGCCTGGACGTGGTGGAGCGTGCGTGCGGTGTCGGCCAGCGCCGGCACGGCCTCCAGGCGCGCGAGCAGCTCGCGCAGTGGCTCCGGCCCGGTGACGAGCGGCGCCAGGTCTGGAAGGAGCAACTGGTGCTCCACGAGCATTTCTACGTAGCCCCGGGCCTCATCGGAGGACACGTCGGGGTCGGCCTCCACCAGCGCCTGGGCGAGCGTCGCGAGCGACGCCCCCGCGCGGGCCCGCTCCAGCGTGGCCTCCAGGTACGCGGTGGGCTCCACGCCGACGAGCTGGTAGGTGCGCGAGCCTCCGTCGCGGCGCGACTCCGCGTAGCGCAGCCTCCCCGCGGCCCGGTACAGGCTGGAGTTGGGCCGGTAGCGCAGGGCTTCGCGCAGCACGGGCAGGGCCGCGAGCTTGTCCGTCAGGGCATCGACGTAGTCCATGTCCAGCCGCGTGTGGCGCCGGTATGACTCGCGCGGGGACAGCGCCAGCCGCGTCATCCCAGCGAACGTGCCCAGGCTGTTGCCGGCGAACAGCCCGAAGGGCGTCGCGCGCGAGGCCATGCGCTGCCAGTAGCGCACCAGCGTGCGCTCCAGCTTCTGGCCATGGGGACTGTCCGGAGCGTGCGTCCACGCGGACAGGTGTTCGTCAAGCGAAGGGGATGCGAGGAACAACGCCTCACGGACTTCCGGGCGGGCAATCGCCGCGGAGAGCCTGTCGCGCAGGAGGAGGCGATCCGCCGCGAGCGCTGCTTCCTGCTCGGCGACCGGGGCCTCCATGAAGTGGAGCGCCTGGAGGCCCTCGCTCCACGCGCGCAGCGCATCGAAAGGCAGCAGCGGGGTGCGCAGGACGAAGAAGCCAGAAGGGGCGTAGCCCGGAAGGGAAGGACGGTGGGGCGTCATGGCGCGTCCGGGGCAGGGTGACGCAGGGACATGAGCAGCATGCGGTCCCAGGTGGGGTCCTCGGAGGTGGTCGCCGCGAGCAGCGCCAGGGCGATGCCGGTGGCGCCCGCGAGCAGGCCCGGGTGGTCGGTCCAGGCCTCGGCGTCGCCGTCGAAGCGCTCCAGCGTCCGGAAGCCGCCCACGCCCGTGCCTGGCTGTCGGTGCACGGTGAGCAGCCGCGCGAACCAGAAGCGGGAAGCGGCTTCGAAGACGGCCTCCCCCGTCGTCTGGAAGAGCCGGTTGTAGAGGTGCGCGAGTCCCGCGGCGCCATGGCAGAGGCCGCCATCCTGCACGGAGGTGACGTCCGTCCAGCGACGCGTGGACTCCCGGCAGAGCGCGAGCGCCTGGGCCTCCCACTCCACGTTGCCCACGGCGCGCGCCAGCGTGTGCAGACCGAGCGACACACCCGGATCGCCGTAACACCACGCGGGACGGCGCGGCCAGGTGAGGGGCTCCTCCTGGAGGCCCACGCGCGTGGGGAAGCGCGCGGGCTCCGTGTCCTTCCCTCGTCGGGCCATGAGCCACGTCCACCCGCCGTGCAGCAGCGCGCGCGCGGAAGCCTCCGCGACCCCGGAGGCCACCGCGCCGCCGAGCACGGTGAGCACCCCCGCGATGCCGTGCGCCACGCCCAGGTTGAAGCCTCCCCGGGGCTGCTCCTCGCGAAGCCGTGGCTCCACGTGTCCAGGCAGGGTCCTCCACCGCCATCCTTCCGGTGTGGGCTCCGCCAGCTCCCCGAGCCGGGCGACCACCGCTTCCAGGCATTGCCGCGCGCCGACGCGGGGAAGCCGCTCCAGGGCATAGACACCCATGCCGACCAGTCCACTCACCAGGTCGTAGCGCTGGGTCCAGGGCCGCGTCTGGAGGAAGTCCCCGAGCGCGGTGTCGATGTCCGTCAGCGGATCCGCGTCGGGTGCCTCGGGAGGACGCTGGACGTGTTGGACGGCCCAGGCGATGCCGGCGAAGCCGTCATAGAAGTCAGGGCCCAGGGTCTCGGAGGTCAGCGCCCCGGTGGCGCGCTCCAGCAGGACCTCCGACGTGGCGCGATGCCGGGCGTCATCGTGGGCCCGGGCGAGCGCGTCGAACAGCACGGCGCGTCCCGCATCCCCCCGCGCGAGGGAGGCCGCGAAGGGCGGCGTGGGGTGTGCGTGCTCCAGTGCTTCGACCAGAGGAGCCAACACCGCCACCGCTTGCGCGTGTTCAACGCCTTGCAGCAAGGGCTTCCATGGCGGCGTCCTTCGCATGTCGTCGGACCTGCTTTCTGGAAAAGGCCGCTGGAGCTTCATTCCCTCGCAGGTACCAGGGAAATGAAATTCAGCGTTTGGAGGTTGTGCCGGGCAGCACTTGTTTGCTTGGGAAGCAGGTGTTTGACTGGGAAGGCCTGACAGCCTCCGTCAGGTGTTGAGAGCCAGCAGGTTGCCGCATTGATTCCAGGTAACGCCGTCGAGCATTGAAACGAAAGGCGATGTCATGGACAAGCAGGACACCCAGAAGCCGAAGAAGCTGAGCCTGAAGCGTGAGACCGTCCGCCTCCTGTCGAATCCGGGTGGCGAGTCGAAGGAGCGCAAGGAGCTGACGACCCCGCGTTGTACGGAGTTCGGTCCGAACTGCGACCTCTGACGTTCCTCACGGTCCCTCGGGCCGTGAGGCATTGCCGGAAGGGAGCGCAAGGCTCCCTTCCGGATTCACGGGCGGGAAAGTCGGCGGGTACCTTGGCCTCTCAACAACGGCTCGTCCTGGCCATCGCCGTCCTGGCTTCGCTCGTCACGTTCCTGGACGCGGCCATCATCAACGTCGCGCTGCCGGCGATGGTCCGGGAGCTGGGCGGAGGCCTCACGCTCCAGCAGTGGGTGGTGGACGCCTACCTCATCACCCTGGGCTCGCTGATGCTGGTCGCGGGCTCGCTGTCGGATGCCTTCGGGCGCAAGCGCATCCTGGGGCTCGGGCTGCTGGGCTTCGGTGCGACGTCGCTGCTGTGCGCGCTGGCTCCCACGGGCCCCGTGCTCATCCTTGCGCGCGGGCTCCAGGGCGCCACGGGCGCGCTGCTGGTGCCGGGCTCGCTCGCGCTCATCGTGTCCTTCTTCTCCGGCCCCGAGCAGGCGAAGGCCATTGGCGCGTGGACCGGCTGGACGGGCGCCGCGTTCATCGCGGGGCCGCTGGTGGGCGGAGCGCTGGTGGACACGGTGGGCTGGCGGTGGATCTTCGCCATCAACGTGCTGCCCATCGCGCTGACCCTGATGCTGCTCGCGCGGCTGGTGGAGCCGCCCCGACCGGCGGGTGCTCACATCGACGTCCTGGGCGCCGTCCTGGCGTGTCTGGGATTGGGGGGCCCTGTCTACGCGCTCATCGAACAGCCGAAGGTGGGTTGGACGCATCCGTCGGTCCTGATCTCCCTGGGCCTGGGCGTGCCGGCGTTCATCGCGTTCCTCGTGCAGGAGCGGCGCACCCCGCATCCGATGATGCCGCTGGACCTGTTCCGCGAACGGAACTTCTGGGTGGGCAACCTCGCCACCACGGCCATCTATGGGGCGCTGTCGCTGGGCATGTTCGTCATCACGCTCTTCCTGCAGGAGGTGGGCGGCTTCCGCGCGACGACCGCGGGCCTGGCGCTGATGCCGACGACGCTCATCATGCTGTTGCTGTCGTCCGCGTTCGGCGGACTCTCCGGGCGCCTGGGGCCCCGGTGGTTCATGGCGGCGGGACC
The DNA here is from genome assembly GCF_026626625.1 of Corallococcus sp. BB11-1. NCBI lineage: Bacteria > Pseudomonadati > Myxococcota > Myxococcia > Myxococcales > Myxococcaceae > Corallococcus > Corallococcus sp. BB11-1. The sequence continues at coordinate 399,134 of NZ_JAPNJY010000022.1, read as the reverse complement.
GTGCCTGGCGGGCGTGGGGTTCCTGCTGATGCTCAACGTCGGCACGCCGCTGAACTTCTGGACGCAGATGCTGCCGGGCGTGGGGGTGTTCGGGCTGGGGTTGACGATGACGGTCGCGCCGCTGACGGCGGCGGTGCTCGGATCCATCCGGAGCGAGCAGGCCGGCATCGGCTCGGCCATCAACAACGCCATCTCCCGGGTCGCGGGGCTCATCGCCATCGCGCTCACGGGGCTCATCGTGGGCCCGCGACTGGACGTCGCGGGCTTCCACCGGGTGATGCTCACCACCGCCGTCCTGCTCATCCTGGGCGGAGTCATCTCCGCCGTGGGCATCCGCAATCCGCCGCGGAAGGCATGAACGGCGGCGGCTTCAGGCTTCGCCAGGGCCCATGGAGAAGTACACGGCCTCGGTCCCCAGGTTGAAGGTGTCCCCGTCCGCGATCTTCTGGCGCTTGATGCGCTGATGGTTGATCCACGTCCCGTTCGAGGAGCCCAGGTCCTCGATGAAGAAGTCGTTGCCCACGCGCACGATGGCCGCGTGCTCGCGGGAGACCCGTCCGGACTTCACAACGAGGCTGCACGTCGGACCTCGTCCCAGCGTGAAGCGCTCCACGTCCACCCGCGTCGAGGGACCGTCCGGCGACAGGCGGACGTACAGCTCCGGGGGCGGCGCGGCCTTCGCGGCCTTGGCCGGGGCAGGCGTGCGCTGCTTGCCGACGTCCGTGGGGATGTCCTGCGCCTCCTCCTCCTCCTCCACGGGCGCGAGGATCCTGCCGCGCGAGGACTTCTTGAGGACGGCAGCGGGCGCGACGGGTTTCGGGGCCGGGGGCTCGTCCTGGACCTCGTCCTGGACCTCGTCCTGGGTGTCGGGGGCTTCGTCGCCCGCGTCATCGGCGCTCGCGCCTGATTCCAGGCCCAGGGCTGCCTCCAGGTCGGCATCCGCGCCCGACTCCGCGCCGATGGCCGCCGCGACGTCCGCGTCCGAACTGTCGCCGTCCGCTTCGTCGGAAGACGCGTCCGCTTCGTCGTCGGAGGCAGCGGAGTCGTCCGCGTCGTCGGAGTCAGCGTCGTCGTCCGCGTCGTCGGAGTCCGTGGCGCTGGCGGCGTTGGACGCAGGGGCCGCGTCCTCGTCCGCATCGCTGTCGGAGGCGCCGTTCACGGCCTCCTCGGCGGACGTCTCTTCGTCCTCGTCTTCGCCCGAAGCGTCGTCGGACGCCTCGTCATCCTCGTCCGAGGAGTCGTCGGACGCCTCGTCATCCTCGGAGGCGTCTTCGTCGTCGGACGCCTCGTCATCCTCGGAGGCGTCTTCGTCGTCGGACGCCTCGTCATCCTCGGAGGCGTCTTCGTCATCGGACGCCTCGTCATCCGCGTCCGAGGTGTCGTCGGAGTCCTCGTCATCCGCGGATGCGTCTTCGCCGTCGGAGTCCTCGTCGTCCTCGTCGGATGCTTCTTCTTCCTCCTCGACCGCCACCGGCACGTCTCGCGGCAGCACGACCGCCTCCACGGCCGCGAGCACCTCCTGCATCCGGGCGCGCGCGGACGCGGTCTCCTCTTCCGCCGGCGTCAGGGCACCGGCCGGCGCGGCCTTGGCCTTGGACGTCGCGGCCGGAGGGGGCGCGGGCTCCTTCACGTACATTCGCGGCGGCGTGACGCTGGCGGCCTCTCCCGGGGCAGCCCCGGGCTCAGGGGCCCGAGCCTCCGGCGCCGGCGCCTCCGTGACGGACGGTCGCGGTGCCTCCGGGACCCCAGGCTCAATGGCCTGGGCGACCGCCGCCGTCGCCCCGAGCAACACGGGCGTCGGCGCGACGTAGCCGTTCTGCCGTGCGAGCAGGAACAGCGCCTGCGCCACCAGGGCATTCCGGTCCACGCCCAGGTCGTGGCTCATCTGCTCCAGCGCCCGCCACAGGGGCTCCGCGACTTCAATGGTTTCACGAATCCGATTCATGACTAGCTGCCCCTCAGATTGCTCTGCCACGGCGAGACATGGTCCGAATCACTGAGCCAGTAGAACATCGCCTGCGTCTCCGCGTACTGCCGCTCCGCGATGGTGACGAGGTTCGGGTGCAGGTCGCCCAGCGCCACGCCCTCGAACTGGAAGCCCTCGCCGGGCTTGCTGCCGCCTCCACCCCGGATCCGCCGGTCCCGGCTCTGCCACAGCCGCTGGGAGGCCTGGCCCGCGCCCTGGCCGTAGTCGGCCGGTGGGGACAGCCGCGTGGGCATCCGGAAGGTCTTCTCCCCGCACGCCCACAGCAGCCACGTCAGCGCGCTCCAGTCGCCCCGCAGCAGGAGCGTCAGGTCCGCCAGGCCCTGCTCCAGGTCCAGCGTCTCGTCGATCTCCACGGTGTCGTCCCCGAACTCCCAGTCGAACTGCTCCAGCTTCACCGGCCCCGCGCCCAGCAATGGGGACAGGTCCGGCGGCAGCCATGACACCGTGGCGCCGGGCTTGAACCGCCGGAGCAGCTCCGCGCGGATCGTCTGGATCCGCGTGGCGTACTTGCGCACCACCTGCTGGACGGACTCCAGCGGCTGCTGGGGGCCTTCGGGCAGGCCGTCATAGGTGCAGCGCGGTGCCTCCTGGTCGGGCCAGAAGTCGAACTTCGGGAACAGGGCCCGGGCGTAGGTGGTCAGGAACAGGGCGGTGTCGGGCTCCTCCGTCGCGAGCCCCGCCGCGTCCTGGTGCACCTGCTCCGCGAGCCCCAGGTTCAGCAGGATGAGGCCCCGCGTGAACAGGTACGCCTTGCGCTCCGGGGCGAGCAGCATCGCCGCGTGCAGGAAGTCCAGCGCCGCGCGCGGCCGGTCCGTCTGGTCCAACAGGACGGCATAGGCCCGGAGCAGGGTGGCCGCCTCTCCGCCCCGCATGAGGCAGTCCGCCATGGGCGCCCAGCGCTGCCCCGCCTCCTCCACCACCGACATCGCCAGCGCGTGCGCGGAGGGGCGGGTGCGGGGCAGGGTGAGCTGCTCCAGCCCCTCCTGGAGCGGCTGCACGTCCAGCGACGTGGCGCAGGCGCGGGCCGTGGCCAGCAGGGCCTCCCGGTAGCGCTTGTCCGCGCGGGCCTGTCGCGCGAACTCGCGCCAGCCCTCCGCGGTGCGCGCCAGGTTGGAGAACACCTCCGAGTGCTCCAGCGTCCGCTCATCCTGCGCCAGCCCCAGGTCGCGGGTGAGCACCACCTGGCGCTGTGCATCCAGCAGCGACCACTCGCCACACGCGAAGTCCGCGTGCGCCTGGCCCTCCTCGAAGTGGACGCGGAAGTCCGCGTAGGTGTCCTCTGCGCGCGAGCGGTAGAGGCCCTGGCGGAAGCCGTTCACGTACTCGGCCTCCCAGAGCAGCAGGCCCTGGCGGTCCCAGAACCGCACGAGGCCATGGCGCTCCCCGTCGGCGTTGAGCGACACGAGCGCCCACTGGTCCAGGTCCTCGCGCAGCTCCGCGCCGTCCGGCAGGTGGGCCGGGCGGGTGGGGTAGGGCTCCCCGGTGGTGGGCACCACGCGCTGCCCGGTGCCGTCGAAGTGGAGGATCTGCCGCACCTCGCCCTGGTCGTAGAGCATCACCGTCTTCTTCACCTTCTCGCTCACGCCGTTCTCGTGCATGCGCTCGGTGGTGAAGTGCTCGGAGGCGAACCAGGTGCGCGGGCCGTGCAGCTGCCCCTGGTCGAAGGTGCCCTCCTGCGACACCTCGCCACTTTCGTGGAAGCGCTTGAACACGCCGTGCGGCGTGCCGTGCTTCATGATGCATTCGTTGCAGAGGGTGCCGTCGGCCCGCCAGAACTTCCACGTCCCGTGCTGCCGGCCCTTGGGGTCCTTGGGCCCGAAGGACCACTCCGCGTCACCCGGGTCCCACGTCGCTCCCTTGGGCACGCCCTGCGGAGGTTTGCCCTCCTCGGTGAGCTTGCGGTTCGCGGCGCGGCGCTTCAGCTCCGCCACGTCCACGGACTCCAGCCGGCCCAGCAGCGCGTCCAGGGCGGCGGCGGGCAATGCGCCGGAGGCTCGGTGGATCTCCACCCCCGCCTTGAAGGCGATGAGCGTGGGGATGGACTCGATGCCCAGGGGCTCGGAGAGCGACTCGTGCGCCTCCGTGTCGAGCTTGGCGAAGGTGAAGTCCGGGAACCGCTCGGCCGCCGCCGCGAAGATGGGCGCGAAGGCGCGGCAGGGCGCGCACCACGGGGCCCAGAAGTCTACCACGCACACCCCGGGCTGCTGGGTGACTTCCTCGTAATTGTCCGGGGTCAGTTCGACCGGTGCGCCTGCCACGACCACTCCTGCTGAAGGGGAGGCAGGATAAGACGGGCGCGGAGGGCGCGCGTCAACCGGCGTGTCTCGGGTTGGCGACTTCCGTCCTCCTGGCCCCCTGTCGATGCGTTGGACCGGTGCGTGCGACACTGGCCGGATGCGGCCCACACTGGCGGTCATCAACGGCGAGCAGTATTGGCAGTCCTACCTTCCGGAGTTCGAGGTGGTCTCCCGGCGACTCCAGGACTGTGCCTGGGTGCTGCGCGGGGGGAACTCTGGTGCATCAACCGTGAGTCGGCCACGCGTCTTGACGGCGTACTGTGGCGGGTGGGCGCCATCCGTCCGGATCCGAAGCACCGCGCGACGCTGGACCTCATCCGGCTCAGTGGGGTGCCCTGCACCAATCCGGCGTCGGTGCTCGCGCGCTGCCACGACCGACTGTCGATGCTGGCGGAGATGCGTGAGGCGGGCCTGCCCGTCATCCCGTTCGACGTCGCGATGGGAGACGACATGCTGCGCAGGCTGGAGCGTCCCGCGCCGTTCGTCGTCAAGGTGGGCAACCACCACGCGGGGCTGGGCAAGGCGCTCGTGCGCACCAACGCGGACTGGCCGGAGGTCGCGGACCTCCTCTTCGCGGCGGACGATTACGCGGCGGTCGAACCCTTCATCGACTACCAGCGCGACGTGCGCTGCCTCGCGGTCGGCGAGCGCATGTGGGCGATGACGCGCGAGGGAGCAGGCTGGAAGGCGAACGTCGACACGCGCAGGCACCACGTCATCGAGCCGCCGCCGGAGCTCGCGGCGCACACACGCCAAGCGATGCGGCATCTGGGCGCCGACATCCTGGGGCTGGACTTCCTCCAGGCGAAGGACGGCACGTACACGCTGCTCGAGTGCAACGACACGCCAGGTCTCTCCGGCTTCCCGGAGGCGCTGCGCGAGGACGTGGCGGAGTGCCTTCGCGACCGAATGCGGCGGCGGTAGGCGCCCACCGCGCCCGGGAAGCGGCGGGTTCGATTCCCGCCGCCTTCACAAGGACGCCCGGCCCTCAGTCGATCTGCAGTTCGGAGATCTTGTGCGGCTTGTCGCTGATGGCATCCATGATCTTCCCGATGCCGAAGGTCAGCAGGCCGATGCCCGCGCCCACCGCCATGCCCAGCGGTCCACCAATCGCGCCTACCGCCACCGCCCCACCGATGCTGCCCGCGATGCCGACGGCGCCCATGGCGATCTGCGCCCCGTCGTTGACCTTCGCGCCGTTGACGATGTCGAACACGCCGCCCACCGTGCCGCCCGCCGCGCCCAGCACGTTGGCAGCGCCACCCACGCCCTTGAGGGCGGAGAGCGCCTTGCTCCCGGCGCTCGCCGTCGCGCCGGCCACCTTGCCGATGCCGCCCATCCCCTTCACCGAGTCCAGCACCGTGCTGGTGACGGCGCCCGCGACCTTGGGGTTCGCCAGCGCCTTCGCCCACGGCATGGCCTTCGCCGCGACGGGGGCGGAGGTTGTCTCCCACCTGCACCGCGCGTCCTGGTGACCCCTGATGGGGGCCTGATGACCGCAGACACCAGGCAGGCGGCCTGGATGACGCATCGCGGGAGAAGATGCGGAGCGGGCAAGGGCCGGGGGTAGAGTCCTGCTCCGGGTGCACCACCGATGACCAAGAGAGACACCGGCAGGGGCGGAATGAACACGGGCGCTTCGGACGCCGCGCGCTCGGGCGTGGGCACGGGGCATGGAACCGGGCGGGGGACGGGGACCGGCGGCTCACGCCGGGCCCCGGAGGACGTGCCGCCTGTTCCCCAGGTGGGGCGCTACCTGCTGCTGCGCAAGCTGGGGCAGGGCGGCATGGGCGTGGTGTACGCCGCCTATGATCCGGACCTGGACCGCAAGGTGGCGCTCAAGCTCCTGCACCCGAACCACCAGCGGGAGTCGGAGGAGGCCCGCTCCCGGCTGATGCGCGAAGCGCAGGCCATGGCGCGCGTCTCCCATCCCAACGTCATCCCCGTCTTCGACGTGGGCATCTGGGGCGACCAGGTCTTCGTCGCGATGGAGCTGGTGGACGGCGGCACGCTGGGCACCTGGCTGAAGGAATCCAGGCGCTCGTGGAGTGAGGTGCTGGAGCGCTACCTCCAGGCCGGCCGGGGGCTCCAGGCCGCGCACGACGCGGGGCTCGTGCACCGCGACTTCAAGCCCGCCAACGTGCTGGTGAGCCGCGCGGGCCGCGTCTACGTGACGGACTTCGGGCTGGCGCGGCAGGTGGGCGACGCGCCGGAAGCGGCGACGTCGCCGGAGGAGGCGGAGGTCCTCCAGGCCGCGGACCGGCGGATGCTGGAGACGACGCTCACCGAGGCGGGCCTCCTCGTGGGCACGCCCAACTACATGTCCCCGGAGCAGTTCCGGGGCACGACGCTGGACGCGCGCACGGACCAGTTCAGCTTCTGCGCCGCGCTCTACGGGGCCCTCTTCGGCACGCGCCCCTTCGACCCGGGCAGCCTCAGGGCGTACGCGTCCTCCAGCCGGGGCGTGGAGGCGGAGGGCACGCAGTCGCTGGGGGGCACCGCGCCCCTGACGGCCCCGGGCCCCACCGCGCCGCCGCCCGTGCTCATCCGCGAGCCGCCGCGCGACACGAAGGTGCCCGCGTGGGTGCGGCAGGCGGTGCTGCGCGGCCTGTCGCTGGACGCGGACGCGCGCTTCACCTCCATGCGGACCCTGCTGGACGCGCTCTCCCAGGAGCAGCGCCGCGGCCAGCGCAGGCGCTGGGTGACGGCGACGGGCGCGATGGCCGCCACGCTCGCGGTGGCCGGGGGCGTGGCGTGGCAGCAGTCCCAGGTGTGCGCGGACGCCGGGGCCCTGATGGACGACGTCTGGACGCCGGACGCGAAGGCGCGGCTGGAGTCCGCCTTCCGCGCCACCGGCAAGCCCTTCGCGGAGGCCATGGCCCTCCGCACCGTGCAGGTGCTGGAGAACTACGCGGGCGCGTGGAAGCAGCAGCGCGTCCTGGCGTGCGAGCAGACGCGCGTGCAGGGCGTCGTCCCGGAGGACCAGCTTGATCGGCAGGTGGTGTGCCTGGAGCGGCGCCGCAAGGATTTGCGCTCCACGGTGGACCTGCTGGCCAGCGCGGACGCGGCGCTGGTGGAGAAGGCCGTGGACGTGGCGCACGCGCTGCCCGCGCTCCACGACTGCGAGGACGTGGGCTCGCTGGCCGAACAGCAGCGCCGGCCCTCCGACCCCGCCCTGCGCGAGGCGATTGATCAACTGGAGGGGAGGCTGTCGGAGGTCCGCGCGCAGGTGGACGCGGGGCGCTACCCCGCGGCGCTCGCGGCGGTAACGCCCCTGGAGGCCCCGGTGCTGGCCACGGGCTTCCTGCCGCTGCGCGCGGAGCTGCGCTTCCACCAGGGCTGGCTCCAGGAGCAGCTGGGGGACTCGCCCGCGGCCTCGACGCTCCTGTCGCGCGCCGTGTTTGACGCGGAGGCGGGCCGGGCGGACCGGCTGAAGGTCGCCATCCTCAACAAGCTCCTCTACGTGGAGGACGGGCTGAAGCACTTCGACCCGGCGGCGAACTGGGGACAGCTCGCGGAGGCCACCCTCCAGCGGCTGGGCGGCGAGCCGGTGCTGGAGGCCGACGTGAAGGTGAACCAGGCCAACCTCGCCGCGTCCCAGGACCACCTGGAGGACGCCGTCGCGCGGCTGTCGGAGGCGCGGGCCCTCTATGAGAAGGCCCTGCCGCCGCAGCACCCCAAGCGCGCGCGGACGCTCTTCCTGCTGGGCCGGATGACGCTCGCGGCGGGCAAGCCGACGGAGGCCCTGGCGCTCCTGGAGGAGTCGCTGAAGCAGACCGAGGCGGCGGTGGGCCCGCTCCACCCGGACATGGCGCGCCGGCACGTCCTGCTGTCCCTGGCCCTGCGCGAAGCGAAGGAGGACGCCCGGGCGCTGCCCCATGCCCGGGCGGCGGCGGACATCCTCAAGGCCGTCCACGGCGCGGACAGCCCCTGGTACGCGGATGCGCTGGACGAGGTGGGCATGTGCCAGCTCGGGATGAAGCGCTACGACGACGCCCTGAAGACCTACGAGCAGGCCCTGGCGCTCAAGCGCAAGGCGCTGCCCGCGGACGACGAGGGGCTCCAGCCCTCCTATGACGGGGTGGGGCAGGCGCTGCTGGGCCTGGGCCGGGCGCGTGATTCGGTGGCGCCGCTCCAGCAGGCGGTGTCCTTCGCGTCCGCGCCCGCGGATGCGCTGGCGGAGTCGGGCTTCGCGTTGGCGCGCGCGCTGTACCAGGCGGGCCGTCCGCCGGAGGCCCGGGGCGAGGCCACCCGGGCCCGGGGGCGCTTCACCGAGGCGGGGATGGACGAGCGCGTGGGGGAGGTGGACTCGTGGCTGAAGTCCCTGCCGACCGAGGCCGCGCGCCCGCCTGCCCGCAAGCCCCCCCGCTCACGGCGGCGGTGAGGCCGCGCGCACGCGCGGGTGGCAGCCCCGGCGAGGCGTGGTAGCGTCCGCCGCGTGTCGCTGCCGCCAGACGAGGATGAGGCGCTCCTGGATGCCACGGCCACCCTGCAGCGGGGCCGGTCGGGTCAGGTGCGGATGGTGCTGCGGGTCCTGTCGGGCGCGGAGGCCGGCAAGGCGCACGCGCTCAAGCAGGGCACGTACGTGCTGGGCAAGGCCCCCACGTGCGACATCGTCCTGTCCGACAAGGCCGTCTCCCGGCAGCACCTGCGGCTGGAGGTGCATGACGAGCACGTGCTCGCCACGGACCTGGGCTCCCACAACGGCTCCTTCGTGGACGGCCTGCGCTTCAGCGCCATGGAGCTGCGCCCGGGCAGCGTCTTCACCCTGGGCACCACGGAGCTGAAGCTGGTGCCGGAGGACACGCGCGACCGCTCGGTGACGCTCTCCTCCAAGGACCGCTTCGGCGCGCTGGTGGGCAACAGCCGCAAGATGCGCGAGGCCTTCACGCTGCTGGAGCGCCTGGCGCCCGGCGGCGCGGACGTCCTCATCCACGGGGAGACGGGCACCGGCAAGGACCTGTGCGCGGAGGCCATCCACCAGCAGAGCCCGCGCGCGAAGGGCCCCTTCGTCATCGTGGACCTGGCGGGCGTGCCCTCCACGCTCATCGAATCCGAGCTCTTCGGCCACGTGAAGGGCTCCTTCACCGGCGCCCAGGCCGACCGCGCCGGCGCCTTCGAGCGCGCCCAGAACGGCACCGTCTTCCTGGACGAGATTGGCGAGCTGCCCCTGGAGCTGCAGCCGCGCCTGCTGCGCGTGCTGGAGCGCCGGCAGGTGAAGCGCGTGGGCGGCAACGACTACTTCACGGTGAACATGCGCGTGGTGGCCGCCTCCCATGTCAACCTGGAGCAGGCCGTCCAGCAGGGGAAGTTCCGCCGCGACCTCTTCCACCGGCTCGCCGTGCTGCGCGTCACGCTGCCCGCGCTGCGCGAGCGCCCGGACGACATCCCCCTGCTCATCGACTCCATGCTCAAGCAGATGGGCCGGCCGCCCAGCGCCCTGTCCGACCAGACCCGCGCGCTGCTCCTCCAGTACCCCTGGCCCGGCAACGTGCGCGAGCTGCGCAACGTGGTGGAGCAGGTGGTGAACCTGGGCGAGGAGGCCCTGCCCGACCTGGAGCCGCCCACGGATGGGACGCGCAAGGGGGCGGAGCTGGACCTGCCCTTCAAGGAGGCCAAGGAGCACCTCATCGAGGTCTTCGAGCGCGACTACCTGAAGAACCTCATCGAGCGTTGCGAGGGCAACATCTCCCGGGCGGCCCGGGAGGCGGACATTGATCGTGTCTACCTGCGGAAACTTCTGCGGAAACATGGCCTGGACCCGGCCGGGGACCCTTAACACGGGGCGGCATCCCAGGTAGGATGGCATCCCCCATCCCCCTCCAGGAGACCTCCCCTTGAGCGTGACCCTCCCCCCGAACCTCCAGCGTCCCGTCGCACCGCGTGCGGAGCTGACGCCGACGTCCCAGAAGCCGGAGCCGGCCGCGCAGCAGGCGGCGCTGCCCCTGGCGAAGGTCGTCACCTCGGTCGAGTCCGCGCCCACCGCGGTCCAGACGGAGCACGCCTCGGACGCCTTCGCGGCCGAGGACGCCATCCGGATGCTGCAGGGCTGGGCGAACCGCTTCGCGTCGGGCGCGGGGGCCTCCCCGGAGGCGGACGCGCTGCGCGTGGGCCAGGCCTGCGCTCCCCAGGAGGCGGCGCCGCAGATTGGCGACTGGGAAGACGACGCGTCGGTGGTCCAGCAGACGAAGGAGCAGAACTGCGGCGCCGCGGTGGCGGTGATGCTGGGCAATGAGAAGGGCACCGGCAAGACGCAGGCCGCGTCGGACACGGAGAAGATGGACGCGCTGGACTCGCGCTTCACCGACGGCGACGGCACGACGCCCATCGAGCTGTCCAACATGCTGGCCAGCCAGGGCGTCAAGGTGACGGAGTCGGCCTCCAAGCTCGACAAGGGCCTCCTGGACGACGCGCTCAGCCGCGACGGCAAGGCGGCGGTGCTGGTGGACTCCTCCAAGGTGGACCCCCGGGCGCAGGCCGGCGAGAAGGGCCAGGCGCACTGGGTCACCGTGGAGGGCAAGGACGACCAGGGCCGCTACAAGGTGAAGGACCCGGGCACGGGCAAGAGCGTCAAGATGGACGCCGACACGCTGTCGGACGCCGTGGACACCAGCCTGCGCGAGCACAAGACGGGCGGCATGGTCATCGTCGAGGGCGCCAACGGCGCCTCCGAGGAGCAGGTCGCGGCGGAGAGCAACTCGAAGGTGGCGTCGCTCGCCAACGAAGAGGGCGGCGGCTCTCGCGCCATGTCCCGCTTCGGCCGCGAATCCTCATAAGGACGTCCGCCTCCCACGGTCCGCTGCGCGTCGCCCTGCCGGAAGGTGGGTTCGACGCCAGCCACATCGTGTCGCTCAGACGACCAGGTGCTCCACGGCGCGCAGCCGCAGGAGCTGGCGCGCAAGCTCCTGCACCTGCTCCACCTCCTGCTGGCCCAGGGCCTTGCGCAGCGACAGCTTCATGTCCGTGGACGCGCGCAGCAGCAGGGTGCGCAGCTGGGCGTTGCTGAGCAGCGGGTTGAGGCGCCGCAGGTGGCCCACCAGCGCCCCCAACTGGGCCAGCGTCAGTCCGGCGACCATCACCTGCGTGTGGGAGCCCTCGTCCGGGCTCTGGCTGATGGCCAGCATCCACGGGGACAGGAGCAGGGAGCGGGTGAACTCCCGCCCGTACGTCTGGCCCAGCCGCGCGCACTCCTCCAGCAGCGGGCCGGTGTCGTGGCCGGCGATGACGGGCTGGATGCGGGCGGCCTCGTACTTCTGGAGCACCGCGTCGTATTGCTTGCGCACGTCGACGCCCTGCGGGCTGCGCAGGAACTCCGTGAAGGCTTCATTCACCTCGCGCCGCAGCGCCTGGAGCAGCGCGGCGTCGTCCGTGACGGGGGGCTCGCCCAGCGCCAGGGCCAGGTACTGCCGGTCCTCGGGGACCGCGTTCGCGGACTTCCACCACTCGTGGGCGACGGAGCTTTCGCTCAGGACCACGGGCAGGGTGACGACGCCCTGGCGGCCGGGGTTGGCGAGGAAGTTCGTGAGCTTCATCACCACTTCGGACAGCCCGCGGAACAGCCGGTTGATCAGCGCCAGGCGCAGCTTCGCGCGGCCCTCCGCGGCCTCCTTCGCGGCGTTCGCGCCCTGTCCGTCCGTGGCGGTGCGCTCCCGCGAGGCCCCGGACGAAGGGGTGGGCAGCTGGCGCGCCTGGAGCGGGGCGACGTCCACCTGCGGGGCCGGCGCCTGGGGCTGGGCCTGCGGCTGGGGCGCGAGCGTGGGTTCGGGGATGGCTGGCTTCTCCACCAGGCCCGCGAACCCGGCGGCGGCGGCGCCGCGCTGGGTGCTGGGCGCCATCCCGTCCTTCTGCTGGGAGCCCTTCGCGGCGTCGCCGCCACCGCGTTCGGCTTCCGCGGACCGGGCGGCCGTGCCCTCCTGGCCCGCGGACTCCTGGGCGCCGCCCTTCGCGGAGGTGCCCTTCGCGGAGCCACCCTTGACGAGGCCGCCCTTCGCGGAGGCCTTGCCGGAGGCCTTGCCCTCTCCGGGCTTCGCCTTCTCGCCCGGTCCTTCCTCCCGCAGGCCTCGCGCGGGCACGCCCGGCCGGGGGAGGTTGGGAGGAAGGCGGACGCTCATGGGACGGTGCCTCTAGGGGGAGAGGGACTCAGGCCAGGTTCTTCAGGTGGACGACGAGGTTGCTGTCGCTGCTGCCCAGCGTGCTCGCGTCGTCGGTGGGGATGACGTAGCCCTGATCCGCGCCGACGTGCTTGCGGAAGAAGTCTACCACCTCCGGATCCTGCACGTTGGAGGTGGTGCTCTTCTTGATGCCGTACGCCTGCCCGTCCGCACCCTTGGCCTTCACGGAGTCCGGGGCGGAGGCCAGCAGGTTCTCGGTGGTGCCCGACAGGCGACCGCCGCTCTGCGGCTGCATCGTCATGGCGGCGTTGTGACCCTCGATGTAGCTGACGTCGTAGTAGGTCTTCCCGTGCCCGCCGTCGAACTTCACTTCACCGAGCGTCGCGTTCTTGCCGTCGCCAGCGTCGGTGCGGAAGTTGCCGGACCAGCCGTCCGGGAACTGCACCGTCCTGCTCTCACCGGGCTTGAGGGTGACGGCGTCCACGGCCTTCTCGCCCGCGTTGGGGGTGAAGTTCACCTTCATCGGCGTGGTGCCGTCGTTGTGCAGGGTCATGGTGTTCTTGCCCGTCACCCCGCCCTGGGACTGCGAAGCGCCCTGGGCGCCCGCGACGGCGGGCTCTCCGCCGAAGGCCGCGCTCTCGCCGCCCAGGTCCGGCACGCCGCCGTCGAAGGAGTCGCCTTGCGCGCCCAGGCCCATCGCGGCGCCATTCGGCCCGACGACGCCCGTGTTGCCGACGTTGTTCGGCCCGACGACGCCCGTGTTCCCGCCGCTGGCGCCCTGCGCGCCACCAAGGCCTTCGGCGCCCAGGAGCTTCGACAGCTCTCCCAGCATCGCGAGCATCTTCCCCAGCTTCTCCATCCCGCCGCCCTTGCCCGCGCCGTCCAGCGAGTCGAAGCCGTCCTGCTGCATCTGGCCCCGCAGCCCGAGGCCCTTCTCCAGCGCGCCGCTCTTCATCGCGTCCGTCGCGACCTGCTGGAGCGGGGCGACCTGCCCGGTGGCCGGGGTGCGGGAGAGGGCGGGGCTGGGAACGGACGACTTGGAGAGGGGAGAGATCGCCATGGCGGTGTTCCTCGAAAGAAAGAAGCGGGGTCGGCGGGGGGCGCCGACCGTATCGGCTGATGTGGGGGACTAGAGCAGGAGGCATGCCAGCGCTCCACCAAGTCCTCCGGTGCGCCAAACCCCTGGGATTACTCATGAGGGCTTGGGCGCCTGGGCTGCTGGGAAGGCCGTGACAACCCGCGCCCTGATGACAGCCCTTGGGCCCTGATGACTGGTGTCATCAGGCTGGTGCGCTCCGAAACAAGCCCGGACTCCTTCCGTGGAGGAGGAGGACGGGGACCTGTGCAAAGGAGGCGTCAGGCGAGAAGGCGAGGCGCTGCGTCACGGCTTCAAGGGGCTCGTCGCTGCCCTGGGGGCAGGGCGCAGCGGTGAGATGAAAGGGCTGCCACCTGCCATCGACGCTCTTTCACTCGGCCCATGAGCTCCCTCGGCCGTCCTTCCGAAGACGACGTGGACGTCCCGTCCGGTGTCTTGGACGCGCGAGTAACGGCCTCCGTCTCGCCATGCCCCCTGAAGGCAGGCGTGAGTGACCCTGTGTCTGGTGTCAGCGCCTCCTGGAATGCCACGTTGAACAACCGCGAGTCGGTGTCTTCGACGCAGAAGGACGTGACCTGGAACTTCCCGGGTAGTGCCTCACCCTGGGGTTTGTAGTGAGTCCGAATGTCATGGCAGACCCACTTCCAAGGTTGGCTTCTATGCTTGGTCAAAATTTGCACATCTGCGATTGGATGCTACGAATTAAAGACCGCTACCCGCAGTGTGGTGAGCGGTAGCGTTCCCCGCGCGCTCCAGGGTCCTGCGGGTCTTCCCTTCGCCCCCCCACCCATCCATGTCAGCTCAAATGCCTTTCCGGGCTCCGCCCCCCGTATGGGGACGGTTCCTGATTGTCGTGTCCGCAGTGCTCACTCTCGCGGGCTGTCAGCGGGAAGTCGCACCCGCGCTCGTTCCTCCCGAGAATGCTGGCTCCGCCCGCTTCGTCGTCGCCGTGCAGCAATCCGTGACGGCGTCTGATGTCCAGCGAGTGGACCTGACGGTGGATGCCGTGGATCTCCCGGAGACCACCGTCCAGCTCGCTGCGGATGGGTCGGTGTGGACGGGCTTGCTGAGCCAACTGCGCGCGGGCACCGGGCGTCGCTTCCGGGCCTTCGCGTATGACTCAAACGCGCGCCTCATCTATCAAGGAGAAGCCACGGAGGTCACCATCACCGCGAATCAAACGGTCCAGGTGAACATCCTGCTCCAGCAGGTGGACCCCTCTCCCGCATTCGAGAACGCCGGTCCGCTCATCACCGCGCTTGTCGTGTCGCGCTCGTCAGTCGAGGTGGGCGGTTTTGTCGACGTGCAGGCCACCGCGCGCGACCCGAACACCGGCGATGTGCTCACGTTCTCCTGGACCGCTACGGCGGGCAGCTTCAACACGCCCACTGCGCTGGGGTCCCGCTGGACCGCGCCTCTGACGGAGGGCGTCCAGACGCTGACGCTCATGGTGGCGGATCAACTGGGGGCCTCGACTTCCGTGAGCTTTCCCATCCAGGTGGAAGGCACGGGCGTGGGGGAAGCGGAGGTATTCGTACGCTTCAACTCCTGGCCGGAAGTAATCGCCCTGTCTGGCTTCCCAACGCAGGTTGTCCCGGGCCAGTCCATTGGCGTGAGTGTCCACGCGACGGACAACGATGACGTCCAGGCATCCCTCCACTACGCCTGGACCGCGAGCTGCGCGGGCACCTGGACGGACGAGGGCTCCGCGAGCGCGCACTTCACCCCGACAGAGTTGCCCGCCCAGAATACCTGCGACAACTGCCAGCTCACCGTGCGTGTGACGGACGGTCGGGGCGGCGAGGGCCTGGGCCACCTGGGGGTCTGCGTGGGCGCGCCAGTGTCCCCCAATGTCGCGCCGCGCATCACCAGCGCGTTCCAGACGGCCCGGACCGTTGGCCCTGGCAACACCGTGCGCTTCAACGTCCGTGCTGTGGATCCGGAGGGCACGGCGCTGAGCTTCGCGTGGGAGGCGCCGGTGGGGAGCCTGGCCGTGCCCGTCCCCCTCGGTGACGGCAGCGAAGTCGCATGGACGGCGCCCGCCTGCGTGGACGCGCGGTCGACGCCGGTGGTGCGCGTGCGAGTGACGGACGCGGAAGGATTGGAAGCCCTCCAGGCCTTTTCCCTGACGTGGAACGGCCCGGCATGCGCCACGACGCTGGGCTTCCTCACGCAGCCCACGGATCGGCTCGCGACGCAGACCCTGGCGCCCGCGGTGCAGGTGGTGTTGATGGACAGCCTGGGGCGTACGTCCCTGGCTCCTTCCGGACCGGTTCGGTTGGAGGTGGGGGCGAACCCTGGTGGGGCCACGCTGTCGGGCACGGTGGAAGTGGCACCTGTGTCGGGCATCGCCACGTTCGCGGACCTGAGCCTCAATGCTTCGGGTGTGGGCTACACGTTGGTGGCGTCGGTACCAGGGTTGCCCTCGGCGGTGAGCCAGGCGTTCACGATCCATCCACTCGCCATCCAGGGCGCGTCACTGAACCACTACCTGACCACGGGCAATGCGATGGCGACCCAGGGCTCGGACCTGGGAAGCTCCGTCATCCAGGCGCTGGTGGAGCAGCCGAACGGCACCTTCATGACCTTTTCTGGGACTGGTGCGGTGGACGGAACGTTCTCCATCGAGGGCGTCCCCTCGGGGCTGTACTACCTGCGGCTGGGCACGGACTACGTCGTGACGTCCTCACGGGCCCCGGACCTGGGACGCGATGGACAGGGGCGTCCGGATGCGATTCCCGCGAATACCAGCACGTTCCTCGCCGTGGATTTCCAGGGCTTGGCGCCATGGAAGTCGGGCGATTCCATCGAGGTCTTCTCGCAGGGAACGGGGCTCTGGACGTCCAGCGTGTCGGCACTGGGGCCGACGGGTACGTCGCCCGTGGTGGGGGCCCATCAGTGGGCGCAGCCCTTGAAATACTGGCAGATGCGCAACGCGCACCTCGTCGACGCTGCATCGGGTGACGTGGCAACGTTCCACCAGCTCTCGCGAAAGACGGACGGCTCGCTTCCTGCCGAGCCCTTCACCTACAGCGCCGCCAGCCGGGCCTACAGCGCGCCGCTGGCCATTGCGCAAGGTGCCACCGCGAGCATGTCGGGGATGATGTCGGTGCTGCCCCAAGATCAGGCACTGATGGTGGATGTGCGCGCCCAGGCGTTCGAGTCTCTGCGCACCGCGGTGAACCCCGGCGCCCAGGCGGCGGTCAGTCACTCACTGTACGTCGCGGCGTTCCCGGACGGAACGCGGGGCAGCTACGCGGCGGCGCCGGACCTCGTGACCTTCCAGCCACCTGCGGGTGGGCGGGACCGGATCTTTTCCTTCACCTACGGCAATCCCCATCCTGACTTCGTCCAGGCGGGCATGGTGGAGACGTCCTACCTCGTGCAGCACACGCTGCCGGGCGGCGCGGCGCGGGCGCTGAGCATCCGTCCGTCTGTGGGATACGTGGACGCACTGCCGGCCTTCTCGGCCACGGCCCTGGTACCCCACCTAAGCCCCGCACGCACGCCAACGCTCAACGGTCAGGACGCCTTCGGGACGCTGGCGGGTGTGGGCCTGATGCCGCGTCTTGCCTGGATGCAGCCCGCCGTGGGAACGGCCACGCACTATCGGATCCGCGTCTATGAAATCTTCGTGGATGCCCAGGGCCGGACCGCGCAGGTCGCCGACCCGGTGGCGCAGTTCTACACGGCACGCACGGACATCCGCTTTCCTCCAGGGGTGCTGGTGGAAGGAAGGCGCTACTTCGCCATCCTTGAGGCCCGGGCCAATGGCAACGCCGACTTCCAGGGGCACCCGTTCCGGTCCGCCTGGCCAGAAGCGCACGCGATGCTCGTGACGGGCGTCTTCGCGCCCTGAGCTCCTTTCCCCTGGCCCCCCGAATACCCCTTCCCCTTCGAGCCCCCATGTCTCGTATCCGCTCCCTTCGTGCCCTGACAGGCACCGCCGTATTGTGTGTCTTCGCCTTCTTCCTGGCTCAATGTGCCGCGGATGTTCCCGAGGACTCCTGCGACGCGGGTTGTGTCGCAGGAGAGGCCTGTCAGGACGGAGGTTGTGTCGACGAAGCTTGTATTGGAGTGGCATGTCCCGAGGGGCAGACTTGCTCCAACGGCGGGTGCGTCCAATCCGTGGAGGTGCCTGACAGACCGGTGAAGGCGCAGTGGGGGCAGAAGGTGGAGAATGGGGAGACGTGCGCCACCGACCTCGACTGCTACAGCGGTGCATGCGCGGATGGCGTCTGCTGCGATTCGGCCTGTGAGGGGCGGTGCGAGGCGTGCAACATGGTTGGCAGTGAAGGCGTCTGCTCCGTTGTTTCCCAGGGGACTTTCTGTGACGACGGTGACGCCTGCACCCTCGCGGATGTCTGCGATGGGACGGGGCCGGATTCCTGTGGGGGAGCGCCCAAGGCATGCGACAGCCCTCCGGACCAGTGTCATGTGGCGGTGGGCACCTGTGCTCAGGGGGCGTGCTCCTACGCGCCCAAGCCGGTGGGAACGATGTGCGACGACGGCAATGCCTGCACTCGCGGCGAGACATGCGGCGCCGACACGGCCTGCGGAAGCGGAACGATGAAGACGTGCGACACGCCGCCCGGTGTGTGTCTTGAGAATGCGGGTGCGTGTCTACCCGCGACGGGGGAGTGCGCGTATGTTCCCCGGCAGCAGGGGGCGGCATGCCGCGCGGCCACGGGCCCGTGTGATGTCGTGGAAGTCTGCACGGGAGCCAATGGCGAGTGTCCTCCGGACGCGAAACAGCCTGCGGGTTCGGCCTGCACGGACGATGGCAATCCCTGTACGACGGATGTGTGTGATGCTTCGGGGACCTGTCTGCATCCGACGATGGAGGCGGGAACCAGCTGTGGCGCGGAAGGTGTCTGCACGGGTGCGGCACAATGTGCCCAGGGCTGCTGGATCGACGGGGCGCTCCACGCATCCGGAACGACCAACCCCGCAGGGGCCTGCCAGGTATGCGACCCGACCCAATCGAAGACGGCCTGGAGCTTCAAACCCGCGACGACGCAGTGTCGGGGCGCCTCCGGCGTTTGTGACGCGGCTGAATACTGCACGGGCAGCA
Organism: Corallococcus sp. BB11-1; assembly: GCF_026626625.1. Taxonomy (NCBI): domain Bacteria; kingdom Pseudomonadati; phylum Myxococcota; class Myxococcia; order Myxococcales; family Myxococcaceae; genus Corallococcus; species Corallococcus sp. BB11-1. Next base: position 380,569 of record NZ_JAPNJY010000022.1, on the reverse strand, counting down.
GTGCGCAGTGTCCGGGTGATGGAGCGGTAGCCAATGGCACGACCTGTGGCTCCAGCAGCGAAGGGAGCTGGGGGGCATGTGGCGGCTTCTCCGGCACATGCGGTGAGTCGGGAACGGAGTCCCGGACGGTCACAGCCCAGGCATGCTTCAATGGAGCCTGCCAACCCTCCTCGACTACGGAGTCCCGAACGTGCGGACGGAGCACGGAGGGCAATACCTGCGGTTCATCCAGTTCGGGAAACTGGAGCTCGTGCAGCTATTCGGGGACCTGCGGTGAGGAGGGCAGCCGGAGCCGCACGGTTTCAGGTGGTGTCTGCTCGGCGGGGACCTGCCATCAATCGTCGTACACGGAGACGGAGGATTGCTACCGCAGCACCGAGGGCAAGGCCTGCGGGACGAACAGCACGGAAGCATGGGGCAGTTGTAGCTTCTATGGCGGTGTCTGCGGTGAAACTGGCGCCCGAGGCCGCACCGTCCACCGAGGCATCTGTTCCAGTGGATCCTGCAATCAGTCCACATACCGGGAGACGGAAGGATGCTCGCGGAGCACGACGGGGATTCGCTGTGGCGATACCAACTACTACCCCTGGGATATCTGCCGAAACGAGTCGAATGATTGCGCCACGACCGGGACAATGACCCGCTCCGTCACAGAGCGGCTGTGCGAGTGGGGGATGTGCAGGGACGTGTCGTACTACCAATCAGCTGGCTGTACCCGGAATCCGGCCGGCCGTACTTGCGATGACGGCAATGCCTGTACGACGGGAGACGTTTGCACTGGTGGAGGCGGCTGTTCCGGAACCTCGATGTCCTGTCCGGCGGGCCAGTCCTGCTCGGGCGGCGTCTGCAGTGGCGGTAGCGGATGTTCAGCAGGACAGCAACGGTGCAATGGCTCCTGCACCGATCTCTTGTTCGACAGCTACAATTGTGGCGGTTGCGGCATCCAGTGCAATCCGAACCAGAATGAAGTCTGTTCGTACGGCTCGTGCCAGTGCCAGCAGACCCCCGGCAGTCCCTACCAGTGCCCGTGACGGTCAGGAGGATCACGCCTGTCCACGGATGCCTCGATGTACAAGGGTCGGACTGGTGAGCACGTACCGGTCGGGCCCTGCTTCTTCCTCACGGAAGGCAGTGCGCAAAAACACGCTCGCAAAATAGGAACGGCTCCCTCTTCGTACAGGAGGGAGCCGTCGTGCTTCAGCGCTCCGCGGTCAGGCTTTTCGGACCGTGGCCGAGCGGATGGCCCTCAGGATCAACAGCAACACCACCGCTCCGATGAACGCCACGAAGATGGTGCCCGCGATGCCACCGAACGGAGCACTCGTGCCGAGCGCCCGGAAGATGAAGCCGCCCAGGAACGCGCCGACCACGCCCACCACGATGTCGCCCACCACGCCGTAACCGCCACCCACCACCGCGGACGCGAGCCACCCCGCGATGAGGCCGATGACCGCCCACAACAGGATTGCTTCCAAGCCCATGCCGTTCCCCCTTTGCAAATGGACGGGAACAACATGGGCATGGTTCCTCCTGGATGCTCGTCCCGCCCCGCGGAACGATGCGCGGCGCCCCTGGAGCCCTGGCTTCCAGCCACCCTGGCGTTCACCACCGGACGTCCGGACGTCAGCCCTTCGCGGGTGAAGCGCCTCCCAGGGACCGACGCCTGATTCCCCCGGGGCCGCGAGGCGTACGGACACTGTCCGTGCGCCCTCGCCTGTGGCGCCTCCGGGCCCCGCTTGTCGTGTGAGCCATGGCCCACGACGTGTTCATCACCAGCCTTGGGAAGTTCGGGCCCATCTCCATCCAGACGATGCCGAACGGGTGGACGAACTTCCTGGACTTCCAGTCCGCCATCGAGATCTTCACGCCGGTGTACCAGTTGATCCTCACGGACCGGGACTTCTGGCGCGCGAGCAATTCGTTGCAGTTGGATGAGACCCTCGCCATCTACGTCGCGACGCTGCTCCAGGCGCCCGGGCTGGTGGCGCTGGTGAACCACTGCCACCCCATGGTGCCGCTGACGACGATGCGCGCGGGCTTCCGCTTGATGCTGCACGGCCTGTCCGCGGAGCTGCTCCACGGCTTCCTGGTGGAGTGCAAGCACGGGCGGATGCCGCAACTGGCGCGCATCGTGGCGCCCACGCTCCAACTGCCCCAGCCGGTGAGCGGCGCGGCGTAGGTGCCCTCCGCGCTGCATCCGGGCGACTCACTGCGAAAAGCCCCTCTACTTCCGGAGGATTGACGGGCCGGGGCTTTAAGATGCATTCTGAATGCATCTTTAACGGGCCTGGTTTCAGGCCGGGGAGCGGCGGCATGTCGAGCGTGTACGAGCAGATCGGTGGAGAGCCGGCGATGGCGGCGGCGGTGGAGCTCTTCTACCGGAAGGTGCTGGGCGACGAGCGCATCAGCCACTTCTTCGAGACCGTGGACATGGAGCGCCAGGCCGCGAAGCAGAAGGCCTTCCTGACGATGGTGTGCGGTGGCCCCGCGAACTACACCGGCAAGGACATGCGGGAGGGCCACCGGCCGCTGGTCCAGCGCGGCTTGAATGACATGCACTTCAACGCCGTGGCGGGGCACCTCAAGGAGACGCTGGAGGAGCTGGGCGTGCCCGCGGAACTGGTGGGGAAGGTGATGGCGGTCGCGGAAGGCGCTCGCGCGGACGTGCTGAACCGCTGAAGCCGGAAAGGGGGCACGTCATGGCGAAGGTGAAACACGAAGCCGCGTGGTACCCGCTGGAGCCCGAGGAGACGGTGCTGGACGGGCTCCTCCGGCAGGGCGTGAACGTGCCCCATTCGTGCCGGGCGGGGGCCTGCCAGTCCTGCCTGATGCGGGCCGTGGAGGGCTCCGTGCCCCCGGCCTCGCAGGTCGGACTCAAGGACACGCTCCGGGCCCGCAACTACTTCCTCGCGTGCGCCTGCAAGCTGCCGGCGGACGCCGCGCTGGAGGTGGCCGGGGTCCGCGAGCTGCGCATCCCCGCGAGCATCGTCGCGTTGGAGTCGCTGTCGCCGGACGTGCTGTCGGTGCGCCTGGAGACGGCGACGCCGCTCGACTACCGCGCGGGACAGTACGTCTCCCTGGTGCGCGCGGACGGGCTCGCGCGCAGCTACTCCCTGGCGAGCCTGCCCCGCGAAGGCACCCTGGAGCTTCATGTGCGGCTCATCCCCGGGGGCGCCATGAGCGGCTGGCTCGCCCGGGACGTGCGGCCCGGTGAACGCGTGGAGATCCAGGGCCCGGCGGGGGACTGCTTCTACGTGCCCGGGCAGCCGGAGGCCCCCCTGTTGCTGGCGGGCACGGGCACGGGGCTCGCGCCCCTGTATGGGATTGTCCGGGACGCGCTGGAGGCCGGCCACACGGGGCCCATCCACCTGCTCCATGGGGCGAGGGACCCGGGGGGCCTGTACCTCGTGGACCGACTGCGTGAGTGGGCCGCCTGGCACCCGAACGTCCACTACTGGCCGAGCGTGCTGGCCGGTGGCGGTGGGGACATCCAGGAAGGAACGCTGGAGGCGCTCGTGCTCGCCCGCCTCCCGAAGCGGCCCACCGGCTGGCGAGCGTTCCTCTGCGGCAACGCCGAAGGGGTGCTATCCCTGCGCAAGAAGCTCTTCCTGGCGGGGTTCTCGCTGAAGGACATCCACGCGGATGCCTTCCTGCCGAGCGCGTCGCCAGCAGGGCGTGTCGCTGGAGCCGCCTGACCTTGCACCTGACCCTTCACGCCGACTACGCGCTGCGCGTCCTCATGTACCTGGCCGCGCGCTCCGACACGCCGTCGTCCACCCAGGAGATGGCGGACGCCTACCGCATCTCCAAGCACCACCTGGTGCGCGTGGTGCAGACCCTGGGACAGCAGGGCTGGGTGGAGGTGCGGCCGGGGCGCTCCGGCGGTGTGCTGCTGGCGAAGGCCCCGGGGGACATCCGCCTGGGCAAGGTGGTGCGCGCGGCCGAGCCGGACTTCCACCTTGTGGAGTGCTTCGACCGGGAGCGCAACACCTGTCCCATCGCGCCGGCCTGCGGCCTCAAGGGCGTGCTGGCGGAGGCCCGCGACGCGTTCCTGGCCACGCTGGACAAGTACACGCTGGAGGACCTGCTGCGGCGCTCCAAGCCGGGCCTGGTCGAACTCTTCTTCCCCGCGGCCACGTCGGAGGGCTGAGGCCCCCGACGTGGGCGCAGAGGGGCTTCAGCGCCTCCACGTTCACGGCGTGCACGACGATGAAGTAGCAGTGCGCGCCCCGGCCCGGTTCTTTTCTGGGACACGAGGATCAGGAGAAATCTTGCCGGTCCTTAACCGCTGACGGCATCTATGCGGCCAGCGACGTCAACCCCGAAGAATACTTCGCCGACATGTTGCGGCGTGTGTAGACGCGCTCTCACTCGTGTATCGGCGATTTACCGTCCCACGAAGGGCCGAGCCTGCCCGCCGCTGCCTTCTGCTGAGTTCCGTCAAGCAGAGCCCCTCTGTTAACCCTCTGATTTCCACCCTCACGACTACCTTCGAGTTCGGCGCTCGGACCATCGCCAACCGGCGTAGCCGACGGTTGCCGGACGAAGAGCACGCGCCTGACACCATGGACTTGGTCCTTCCCTTGGTCGGAGATTTGAGGGACGGACAATGAGCGGCCTGCCAGGGCTCTCCGATGACGCCACCTCATGCTGAAGAGCACTCAGGCGCAGGCTTGACCGAAGTCTTGTGCACCGGGGGCCAGCCGACGGAGCCAAGGGGGAACTTGACTTGGTGTTGAAGAGACACTAAGTCTATAGTCGCGCCTCGCGGGGCATGGAGAACCGCGCCCTTTGGATGAATCAAGCTTTAGCTTGGAGTGGTGGTGAGCATGAGTGCGATGCTGACAGGTCTCTTCTTGGGTGCGGGCGCCTCATATGAAATTGGCATGCCACTTGTCTGGGGGCTTACTGCAAGGTTGAAGAATTGGCTTACGCCGGAAAACCTTCGTGCTCTCAACAGTTCTTGGCGAGCCCAAGGTGGGGGGTACTCAGATGTCGTTATTGACGATCTGGTGCGCATCCTCGTCCAGTCTAATTTGCATTATGAAAGCATTCTTGGATACTTGGAAACCCAGTTTAGGCGACATGCTACGCCTAAGAATCATAAGCAAGAATATCATGGGCTCTATTCTTGGCTTGTCGAAATTATCTATCACCTGTTGTATCTTCAGCATGTTAATCAAGCCTCGAATATTCAGCGAAACCTTCGATATTTCGAGGGGATTGCTCGCCTTGCCGCGAGCAATAATCCGTTGTGGATTTTCTCACTTAATCACGATCTTGTCATTGAATGTCTCGCGGCATCCTACGGCATCCCGCTAAATTGTGGTTTCGGCCCAGAGATCGTGACCCTGCCTCGGCGTGATAAGTCTGGCAGGAAGACAGGGGAGCTGCGGGCTGAAGTGATTTCATCTGAACAGCTTGAAAAGAAGGGCATGCCATTTACCCGAAATGGATTCCCAGGGATTAATTTGTTGAAGATTCATGGGGCACTAGATGTTTTTACGTTTAGAGACGGGGGGGACTTGTTGAGATTGCTTCCCATGGAGTCGAGCGTGGAGGGCATAATGCAAGCGCTCCGCTCCGCCAATGAGGATTTGATCTATGTCGACCCCGTAGTTCCTGAGCGGCCGGCAAAGGTGATAAATGAAATCACATATGCAGACGACCAGGGTGAGCTTCAGTTTTTGCGGCGTTCCATATTGTCGGGTGCTTTTAAGTTTGACAGGCGGCATACGCAGGTGCTGCCGATGCGCCTCCTTGAGTATTTCAAGTCCCATATTAACTGCGTGGGTTCGCTAGTCTGTATTGGCTACGGATTCGGTGATGAGCATGTGAATATGGTTATTCGTGGATGGTTGGAGTTTAGTGCTGACCGGCGACTTGAGATTGTGGGGCCTGATGTAAAAAATATTCCGTCGTTCCTTCTTCATGTAGCGCCTCAGGTTGTGCTGAAGCAGTCCGTGGCCACGGACTATCTTGATAGCGCTACGGGCATCAAGCGAGAGAGAAGTGACGTCCTCCGCAAGCAAGTTCTAGCGTGGGTGCGCAGACGGCGGGCCTGACTCCTTCTCGCTGTGTCCAGTAGTATTGAGCTGTGAATGAAGATAGTCGTTGCGCGCGCTCATTGGATAGAACCAAACGCCGACGCACCTCCAGTCGGATGGTTTGTCATCGCGCTGGAAACGCCTTTACTTCAAGAACGTTCGCACAAACGTTACGTAGGGTCCGCGATTGCCAATTCGTAAAGGCTTTTCTGCGCAAAGTGCTGCGATGCGGCTTTCCAATGAAGGAGGCCCTCGACGCGTTCCTGGCCACGCTGGACAAGTACACGCTGGAGGACCTGCTGCGGCGCTCCAAGCCGGGCTTGGTCGAACTCTTCTTCCCCACGGCCACGTCGGAGGGCTGAGGCCCCCGACGTGGGCGCAGAGGGGCTTCAGCGCCCGTAGGTGCCGACGAGCGTGGCGCGCGCGAGCGTGTGGCTGAAGAGGTTGAAGCCCAGCAGGCCGGGCGAGGCGTCCTTCGGCACGTCGAGCGACTCCACGTCCACGGCGTGCACGACGATGAAGTAGCGGTGCGCGCCATGGCCCGGCGGAGGCGCGGCGCCGATGTAGCGCGCGACGCCGCCGTCGTTGCGGAGCTGGAAGGCGCCAGGGGGCAGCTTCTTGCCGTCCTCGGAGCCCGCGTCGGTGGGCAGGCTGGTGGTGGCGCGGGGCAGGTTGACCACGGCCCAGTGCCAGAAGCCGCTCGCGGTGGGCGCATCCGGGTCGTAGACGGTGACGACGAAGCTCTTCGTGCCTTCCGGGAAGCCGCTCCAGGACAGCTGCGGTGACACGTCCTTGCCGCCCGCGCCGAAGATGCCGCTGAGCTGCGCGGTGGCCAGCGTCTCGCCGTCGCGCACGTCGGTGCTGGTGACGGTGAAGGAGGGCACCTTCGGCAAGGCGTCGTAGGGGTTGAACTTCATGCGCGTGGGCTCCAGGGGAGGAAGAGGGGCGCGAAAATAACCACCCGCTCCGGGAGTCGCGCGCACCCGCGCGCCGACTGTCGCAATGTGGAGGGTTGAGACTGGCCGCATGACGCGGATCCGCGCGCTCCATCCACCGGCTCAGGCAGGGGACAGGGCCGCCATCGCACGGAAGGTGTCGGGCTTCGTGCGGCGCCCCCGCGATGACGAGGCGCGTCGGTTCGCTGTCGTTGACAGGGGACACCCGGGCCCGGACAGTCGTGCGCGCCATGGCCACCTATCCCGCGTCTCCCCGTGAAGCCTTCCTCCAGCTTCGCTCGCTCGCCGAGGCGCTGAGCCAACCGGAGCAGCGCTCCCGCGCGCTGGTGGAGCTGCGCGAGCTGGCGGAGCTGTCGCGCGACAAGCCGGAGGGCGCGCCGCTGCGCCTCGCGTCGGTGGTGGTCGCGGTGGGCGCGTCGCAGGAGCGGCTGGAGCTGTTCATCCCGCCGTCCATCTTCGCGCCCGAGGCCTGGGCCTTCACCTTCCTGGAAGGTCTGCTGAAGGTCCCGCTGGACGAGTACGCCGGCAAGCACCTGGTGGAGGTGGGCGCGGGCTCCGGGTGGATCTGCATCGCGCTGGCGAAGTTCACCGGCCTCGCGCGCATCCGGGGCCTGGACCTCAACCCGCAGGCTCCCGCCGTGGGCCTCTGCAACGCGTGGCTCAATGGCGACGAACACCTGGTGTCGCGGCTGTCCTTCGGGGAGAGCGACCTCTTGCGCGGCCTGCCCCAGAAGCCCGACTGGGACTTCATCGTCGGGTGCATCCCCCAGGTGCTGCGCGGCGACGAGCTGCCGGCGGAGCTGGCGCAGGCGGATGAGCAGGCCCTGCTGGACCTGTCCAACTACACCTCGCTCCAGAACGTCTACGAGGACCACTTCGGCCTGGGCCTCATCGCGCGGCTGCTGGACGAGGCCCCGGAGCGACTCCACGCCGGCGGACGGTTGCTGCTGAACCTCGCGGGCCGCCCGGGCCGCGCCATCATCGCGCGCATGTTCACCCGGCGCGGCTTCACCACCCGCGTGCGCGTGGCCCGCCGCGTGATGCAGGCGGCGGACACGGACATCCGTCCCCTGGTGTCCCTGGAGCAGCGCACCGGGCGCGAGTTCGAGTTCTTCATGGAGGCCCACAGCCCGGAGCCGCTGCGCGCCGCGACCGCGCTCGGCTGGCTCCAGGCGGGCCACCCCATCTGGCACGAGGTGGCCGTGTGGGAAGCGAACCTGTCGCTGCCCCGTGAAACGCTGGCCCTGCGCGCCGCCCTGCGCTCCCTGGGCATCGCGGCGCTCCAGGAGGAGCTGGACCTGGGCACCGCGTCCGCCGAACAACTGGGCTTCGTCACGGCGCTCGCGGAGCGGCTGTCACAGTCGCCACACCTGCCCTACGCGCACGAGGCCGGGGACGCGTCCTTCCGCCGGCTGGTGGCCCGCTACCTGGACCGCCACTTCGGCCTGCGCCTGTCGGAGGACTCCCTGTTCGTCGCCCCCGAGCGCGAGCAGGCCGTCTATTCGCTGCTGCTCGCCACCTGCGACCCCGGCGACACGGTGCTGGTGTCGCGCAGCCTGCACCCGCTCTACGCCCGGGCCCTGGAGAAGGCGGGCGTGCGCGCCGCGGTGACGCACAACGCGCTGGGGGAGATCCGCCGCCTGCTCACCGCCTTCGACGTGAAGGCCGTGCTCCTGACGGTGGAGCCGGGGGAGCGCACGAACCTCGCGGTGCTGCGCGACATCGTGGCGGAGGCCGCGCGGCGCGGCATCTGGGTGGTGCTGGACGAGAGCGCCTTCTTCAACATCACCGGGGAGGTGGAGCCGCGCACGCTCTTCGAGTTCCTGGCCCGGACGCCGCAGGCGCCCAACCTGGTCATCCTGTACGGGCTCATCAAGAACGCGGTGTGGCCGGACCTGGAGCTGACGCTGCTGCTGCCCGTGCCCGAGCCGCTTCGCGCCGACCTGGAGGTGGCCGCGGAGGTGACGTACTCGCGCATCAGCGTCTTCGCGGAGTGGTTCTACGAGCGCACCTTCTCCGAACTGCTCGCCTTCCGGATGGCCTTCGCGGAGCCCGAGCCGCCCACGCCGCCCCGCGCGCCCGAAGTGCCGCTGCCCCGCGCGCAGCGCATCGCCCGGCTCTCCACGCTGCCCGCGTTCGCCCCCCGCTTCTTCCGCGAGGACGACCCGGAGCTCGTGCGCCTGGACTACGGCGAGAACGAAGGCCCGCTGCCGCTGCCGCTGATTGAAGGCCTCATCGCGGCCGGCGTCGCCCCGCGCGCGGACGCCGCGCAGACGGGCCTGGCGGAGTCGGTGGCCGCCTTCCTGCTGGAGACGCGAGGCGCCCGCTACGCCGCGGAGGAGGTGGTCGTGGCCCCCGGCGTCTGGCCCCTCATGCACCACCTGGGCGTGGCGCTGCTCAAGCGGCTGGGGCGGGTGCCGCGCGTGTTCCTCGTCACGCCCTGCTACGGCGTGCTGGCGCCCACGTTCCTCGCGGCGGGCTGCGAGGTGGACTCAGGCCCGCTCTCCACGCTGCTGTCGCGCCGCGCGCGCGGCGGGGCGCCGGACGCGGTGGTGCTGTCCCAGCCGGCGAACCCCACGGGCCACTACCTCTCCCACGAGGAGCTGATGGCGCTGGCGACGTACGTGGTGGAGCAGCGCTGCCTGTGGGTGTCGGATGAAATCTTCGGGCTGGTGAACCTCACCAACCCCACGGCGGAGACGGTGCACAGCCCGGTGACGCTGGAGGGCGCGGTGCCCGGCATCGGCGCGCACACGGTGCTCCTGGGCGGGCTGTCCAAGGAGTTCGCGGCCGGGGGCCTGCGCGTGGGCTGGCTCGCGACGAAGGACCGGGCCCTGGTGGCGGCGCTGCGCGACAGCGCCCCGGGCGTGCTGCACGCGCCCACCGCGCGCGCGGCGGCGTACCTGTACGCGGCCCATGCGCGAGGCCCGGACGGACAGCTGCTCTATCCGGCGCGCCACAAGGCGCTCCGGGCCTTCCTGGCGAGGATGCGGCGCGACCTGGCGGAGAAGCGCGCGCTGCTGGCCGAGGCGCTGCCCGACGACGGCCGCGCGGAGTCCACCGAGGCGGGAGGCCTCTTCCTCGCGCCACCCATGACGGCCTGGCTGGGCCGCACCGTGGACGGGGTGAAGCTCACGCCGGAGAACCTGCCCCGCATCGTCTACGAGCACACCCACGTGGTGCTCAACGGCGGCGCGTGGTGCGGCGACCCGGAGCGCGTGCGCGCGGTGTTCTCCATCCCCAGGCAGAAGCTGCTGAAGGCCCGCGACCGGCTTCGCGCCTTTGGACAGCGGCTGCGCTGAGCGCGCGGGCTACAGTGCCTTCGCACATGCTCCGACCGTTCGTCCTGCTCCTCTGCTGCCTGCCGACGGCCGTGTTCGCCGCCCCCGAGTCCTGGCTGGTGACGACCGACCTGTGGGGCAACCCCGCGTACCAGACGCTCACGCTCGAGCGCTCCGGGAAGCGCCTCACCGGGGAGCTGGACGGCGACGCGCTGGAAGGGGAGCGCGTGGGCAACGACCTGCGCTTCGTCGTCACGGACTCGCGCAAGCAGACGTATGTCTTCAGCGGCAAGGTGACAGGGGACGCGCTCCGCGGCACCGCGGACTATCCCGACAGCAACAACCCGAAGACGCGGCTGCCGCACGCCTTCACGGCGCGGTTGCTGCCGCGGCGCCCGGCCGGGCCCCCGCGCGTGCACACGTTCAAGCCCACCACCTGGTCCAACGAGTTCTCCGCCCACCGCGCGCCGGTCCTCACGGTCTGGCCCGGAGACACCGTGCGCACCACGACGCTCGACTCTGGCGGCATGGACGAGCAGGGCGTCACGCGCGCGCTCTTCGGCAATCCGCAGACAGGGCCCTTCTTCATCGCCACGGCGAACCCGGGGGACACCCTGGTCATCCGGCTCAAGCGCCTGCGGTTGAACCGGACGTTCGCGGACAGCCTGGACAGCATCGTGGGGCGGGCCCTCACGCCGGGCCTGGCCGCGAAGGCGACGGGCCTGGGCAGGCCCGTGCGCTGGAAGCTGGACCTGGAGCGCGGCGTCGCGAGCCCGGAGACGCCGACGGAGCGCCTGAAGCACTTCACCGTTCCCCTGCGCCCCATGCTGGGCGGACTGGCGGTGGCGCCAGGGTTCGGATCCGCGTCCGCGTCCACCGGCGACACGGGCCGTGCCGGCGGCAACATGGACTTCAACGAGGTGGTGGAGGGCAACACCGTCTTCCTGCCCGTGTCCCAGCCCGGCGCGCTGCTCTACCTGGGGGACGCGCACGCCGCGCAGGGCGACGGTGAGACGTCGCAGTACGCGCTGGAGACGTCCATGGACGTCGAGTTCACCGTGGACGTCGTGCACGGCAAGCCGCCGCCCATGACGCCCCGGGTGGAGTCCCCCACGCACCTGATGGCGCTGGGCCAGGGCGGCTCCCTGGACGACGCGCTGCGCTCCGCGACGCAAGGGCTCACGCAGTGGCTGGAGCAGGAGTACGGCCTCACCCTGTCGGAGAGCGCGCAGGTGCTGGGCAGCTCCGTGCAATACGTCGTCGCGAACCTCGCGGGGCGCAGCGTGGGCGTCGCCGCGAAGCTGGAGAAGGCGCGGCTGGAGCGCCTCCGCCCTTCCGGGAAGTAGGCCACGCCTTGTTGCCTCCCCGTCCACGGGGAGCGCGCTGCTGTTGCCTGCCAGTCCACGAAGGCGGGGTGACTCCCTGCCTCGCGCCCATGTCGTCCCAGGCAAGTGTTGCCGCCGCGTCGTCCGGGGTTGGTTGGTACGGCCCTTGAAGGGTTACGCGTGGCCTGCCGCGTACCGGGAGCGGCTCCGGAGCAGGCGGAAGGGAGACAGGCTGATGCCGGGCCTCGTGACATCACTTCCGGGCGTTGAGGATGTGCTGGAGCAGCTGCCGCGAGATGCGCAGCAGCTTCGCCGCGCCGCGCACGCTGCCCTCGGACTTCGCCAGGGCTTCGTCCACCAGCGTGTCGCGGACGACGCCCTCCAGTTGGTGCAGCGGCACCTGTCCGGCGCTCGCCCTGAGCGCGTGCACCAGGTCCGGAGGCCGCGACAGCGTCCGCGTCCACACCTCCTCCAGCAGGGCCAGGTCCAGGGGCTTGGGGAGGAAGGCCCGCACCCCTCCCGACGCCAGCCGGAAGGCCTGTTCGGCGGTGGCGTTGCCGCTGATGGCGATGACGTGCGGCAGGGGCTCCACCGCCTGGAGGTCCTCCAGCAGCGTGTCGCTGGTGCCGTCCGGAAGGCTGACGTCCAGCAGCACGGCGTCCGGAGGCCGCTCCTTCAGCACCTGTCGGGCCGCGGCGAGCGTCGTCACATGGGTGATGTGCTCGGCGTGGGGGCGCAGCGCGTCCTCCAGCACCGTGGCCAGCCGCTCCGAATCCTCCACCAGCAAGAGATGTCGCACCCGTCCCACCCCTTGAAACCTACCACCTATGTCTGAACAGCCTCCGCCGGCCACGCCGGAACAGATTGCCCACCGGGTGCTGTCCGACGCCTCCAACGACGGAGAGGCGTTGGTGAGCGCGGTGCGCATGGTGTTCTGCGGGCTGGTGCTGACGCGCTTCCTGCTGCTGGGCGGCATCCACGCGGAGGGCGGCGTGCCGGCCGCGCTGGTGCAACTGCCCGTGCTGTGCTTCAGCATCGCGCTGTCCGCGGTCGCGATGCGGGCGGCCCGGCGGCGCCTGTTCGGCCCCGGGTTGCTGGTCGCCTCCGCGGTGCTGGACGCGGTGCTCGCCCATGCCTCGCTGCTGTCCACGCTGGTGTGGCACGGCCCCCACTACACGGGGCTGTTGCGCATGCCGGACCCCGCCGCCGCCATCGCGGTCGTGTTCATCACCGCGCTGCGACTGTCCCCCCGGGCCGCCTGGGCGGGCACCGCCGCCAACCTCCTGCTGACGGGGGGACTCGTCGCGTTGGATCTCCACCTCAACGCCCGCTTCGCCACCTACGGCGCGTCGGAGGTGGCGCTGCTCTTCATCTTCATCGGCAGCGTGGGGGCGGTGGCCTCCATGGCCTGCGACGTCGCCCGGCGGATGGTGCTCAAGGCGGGATGCGAGAGCGCCCGCGTCGAGAGGACCCGCCGGCACCTGGACCTGCTGCTGCGGGAGCACCATGACGTGAGGACGCTGCTGTCCTCGGCGCGCCTTCGCGCGGACCTGCTCGTGCGGGACCCCGGCAACGCCGCGTGCTCGCGCTACGCCCAGGGGCTCGTGCAGGACCTGCGCGAGCTGGGAGACTTCGTGTCCAGCGTGAAGTCCCGCACGCTGGGCGAGCTGGCGATGATCGACGAAGCAGCGCTGGTGGACGTTGGCGCCACGCTGCGCCACGCGGCGGACGTGGTCCGGTCGCGCTTCTCCCACGTCCACATCGTCGTCGGGACGGAGGCGCCCGACCTGCCGCGCGGGCAGGCGCCGCGTGCCCGCATCGTCGGAGGGGAGCGGGGCCTGTCCCACGTGGTGACCAACCTGCTCGTGAACGCCTGCGAAGGCGACGGCCAGCGCGGGGCCCGCACGGTCCGGGTGAGCGTGGAGCCGGATGGCAACCCCCTGCTGATCCGGCTGCGCGTGAGCGATGACGGCCCCGGCTTCCGCGCGGGCGTGTTGGAGGGCGCGCGCCCCTGGGGTGGCACGACGAAGCGCGACGGTTCGGGGCTGGGCATGCTCCTGGTGGGAGGCCTGGTCGAGGCGAGCGGCGGCTCCCTGTTCGCCTCCAGCCCTCCGGGAGGCGGCGCACGGGTCGACGTGCTGTTGCCGTCTGGCGGCTGAGTCCTCAGCCTCGCTGGGGCCGCGCCTCCAGCCGAGGAGCCGCCCTGGCGCCCCGGTGCCACGGGCGTCCCCAGGCCACCCCGAAGCCCAGGTGGGCGACGAGCATCAACGCCAGCGGCTCCCGGAGGTCCTGCGCGGAGGCGGGCAGCAGCTCCAGTGCCACCGCGAGCAGGGCGCAGCCCGTGAGCCCTCCCACGCAGGCGCGCGTCCACCGCTCCGCGCGTCGGCTCCCGAACGCCACCCCAACGCCCAACGGGACGAGCGCGAGCGCGAGCGGGTTGAACAGCAGCAGGTTCGCGTTTCCACGCAGGGCGGCGTGCTCGGAGACGCACGTCAGCAGCAGTCCCAGGAGTCCCACCGCGCCGGACGTCAGCCCGAACAGGGCCTGGTACAGGCCGAACGCAAGGCGGGCTCCCTCCGTCGTGCCGCGCTCACGGAGGACGGAGAGCAGGATGGCTCCGAGAGCGACGGCCGCTCCCAGGAGGAAGAGGCGAGGGAGGGCGGCGGAGTCAGCCCCTTCGGGCAACGGGCGCGAGCGCGAGATGTGGACGTCCGCGCGGTGGCTTACGAGGCCCACGTGGCCACCCCGTCCATCCGGCACGGAGGTGGTGTCCAGCATCCGCGCCAGCTCCCGGGGCACGTAGGCCTCCTCCCAGCGCGTCCTGGGCATGTCCATGACGGCGTTCACCCACGTCAACAGCAGCAGGCCCAGGACCGGGTGGTGTCGCACGTGCTGCCGCAGGTGTTCGCGCCAGGTGAAGCGCGCGGGGAGACTGGAAGCACTCCGGAGTGCCCCTGCCAGTGCCTCGTCCAGGGCGTCCCGCACGCGCGTCGCGCAGTTGTTGTCGGTGGGGTGGTACGCGTAGAGGCGGTGCTCGGGGCGCACGTCCCGCTCCAGCCGGGCCAGCAGCCGCCGTCGCGCTTCCAAGGGGAGCCGCAGCTCCTGCACATGGATGGAGCGGTCCTGACGCTGGTAGCCGGCGAACGTGTGCGCCACCGGGAGGCGCGCGGACCAGAACGGCTGATGCCGCACGAGGAAATGGAGCGGGCTGCCCTGTCCCTCCTGCGTCGTCATCCCGTAGCTGTAGAGGACATCGGCGCCCAGGCGCGTGTCCTCGATCCACAGCGCGCTGTGTCCGAAGAGCTGGTGGGCGTCCTGCCCTGGACCGAACGTCACCAGCTTCACGCGCAGCGCCTCGGGATGTTCGCCAAAGCCCGGCGGCGGCGCGGCCCGGGCGGAGGCGCTCCAGAGCACTCCGATGATCAGCAGGAGCGGGAGGTGTCGGACCATGCGCGCGGGTATCGCGCCACCGCCGCGTCCGGGGCAGTGCAAGAAGATTGGCAGTGTTCGCGTCCGGGGCTTGCCGGCAGGGTGTTTGGAGCCCGCACCCTTGGGAGGTGGCGGGTGACGTGTCCGTCCCACTCCCCATCAAGAGAGAAGCCTGTCATGACTGGAATCCGCTCCCTGGGCGCTGTCTCCCGCCGCGCCTTCGCCACCCTCGTCGCCGCCTTCGCGGTGGCCGTCGTCACCCTGTCGCCCGGTGAGGCGTTCGCCGTCGATGACGCCAACCGCGTCGTCTCCTTCAAGGTGACCATCGGCACGGGCGGGGACAACCTGCGCAACGCGAGCCAGGCCGTGGCCCTGTTCCGGTACATGCGCGAGGACGGCCAGCAGTTCGTCACCAGCGTGAACCTGAACAACGGCGCCGAGTGGCCCAACTACTCCACGAAGACCGTGACCCACACCGCGCCGGGCGGCATCTATCAGGGGCTCCTGCTGGACTTCTCCATCCAGTTCACCTCCGGCCAGTCGAACCCCTTCGAAACCGGCGACAACTGGAACATGAACTCCGTGATTGTGACGGTCCGCCTGGGTGATGGGTCCGACGTCATCCTGGTGAGCCAGGCCGGCAGCCCCCTGCACCGCTTCCAGAGCGACACCAACACCCGTTGGGCCACTTCGCTCTAACGCGACGCCCGTCACTTCTGGTGGACCCGGCGGGGCGATGGGGTAGGCCGGGGTACGACTTCCCGGTCGGGGGGACCTCCTCACTCTCGCGGGAGCACCGGAAGAAATGCCGTGTCGAATTCGCGGCCCCTCGTTCGACGTGAAGATGAAGCCTCCTGGGAGCCACCCGGGAGGCGCTACTTCCAGAACAGGAGCCGCCCCATGGCCATCAAGCTCGCCGTCGCTGCATTCGTCCTCCTCATCGCGCTGGGGGCCTTCATCGCCACCCGCCCGGACCGCTTCAGCGTCGAGCGCAACGCCCAGGTCCACGCCTCCCCGGACGTCGTCTTCGCGATGATCAACGACCTGCGCCAGTTCGACGCCTGGTCGCCGTACCGCTTTGAACTGGCGCCGGGCCTGAGCAAGTCCTTCGAGGGGCCCGCCACGGGGCAGGGCGCCAGCTACACCTGGGAAGGCGGCGGCAAGGCCGGCTCGGGGCGCATGATCATCGTGGAGAGCCGGCCCGGGGAGCGCGTCGTGCTCAAGCTGGAGTTCTTCAAGCCGTTCGCCGCGACGAACCAGACCGTCTTCACGCTCATGCCCGTGGAGGGCGGCACCCGGGTGAGCTGGCGCATGGAGGGGGAGAACACCCTGATGGGCAAGGCGTTCTCGCTCGTCATGAACATGGACACGATGCTGGGCAAGGACTTCGAGAAGGGGCTCGCGAACCTGGATGCCGCCGCGCGCGGCGGGACGCAGGTTGCTTCCCAGAGCGCCCAGGCCGGCGCGGCGACGCCCGCCTCCGCGCTCTAGCCGAGCGCCGCGTACGCCGCCTTCGAGAAGGCCACGGCGAAGGCTTCGTCGTCGGGGCCGCCCATGAGCTGCTGGGTCAGCAGGATGGCCGCAAGGCCCTGTCGGGGGTCGATGAAGAAGGTGGTGCCGAAGCCGCCCGCCCAGCCAAAGCGACCGGCCGTGGGGGAGATGCCATCCGGCCGTGTCGTGACGGCGCCCCCGAAGCCCCAGCCGGATGTGTCCCAGAAGCCCGGGAAGAAGGGCGAGGCATCCTTCTGCTCGGGGGGAATCTGATCCGTCAGCAGCTCCTGGATGCTCCCAGGCGACAGGATGCGCGTCGCGCCGTGGCGGCCCGCGTTCAACAGCATCCGGCAGAAGGTGAGGAAGTCGTCGGCGGTCGTCACCAGCCCACCTCCCTGTCCTCCGCCAGCAGGGAAGGTGGGAGGACGTGAAAACCGCCCCGTCCGGGGCGTGTCCACGACCGTCATCGCCCCGGTGTCGGCGTCGCGCTGATACGCCGTGGACAGCCGGTCCAGCTTCGCCTCCGGGACGCTGAACGCGGTGTCGTGCATGCCCAGGGGCTTGAAGAGGCGTTCGCTCAGGAACGCCTCGAGCGACATCCCGGAGGCGCGCGCGACCAGCACGCCCAGGACCTCGAAGCCGGTGTGATACATCCACCGTTCTCCGGGTGGATGGATGAGCGGCAGCGCTCCCAGCCGTCGCATGAACTCGTCGGGCGGGTGGGGAATCGGCTCGAAGCCGGGCGCCACCCCGGCCTCCTGCATCGCGCGCTGGATGGGGTACGTGTCCGGTGGCGCCATCACCGCGCCAATCCCCAGCCGCAGGGTCAGCAGGTCGCGCACCGTGATGGACCGGCGCGCCGGAACGGTGTCGTCGAGCGGGGCGTCGAGCGCGCGCAGGACGCGGCGGTTCGCCAGCTCCGGAAGCCACCGGTCCACGGGGCCATCGAGCTGCAGCACCCCGTCCTCCACCAGCATCAGCGTGGCCACGGCCGTGATGGGCTTCGCCATGGACGCGGTGCGGAAGAGGGTGTCGCGGCGCATGGGCACGCCGGACTGGAGGTCCTGCACGCCCAGCGTGTCGACGTGGACGTGCCCGTCGCGCGCCACCAGGGCGACGAGGCCGGGCAGCTTGCCCTGATCCACGGGGCCCCGGAGGACGGCGGTCACGTCCGCGAGTCGCTCAGGGGACAGCCCCCCCTGGGGCTTCCGCGAAGGCGCGTCCTGGTCCGGTCGTTCCGTCAGTGTCATGTCGAGCCTCCGCTGGATCCCTCACGCTGAACGCGTGTGGGGCTCCGGGCCTTCGGGTGAGGGCGGGCAGCCTAGCGGACCGCCCGCTCCCTGGCTCACTGCTTCGCGAGCATGAAGGCGGTGATGGAGTAGCGCTGGTGGCCCTGCGCCGCAGGCAGCCACTCCGTCACGCGGTGGGGTGCGTCCACCGCGCGGAAGATGAACACCGAGTTGAAGATGGGCGGGACGCGCATCAGGTCCCGGTCGCCGTCCGGGTGCGGGAAGGTGAGGACCCCGCCGAAGCCCTGCTCCCAGGGCCGGGTGAAGTTGTAGACGACCGCGAGCCCTTCCTCGTCCGTGTCCCGGTGCTCCGGGAATTGTTCGCCCACGTCCATGCGCGACACCTGGACCTGCCGGGTCTCCAGCTTCTGCGGCCAGTCCACGAGCGCCGCGTGGAAGTCCGCGCCGTCCTCGCTCGCGAGCCAAGCGCAGAAGTCCGTCAGGACGCCGGGCGCCTGCTGCGCCAGGGGCGCGATGTGCAGCGGATAGGGCCCGTGGTGGTGGCGCTGGAAGTGGGCGTCGCGGAGCGCCTGGTGCATGGCCTCGGCGCGCTCGGGCAGGAGCACGCGCTGGAGGCAGACGTGCGGCACCCGTCCACCGGAGACGAACTCGTGGCGGATGGCGTCGTGCAACTTCGGGGATGCGCCCGCGAGGGGGGACCACCCGGTCGCGGAAGGGGGGAACGCGCTCGGCGGCTTCGCGCGAACGGGGCCGAAGACGCTGTCGGCCAGGTTCGCGATGAAGAAGCCGCTGGGGCGCTCAGGCCTTGGCGACCAGGTGGCTGGCGAGTCGGGTGATGACTTTTCCGTCGCGCGGATCATCGAAGAAGGAGATGGCGGGAGTGGGGTTGAATTCAAGGGCCACGAAGTCGCCCTCGGGGGTACGGCGCAGGTCCACCGCCGTGAAGACCATGCCCAGCGCCTTCGCGCCGCGGATGCACAGCTCCCAGGCCTCCTTGGGCAGGCGGCCGGGCTTCACCTTGTCCAGGTTCTGCCGCGCGTCGACCACGCCCTCGGTGGGGATGCGGAAGGCGGCCACGGGCTCGCCGTCGAGCACGTAGGCGCGGAACTCGTCGCCGTGGATCTGCTGCTGGAAGAGGACCGGGCAGTTGGCGAGCAGCGCCATCCGCTCCTCGGTGAGGTCCGCTTCGCCAATCTTCTGCACGAGCGCGCCGCCGCCCAGCGGCTTGTAGATGACGGCCTTGTGGCGGGCGACGAACTCCCGCACCGCGTCCGCGGAGGCGGTGCCCAGGCTGGCGGGCACGGGAATCTTGTGCCGCCGCAGCAGGGCCAGCTGGTGGAGCTTCAGGTAGTGCAGCTCCACCGCCTCCATCGGGTTGATGAACGAGCACCCGCGCTTGTTGAGCGAGCGCAGGACGGAGTGCAGCAGCGACTGCCGCTCCCGCTCCGCGAGGTACTGCTCCTGCCAGCGCGGGAAGTTCCGCGCGGACAGGGCTTCGGCCTCGGGGACCGGGAGCGAGAGGCGGAGGGTCTTGACGTAGAACGAGCGCAGGTCGCTGAGACATTCACCGTCCCAGAGCACGTCGCCGTCCTCCCAGCTCAGCGTGGCGGAGTCGGGCACCCGGTCGGTCTCCACGACGATGGCTCGCGCGCGCCGACGCTCCACCGCTTCAGCGACGAAGCGGGTGGCGTCATCCGTCCGCGAGCCAATGAGCACGACCTTCTTCTTGGACGCCATGAGGACCGTGACTCCGCCAGGAGGCTGCCTAGAACGGGCTGTCCATGCGGACCTTCAGCACGTTGCCTTCCAACGGCTTGAGCTCCGGGGGCTTCGCCTTGCCGCCGACGAGGTCGGGGGTGTCCATCCTCACCTTCAGCACGTTGCCTTCCAGCGGCTTGCGCTCCGGGGGCTTCGCGCTGCCGCCGACGAGGTCGGGGGTGTCCATCCTCACCTTCAGGACGCCCTCGAGGTTGCCGCCACCCTTGACGGGGTTGGTGGGCTCGTCGGCGATGACCTTCACGATGACGCCGTCGTCGATGTCCTTGATCTTGCTGTCGCCGCCACCCTTGATGGGGTTGGTGGGCTCGTCGGCGATGACCTTCACGATGACGCCGTCGTCGATGTCCTTGATCTTGCTGTCGCCGCCGCCCTTGATCGGGTTGGTGGGCTCGTCGGCGATGACCTTCACGATGACGCCGTCATCGATGTCCTTGATCTTGCTGTCGCCGCCGCCCTTGACGGGGGTGGTGGGCTCGTCAGCGATGACCTTGATGGGCCCGCGCGGGAAGCCGATGTCCTTGAAGTCGCCCTTGCCGCCGATGTTGCCCTTGAAGCCGATGTCGTCCCTGAAGTCGCCCTTGGCGCCACCGACATCACCCTTGAAGCCGATGTCCCCGCCGCCCTTGATGGGGTTGGTGGGCTCGTCCGCGATGACCTTCACGATGTGATCATCGATCTTCAGGCCGGAGTCCCCGCCGCCCTTGACGGGGGTGGTGGGCTCGTCCGCGATGACCTTCACGATGACGCGGTCATTGACCTTGAGGCCATCCTTGCCGGCCTTCGGGGCCTGCTCGAAGGAGTCGCCCGGGCGCTTGAGGGCCTTCTTCAGCTCGGGCGCGCCCGCGGGCTTGCCCTCGGTCGTGGCGCTCTTCTGCGCCGTCTTGGGCGTTGAAACGAATCCCGTCGGAGACTTGATCTTGGTCATGGGGGGTCCTTTGCGAAGGGTTATCGCGCCGGATGCCCCGGGAGTTGCTTGATTCTCCGAAGACGAGAGGCTGGCCCGCCTGCGCCCCTCCGCCCGCCGTCCGCGCCGCGAAAGCCCCTGTGTCTACGGGGACTTGGAGGGCCGGTGGTACAGCTTGCGCAGCTCCTCCTTGGCCTCCTGGAGCGCGCGCTTGCGGGAGGCCGGGAGGTTCCGCCCCGCGCGGTTGCCGTAGAACGTGAGCATCGACATGGCGGACTGGAACGGAGAGGCCTTCCGCCGGGTGCTGCGTTCGGCGGAGCGTTTCACCGAGCGTGCGATCTCCTTCGGGGAGCGCGTGAAGATCCGATCCTCCAGCGTCATCGCGTCGCTGTGCTCCGTCACCGACTGGGACCAGCGTCGCTGCTTCGGTGAATGGGACGCGGTGGACGTCTTCCGGGTGGGCGCGCGCTTTCGAGGGCTGTCATGGCCCCCCGTCTTCCTGGTGACGGCTGCCATCGCGCGCTACCTCCCCGTCCGGAGCTTGCCCCGCTGCGCCGCGCTCTCCGCCGAAGCTGACGGAGCCTTCTGGGGAGCGCGTGCGGGGTCCGGCTCCTCGCGGATGAACTCCCCCTGGACGGTCATGGGGCGCTTGTCCTCGCGCGGGTCCTTCCTGGTTTTGTCGGGGGGCTGCTTGTCGGGCATGGAGTCCTCCTGACGGGCTGCGCGCACCATCCTCCCAAACCTGTGGCCGCCGCGCGGAGGGACAAGGTGGGGGCCGCGCCAGCCTTCGCATCGCCTCCTCCGTCTGGTCGCCTGGTCGCCCACCGTTCATGGGAGGAGCCCCGTCCACTAGGCTCCGCGTCCATGCCTTCCGGAGGGGCGCGTCCCTTGAAGAGCCTGAAGCCGCATTGGGGTGTCCTGGCGTTGCTATTCGCCTCGTGCGCGACGCACGAGACCACCCGCGCGAAGGACCGGGACGACACAGTGGCGCGGGACCTGCGGGCCCGCATCTACCTGGCGAAGGGCGAGGCGGCGGTCGAGTCCCGGCGCTGGGGCGTGGCGGCGGCCTCCTTCGCGATCGCTCGGGCCTCCCAGGACTCGCTGGCGGCCCGGTGGGGACAGGGGCAGGCGTCGGGCCGGGCCTCCACGCTGCGCTGGACGAAGTCGTTCGAAGGCTCCGTCCTCGCCGTGGCGTTCTCTCCGGATGGGCGGGTGCTGGCCTCCGCGGGCTACGACGCCATCGTCCGGCTCTGGGATGTGGAGCGCGGGGACCTGCTGGCGGAGCTCAAGGGGCACACGGCGGAGGTGCATGCCGTGGCCTTCGCGCCGGACGGGCGTTGGCTGGCGTCCGCCGGCAGGCCTGGGGAGGTTCGTGTCTGGGATTGGCGGCAGGGACGCCAGGTGGCGCTGTTGCAGGGACATGCGGACGTCGTGCGGGGGCTGGCGTTCTCCCCCTCGGGCGACCGGTTGGCTTCCGGAGGGTTGGACAAGGCGGTCCGCGTCTGGGGCCTGGCCACCGGCACGGAGCACCTTCGCTTCGAACATGACGAGCACGTCATCGCGGTGGCCTTCTCCCCGGATGGGAAGCGACTGCTCTCCACGAGCATGGACCGGAGCGCGCGGGTCTGGGACCTGGAGACGCGCAAGGAAGCGCACCGCCTCGTCGGTCACGGGGAGAAGGTGGAGTCGGGGGCCTTCTCCCTGGATGGACAGCGGATCATGACCGCCGCGGCCGACCACGCGCTGCGCTTCTGGGATGCGCGGTCGGGGCAGCTCGTGGACGTCCTGCGAAACAGCGGGGATGTGTCGGCCGCCGCCATCGACCCCGCGTTCACGCTCGTCGTCCAGGCGGGGTGGGATGGGCGTGTCCAGCTCGTCGACGCGCGTGGCGGAGCCCTGGTGGAGCGGCTGGAGGCGCATCGGGGATTCGTGATGTGTGTCGCGCTGTCTCCCGACGGGCGCACCTTCGCTTCCGGCGGGATGGATGGCGTCCTCAAGGTCTGGTCCCGGCCGGGTGCACCGCCGGACACGCTCCTTCGCGGACATGGGGCCTGGGTGGAGGCGCTGGCGTTCTCCCAGGAGCAGGAGTTGATCTCCGGCGCGGAGGACGGGCTGCGACGGTGGCGCGTCGCGGACTGGAACAGCGTCGTCTCAAGCGCGGAGGGGACGGAGGCCACGGTGTCGCTCGCAGTGAGCCCGGACCGGAGGCTCCTCGCGGCGGGCACCTTGAAGGGGAGGGTGCGGGTGTTGGAGGCCGGCTCGGGCCGACCGCTGCTGGAGCTGTCGGGCGTGAAGGGCTCCGTGCGCGCGGTGGCCTTCAGTCCGGATGGGAAGCTGCTCGCCGCCGCGGGAGACCCGGACCTCCACCTCTGGTCCCTGCCCGAGGGCACGCCCGCGGGGCGGCTCCAGGGGCACACCGGGAAGCTCTGGGCCCTGGCCTTCGATGGGACGGGGCGCCGGCTGGTGTCGGGCGGCGCGGACATGACCGTGCGGACCTGGGACGTGGACACGCGTCAGCCGTTGCTGCGACTCGAAGCAGGGGAGCGGGTCCGGGCGGTGGCGTTCACCCCGTCCGGTGACCGGCTGGTGACGGCCGGCATGCGGCAACCCATCCGTCTCTGGGACGCGGTGACGGGCCAGCCGTTGATGGCGATGGATGAGGGCACGGTCGGGGTCCTGTCCCTCGCCCTGTCACCTGACGGGCGGTTCCTGGCCTCGGGGGGCCTGGACGCGGAGGTGAAGGTCTGGGGCCTGCCCTCCGGGGAGCTGATGGGGCGGGTCAGGGGGCAGCAGGGCTTCCTGTCGGCGCTGGCCTTCTCACCCGACGGCGCGATCCTGGCTTCCGCGGCCTCCGACCGGACCGTGCACCTCATCGGGTTCCAGGCCCTGGCCCATCCACCCCCGGCGGGGGCGGGGATTGAGGACCTCCTGCGACGCCATGGGCTCGTCTGGGATGAGGCGCGGCTCCTCGTCGAGCCCCGCTGACGCAGCAGGGGCCCGCGCTCAGCGCGAGGGGGCCGTCCCGCCGCTGGCCGAAGTCACCCGGGCGTACAGGTCGCGCTTGAGGCCCATGGAGAAGAGCACCAGGGTGATGAGGTACACGGGTTCGATGAAGAAGAGCAGCGGGCCGCCCAGGGACAGCCCGTGGGTCTTCTTCTCGAAGACGACGTGCGCGCCCACCACCAGCGCGAACCGCGCCACCATCACGCCCACGGCCACGCCCACGGCGGTGCCGGTGGGCAGCCGGGCCACCGCCTCCGCGGCCATGAGGGTGGGCACCAGCGGCAGCGCCATGAGCAGGCCCGCGGTCCACTCCAGCGTCACGGCGTAGAGGACCACCGCGAGCGCCAGCAGGTGCGCGGCGGTGAGGGCCACCCCGGGCACCGGCAGGTGCACCCAGGACAGGGGCACGAGCAGGGAGAACGTGAAGAGGTAGGCCCCCAGGAAGTGCACGGCGCGGCTGACGCCGTTCTCGTGCAGGGGCAGCCAGGGGCGCAGCTTGTCGGCGAAGCTCATGGGGGCCGAGCGTAGGCCATCCCGGGGGGACGGGGCACGCCCCGCGCGTGGCGGCGGCCCGGAAGGTCGCCACCGTCCCGGCCCGCTCCCGGGATGTCTGTCATTGCTGGCGGCGGGGACGGGCCTTCGCTGGACACGAAGCGCAGTCGGCTGGATTGAAAGACAGGCGATATCTGCCGGCAAGCTGTCGCAGGACAGGCAAGTATTGCCGCAAATGCATACACGGGGTGCCATGGCCGAAGGCAGGCGTAATCTGCCTTGGGTTGAGCCCCAAGGGCAGGCGATTTCTGCCCTTCCCCAGAGGGAGACGTGTCTCTGGAACGCCCAAGTCCAGTTACATTGAATTAACCGGATTAAGTCGGTTGATACGATATTTCAGCTATCGCTCTGGCTTTTGGGATGCTATGTGCTGTGCCGGTCGGTTGGGATGAATCAAGCCGCCGGCCTGACCCGTCATGGGTCGTGGTTTCAGAGGGGGAGTGATGGAAGAACATTGTAGCGGTATGGGGATGCATTCGACGACCGCCTGACGAGCCGCTCCTGGAAGGGCGCTCGGTCACCTGCGCGTTCTCCCTTCCAGCGGGCTCCAATCCATTGCCAGAAAACCGTGGTCGGTCTGGACGTGTCTCCAGGACGGACGGCCATGTGCTTCGCCGTGTCGTGGGTGCCTTGGGGGCGCTCATGGCGCTGGCGCTGACGGACCCGTTTTATCTCGAAGGAAGCAGCCTGCTATGTGCGGATTCATTGGCGTCTACCAGCGTACCCCCGCGTCTTTTGACGACCGGGCCCTCCTCACCGCGCTGACCACCCTCCACCACCGTGGGCCCGACGAGCGCAGCCTGTGGCATGACCCCGCCGGCCGCGCCGTGCTGGGGCACGTCCGCCTGAGCATCATCGGTCTGGACAACGGCAAGCAGCCCATCGTCGCGGACGAGGGTGACATCACGCTGGTGGTCAACGGCGAGCTCTACGACCACGAGCGGATCCGCCGCGAGCTCCAGGCGCTCGGCTGTCAGTTCAAGACGGACTCCGACAGTGAGATCGCCCTGCACCTGTACCGCCGCTCCGGCCTCGCCGGGCTCAAGCAGCTGCGCGGTGAGTTCGCCATCCTGCTGTTCGACCGGCAGCGCCGCCTGATGCTGGCCGTGCGCGACCGCATGGGCATCAAGCCCATGTTCTACGCCCAGCACCGGGGCGCCTGGTACTTCGCGTCGGAGATCAAGGCGCTGCTGGCCGCCGGGGTCCCCGCGGAGTGGGACGAGGACGCCTACGCCAGCCGCGCCTTCTATCTGCGCGACCACACGCTCTTCAAGGGGGTGCGCAGCGTGCAGCCGGGGTGCTGGGTGATGGCCGACAGCGGTGGCCTGCACCACGGCCGCTACTGGGACATGGAGTTCGCCCGCCAGGACGCGCCGGATCCCTCCGACGAGCAGGGGATGATTGAAGCCGTCCGCGCCGCGGTGGAGAAGTCCGTGCGCCTGCGCCTGCGCGCGGACGTGCCCATGGGCGTCTACCTGAGCGGCGGCATTGATTCCTCCGCCATGCTGGGCGTGGCCACCCAGCTGTCGGGCCAGCCCCTGGACGCGTTCAACCTGTCCTTCACGGACATGGACGACTACGACGAGAACCGCTTCGCCCGGCTGGCCGCGGAGCACAACGGGGCGCGCTTCCACACCGTGGCCGTGTCCCAGGACGACCTGGCGGACCACTTCGAGCAGGCCCTCTGGCACAACGAGACGCCGTTCTTCAACGCGCACGGCGTGGCCAAGTACATCCTCAGCCAGACGGTGCGCGACGCCGGGATGAAGGTCGTCCTCACCGGCGAGGGCGCCGACGAGGTCTTCGCCGGCTACCCGCACTTCCGCCGCGACATGCTCCTGTACAACCCGGAGCGCCAGGACCCGAAGCTCGTCACCCAGCTGCGCCAGCGCATCCAGGAGAGCGAGAACGGCTACCAGCGGCCGGACATGCCCCAGGACATCCACTGGATGGTGGAGCAGCTCAGCCACGGCGTGTCCTGGCTGGACAACCAGGCCGGCTGGTTCAAGGCGCTGGAGGCCCTGTACCGCAAGGACTTCCGCGAGCGCTTCGAGGGCACGGACCCCTACCGCCAGTTCTACGACCGGCTGGATCACCGCAACCTGGAGGGCCGCGACCCGGTCCACAAGTCCATGTACCTGTGGGCCAAGTCCTACCTGCCCAACTTCGTGCTCACCACGCTGGGCGACCGCATGGAGATGGCCCACAGCATCGAGGGCCGCGTCCCCCTGTTGGATCACCACGTCGTGGAGCTGGCCTGCCAGATGCCCGTCTGGATGAAGGTGCGCGGCTCCACGGAGAAGTACGTCTTCCGCGAGGCGATGAAGTCGTACCTGCCGGATGCCCTCTACAAGCGCAAGAAGCACTACTTCCGCGCGCCCCCGGCCACGCTCCAGCAGAAGGGCCGGCTCTACCAGTTGGTGCGCGACGTGCTGAACGGCTCGGAGCTGGACTCGCTGCCCTTCTTCGACCCGGCCCGCGTGCGCGACCTGCTCCACCGCCTGCCGCAGTTGAGCGCCCATGAGCAGGGCCTGTTGGATCCGATGCTGATGGAGCTGACCAGCCTGTGCCTGTTGCAGAACCGGTACTCGCTGCGCTCCTCCGGCTCGCAGCCCCTGTGGAGCGCCCGCGAGGAGGCCGCGTGAGGGTCGCCATCATCGGCGCGGGCCTCAACGGCCTGGCCTGCGCCGTCATGCTCAAGCGCCTGGGCGTGGACTGCGTCGTCTTCGAGCGGGGCAAGGGACCCCGGGACTCGGGCACGGGCATCTACGTGTGGCCGCAGGCCATGCAGGTGCTGAGATTCGTGCTCAAGGACCGGAAGTTCCTCTCCCGGGGCCAGCCCATCGAGTTCCTGGACACGCACGACAAGCAGGGCCGGCTCATCCACAGCCAGCCGGTGCGCCCGGACGGCCTGGGCCTGCCCGCCCCGGCGATGATGTTCCTTCGCACGGAGCTGTTCCGCCTGCTGGCGGACAGCCTGGAGGAGGACGACATCCACTACGACATGGGCTGTGAGCGGCTGGAGAACGTGGGCGACCAGGTGCGCCTCACCTTCACCAACGGCCACTGCTTCGACTTCGACCTGGCCGTGGGCGCGGACGGCGTGTCGTCCACGACGCGCGCGTTCGTCAACCCGGGCCTCGTGCCGCATGACACGGGGCTGGTGGCCAGCCGGGGCGTGGTGACGTTCGACTCGCCCCTGCTGCACTCCGACCGCTGTCAGATCTTCACGTCCCACCATTCCCGCGTGGTGACGTACCCGCTCAACAAGGCCAGCTCGCTGCGCTACTGGTTCGCCGCCTACCAGCACCGCAACCAGCCCCTGCTGGACAGGCAGGGCCTGCTGGAGCTGTTCGCGGCGCTGCCGGAGGACCTGCTGCGGATGATGGGACAGACGCCGGAGGAGGACATCCTCACCCACAAGCTCAAGGCGCTCACCGGCGAGGGCCAGTGGTTCCGGGGCCGCGTGGTGATGCTGGGCGACAGCATCCACGCGATGCTGCCCACCCTGGGCTACGGCCTGACGCTGGGGCTGGAGAACGGCTTCATGCTGGCCCAGGCCCTGGTGGGGCACTGCGACGCTGGCCTGGAGACGGCGCTCCAGCGCTATGAGATCCGCGCGGCGCGGCGCTCCCGGGAGATGCTCCAGGTGATGAACGACTTCACCCAGCTCTACTACTTCGAACCGGAGGGGGAGGTGTCCCCGGCGCGCCTGTCCCCCATCGTCCAGCGCTTCCAGCACCTGGCGCAGACCACGGTCTTCTAGGGTGGGCACGGACACGATGCCGCAAGCGTTCCGGGAGCAGGTGCGCGCCTTCGTCAACGACCACGTGCGGCCCCACGTGGACGCCTGGGAGCGCGACGGCGAGTACCCGCTGGAGCTCTACCGGCAGGCGGGCAGGGCGGGCCTGCTGGCCCTGGGGCGCTCCCCGGAGCAACTCCCCGACGACCCCCGGGCGCTGGCGGTGCTGGTGGAGGAGCTGACCCTGGGCGGCGCCCAGGGCATCACCATGGGGCTGGCGTCGCACTTCGTCAGCCTCAAGGCGGTGCAGGGAAGCGACGCCCGGGTGGCGGCGCGCGTGGTGCCGGCGGTGCTCAAGGGCGACCAGGGCATCGTCCTCGCGCTGACCGAACCCCAGGCGGGCTCCGACCTGCGCGCCTTCGAATGCCGGGCCGAGCCGCACGACGGTGGCCACCGGCTCACCGGGGAGAAGCGCTTCATCTGCAACGGGGGCCGCGCGGACCTGCTGCTGGTGGGCGCGGTCCACGAGGGCGCCCTGGGGCTGTTCCTGGTGGAGGGCTCCGCGCCCGGCCTGTCCAGCGCGCGGCTGTCGTGCCTGGGCTGGCGGTGCCTGCCGCTCGCCGCCCTGCGCTTCGACGCGACGCCCGCGCGCCTGCTCATCGCGGGGCGCGAGGCGGGGCGCCTGCTCCAGCAGTGCCTGCAACAGGAGCGGCTGAACCTGGCGGTGATGGCGGTGGCGTCCGCGGAGCTGGCGCTGCGCGACACGGTGGCGCACTGCCGTACGCGCCGCGTGGGCGGCGAGGCGCTGCTGGACAAGTCCGTCCTGCGCCAGCGCCTGGCCGAACGGCACTCCGAATTGAGCGTGGTGCGGGTGTACGTGGAGCAGGCCGTGCGCTGGCAGGCGGAGGGGCAGCTGTCCCCGGCGCAGGCCGCCATCGCCAAGAACTCCGCGGTGGACGTGCTGGAGCGCATCGCGCACGACGCGGTCCAGCTCCAGGGCGCGCACGGCTGCGTCGAACCGGCCGTCGTGGAGCGCATCTACCGCGACGCGCGGCTGCTGGGCATTGGCGGGGGCGCGCGGGAAGTCATGCTGGAAGTCATCGGACGGGCCTTGTGACGGGAGACACGATGAAGGACCTGAGTGAACACGCCCGGGCGCACTCGCAGGCGCTCCTGGAGCACGCGTACCAGCGCTACTGCGGCCTGCGGCTGATTGAGCAGCGCCCCGGCTTCTGCCAGTGCCGCCTGCGCGTCACGGAGGCCATCGACAACCTGAGCCACACCCTGCACGGCGGGGTCATCTACTCCATGCTCGACGTGGTCAGCATGCTGGCCACCCTGCCCACGCTGGGGCCCGACGAGTACGCGCTCACCAACAGCTTCAACAGCATGATGATGTCCGCCACCCCCCTAGGCGCGGAGGTCCTCTTCGAGGCGAGCGTGCTGCGAAGCGGCCGC
This sequence comes from Corallococcus sp. BB11-1, assembly GCF_026626625.1. Classification (NCBI taxonomy): domain Bacteria; kingdom Pseudomonadati; phylum Myxococcota; class Myxococcia; order Myxococcales; family Myxococcaceae; genus Corallococcus; species Corallococcus sp. BB11-1. Next base: position 351,352 of record NZ_JAPNJY010000022.1, on the reverse strand, counting down.
AACCTCATCTTCACCCAGAGCCAGGCCTGGAAGATCGCGGAGGACGGCCAGCGCACGCAGATCGCCTCCGCGCAGCTGAGCAAGTTCCGCATGCGCGTCGACTGGAAGGATGGCGCGGCCCGCAAGGGCTGACGCCCGCCGTCGTGCCTCAGCCGCGCTTCGTCGCGGCGGTGTGGCTCCAGCCCGTGTCGCTCGCGAAGCGCCGGGCCAGGAAGTCCACCCAGGCGCGGATTTTCGGGGTGAGGGTGCGCCCCGGCGTGGCGTGCACGGCCCAGATGGACAGGTCCGGCAGCGCGTGGTCGTCCAGCACCTCCACCAGGTGTCCGCCGCGCAGCTCCTCCGCCACCGCGAACAGCGGGAACTGCCCGATGCCGGCGTGCCCCAGCACCGCGGTCTTCAGGGCCAGGCTGCTGTTGGCCTGCAGCGGCCCGGTCGTCTCCACCAGGGTCTCCTGGCCGTCGGGCCCGCGCAGCTTCCAGGCCGTGCCGGAGGCCAGGTAGGTGTACTGCACGCACCGGTGCTGCCGCAGGTCTTCGGGCCGGTGGGGCGTGCCGTGGCGGTTCAGGTACGCGGGCGTCGCGCAGATGACGCGGCGGCTGGACGCGAGCTTCCGGGCCACGAGCGACGAGTCCGGCATCTGCGCGATGCGGATGCAGACGTCGAAGCCGTGCTCCACCAGGTCCACCACGCGGTCATCCAGCTGGATGTCCAAATCTATCTCCGGGTAGCGCTCCAGGAACTCCGGCATCGCGGGCACCACCTGCATGAGCCCGAACGTCATCGGGATGCTCACGCGCAGCCGGCCGCGCGGCTTGCGCCGCAGCAGCAGCACCTCCGCCTTGGCCGCCTCCAGCTCCTCCGTCATGCGCTGGCAGCGCGTGGCCAGCGCGTGCCCCTCCGCCGTCGGCGACAGCTTGCGCGTGGTGCGGTGCAGGAGCCGGACGCCCAGCGTGCTCTCCAGCAGCATCACCTGCTTGCTGACCGTCGCCTTCGACAACCCCAGCGAGCGGGCCGCCACCGTGAAGCTGCCGGTCCGCACCACCTCCGCGAACGTGAAATAGGGCGCGACGTGCTCCATTGGTCACCTCCAGGAAACAATCCTTTTCCCTCCTGCGCGTAGTGTCCAGTCGTCAACCCGCTCTATAGGAAAGTCATGGTTTCCCGAAGGAAGGTCCTCGGGGTGCACGTGGCGCTGTTGTTCGCCGCGACGGCCTGCACCCCCCCGGCGAATGAAGTGCCCCGCGCGGAGGCGCCGGGCGTGTCGCGGGTGCTGGCCTCCACGGCGCCGGAGCCGTCCTTCCGCCTGGCCGCGCGCAAGGGCCCGCGCCCGGAGACGACCGACGCGCCTCCGGGCACGCCGCTGGCGCACCGGCAGCTGAGCCAGGTGTCCCCCCCGGACATCCAGGAGCGCCTCTTCACCCGCGCCGCGGCCCTGCCGGACGTGACGGTGGCGCCCAGCGGCATCTCCGTGCCGGGCGCCCGCGCCTTCTGGCTGCGGCCGGAGGCCGTGCGAGGGCCCCGGGCGGCCTTCCAGGTGGGCACGGAGTTCGCGCACATCCACCCTTCGGAGGACGGCAGCCTGCACGTGAAGTTCCCGCCGGACCTGGCGCGGCAGGTGTTCCAGCAGGGCTGGGGCATGCCCCATCCGCGCTCCGGGACGCCCATGCTCTACGGCCCGCGCGACGCCGAGGAGCTGGAGGTCGTGTGGCAACTGCTGTTGCGCTCCTACGCCTGGGCCCATGACGGCCAGGTGGTGGGGGTGACTGTCCAATGACTCAACCTGAACTCAAGAAGAGGCTGAACATGAAGATCCTTGTCACGGGCGCGACGGGCTACATCGGCGGGGCGGTGGTGGATGCGCTCATGCGCGCGGGCCACCAGGTCGTGGGCCTGGCGCGCTCCGACGATGCGCGCAACAAGCTCACCCAGCGGGGCGTCCAGGCCGTGGCGGGGGACCTGGCGGACACCGCCGGGCTGGCCTCCCTGGTGAAGGACCTGGACGCGGTCGTCTGGACCGCGACGACCAACAGCGAGGCGGTGGACGCGCCCGCCGTCGCGGCGGTGCTGGACGCGCTCAAGGGCACGGACAAGACGTTCGTCTACACCAGCGGCGTCTGGGTGCACGGCGACACGCGCGGCAACGTCGTCACCGAGGAGACCCCGCTGAGCGCGGCGGCGCTGGTCGCCTGGCGCCCGGCCGTGGAGCAGCGCACGCTGGGCACGCCGGGCGTGCGCGGCATCGTCATCCGCCCGGGCATCGTCTACGGCAAGGGCGCCGGCATCCCCACCCTGCTCACGTCGTCCGTGAAGGACCACGGCGCCGCCCGCTTCATGGGCACGGGTGAGAACCACTGGCCGGTGGTGTTCGTGGAGGACCTGGCGGACCTCTACGTGCGCGCCGTGGAGAAGGCCCCCGCCGGCACGGTGCTGGTCGCGGTGCAGGGCCCGTCCGTGAAGGTGAAGGACGTCGCCGCCGCCGCCAGTGAAGGCGCTGGCGCCGGAGGCAAGACGGTCGCCTGGCCGCTGGAGGAGGCGCGCAAGCAGTTCGGCGCGTTCGCCGACGCCCTGGCCCTGGATCAGCAGTTCTCCGCCCAGCACGCGCAGAAGCTCCTGGGCTGGATGCCCAAGGGCCCCGGCATCATCGACGAGCTGCGCAGCGGTTCCTACGCGCGGCGCTGAAGACGGACGGTCCCCGCCCGCGCGTCGGTGCCTCCAACACCGAAGCGCGGCGGGCCACCGCCAGCAGCACGGGTCCTCCGGTGAACGCGGAGCACCCGACGGCGGCAGGGCGGGGTTGGGGCCCCGCGTGAGCCGCCGGCCTTGATTCAATGACACACATGGCTTCCCAGGCCACCACGTCCGTGGGGCACGGGAGGCGTGTGCGCGGTGAACACAACGAAGCACCCGAGGGGGCAGTCATGCAGGTGGGCCTGGAAGCAATCGGTGTCGCCGTTCCGGACACGTACGTGGAGTTGGCGGACCTGGCGATGGCGCGTGGGGTCGCGCCGGGCAAGTACGTGGACGGCCTGGGCGTGACGCGCATGGGCGTGCCGCTGGTGGACGAGGACACGGTGACGCTGGCGGCGCGCGCGGCGCGGATGGCGCTGGAGTCGGCCCGCTGCTCGCCCGACGACATCGGCCTGCTGGTGGTGGGCACGGAGACGGCGGTGGACCACTCGAAGCCGGTGGCCTCCTACGTCCAGGGCCTGCTGGGCCTGTCCACGCGCTGCCGCATCTTCGAGACGAAGCACGCCTGCTACGGCGGCACCGCCGCGCTCCAACTGGCGCTGGACTGGGTGCGCTCCGGCAGCGCCAAGGGCCGCAAGGCGCTCATCGTGTGCTCGGACATCGCCCGCTACGGCGTGGGCACGCCGGGCGAGCCCACCCAGGGCGCGGGCGCGGTGGCGATGCTGGTGTCGGACCACCCGGCCCTCGTCGTCCTGGAGGCCGGCAAGACGGGCGTCTACTCCAAGGACGTGATGGATTTCTGGCGTCCGCTGTATTCGAAGGACGCGCTGGTGGACGGGCACTACTCGGTCCAGTGCTACCTGGACGCGCTGGAGGGCGCCTACCGGTCCTACCAGGAGGCCGCGGGGGACGCGGGCGGGGAGGGCGCCTACAGCGACCGCTTCGCCGCGCTCGTCTACCACGTGCCCTACGGGAAGATGTCCCGCAAGGCGCACCGGCACCTGCGCACGCTGGACGGGGACGCCGCGCCGGACGCCAGCTTCGACCGGTTGGTGGGCCACAGCCTGGTGATGCCGTCGCAGGTGGGCAACATCTACACGGGCTCCATGTACCTGGCGCTGGCGAGCCTCCTGTCGTCCGCCCCGGAGGACCTGACGGGCAAGCGCGTGGGCCTGTTCTCCTACGGCAGCGGGTCCTGCGCGGAGTTCTTCAGCGGCGTGGTGCAGGACGGCGCCCAGGCGCGCGTGAAGGCCCTGGGCCTGGAGGCGCGGCTGGCGCGCCGCCGCGCGCTGTCCATCCCTGAGTACGAAGACGTGATGCGCGCCCGGGAGCACCTGGACGAGCGGCCCGCCGCGGACGCCGCCGGTTCGGGCTTCCGCTACCAGGGCACGCGCGACCACAAGCGCATCTACGCGACCTGATTCCTGGCGGCCCCCGTCCACGGCGGGGGCCGCGTGATGGTTTTCCCATTGGAGAGCAACACCATGACGTCGTTCCTCAAGTCCCTCGCCTTTGCCGCCGTCCTCGCCGTCCCCTCGCTCGCCGCCGCCACCGAGTATGAGATCCACCCGACCAACTCGTCGGCGCTCTTCTCCGTCAAGCACATGATGGTGTCGAACGTGCGCGGCTCCTTCTCCAAGGTGACCGGCACGGCGAACATCGACGAGAAGGACCTCACGAAGTCGTCGGTGGAGGCGGTCATCGACGCCGCGACCGTCAACACGAACGACGCGAAGCGCGACGAGCACCTGCGCGGCCACGAGTTCTTCGACGTCGCGAAGTTCCCGACCCTCACCTTCAAGTCCACCAAGATTGAGAAGGCCGGTGACGGCCTGAAGCTGATGGGCAACCTCACCATCCACGGCGTGACGAAGCCGGTGGTGCTGGAGGCGGAGGGCTTCACCGTGGAGTCCAAGGACCCGTACGGCAACGTGAAGCGGGGCGGCACGGCGACCACGAAGGTCAACCGCAAGGACTTCGGCCTGACGTGGAACGCGGCCCTGGAGACGGGCGGCGTGGCGGTGGGGGAGCAGATCTCCATCACCCTCGAAATCGAGCTCGTCAAGAAGCAGCCGAAGGCGCCGGTGAAGTCGGCCACGAGCACCACCCCGTAACACCGCCGTCTTCCGGCGGTCTTCCCCCCTTCCCCTGGGAGTTGGTGTCATGGCTCGGACCACCGCGCATCCCCCGGCCAGCCGCCAGGTCGGGCTCGAGAATCGGCGGCGGCAGTGCGCCGCCTGTGGCGGGCAGGCGCCCGCGGACTACCGGGCGCGCCGCAACGTGGTGACGCTGAACGGCGTCGTCGCGCTGAAGGTGCAGGTGCGGGTGTGCCACCGGGAGGGCTGTCCACTGCGCCTGAAGGCCGTCCGCGCGGAGGAGGAGGGGCTGTGGGTCCTGCCGGAGCATGAGTTCGGCCTGGACGTCATCGCGCTCATCGGGGCGCTGCGCTATCAGGAGCAGCGCAGCGTCCCGGCCATCCACGCGGCCCTGCGCTCGCGGGACGTGCCCATCTCCGAGCGCAGCGTCACCAACCTGCTGGCCCGGTACGATGAGCTGCTGGCCCTGCGGCTGGCGGACTGCCTCCGGCGCAAGGCGGTGACGCAGAAGCTGGGCCGGGTGGTGCTGTCCATGAGCGCCCTGCGCCCGGAGGTGGGCAGCGAGGTGCTGTGGGTGGCGCGGGAGTGTCTGTCCTCCGAGGTGCTGGGGGCCTGGAGCCTGCCGGATCACCGCGCGGAGGAGCTGGTGCCGCGCTTCCAGGAGATGGCGAGCGCCCTGGACGTGCCGGTCGTCGGGGTCGTCTCCGACGGGCAGGGCCCGGTGGTGCGCGCGGTGACGGAGTCGCTGCCGGGGGTGCCGCACCAGTTGCGCCCGTCGCACGCGCGCTTCGATGCGGCGCGTCCCCAGCCGGAGCCGGAGCCGGAGCCGGAGTCCGAGAAGGTATTAGCGCTGCCGTCGTGCGAGCCGTGCACGGACGCGCACCCCGTCCCGCCCCGGCCGGCGGAGCGCGAAGCGTTCGCCACGTTGTGTCTGGCCTTCCTCCTGGGCCCGGAGTTGCTCCAGTTCGGCGCCGCGTGCGCGCCCGCGGCGCTCTGAGCGTCGGGCTTCCCTCTCTTTCTTTTCACCGCTGCCCTCCACCGTCATGACTCCTTTCATTCGCGCCCTTGGCGCCGCGCTCCTCTTCGCCTCCCCGGCGGCCCTCGCGCAGGGGCCCGCGCCGCGCCCGCCCAACGCGCTGCTGTATGAGACGTATGCCTATTCCGGGTCGCTCAACGGGCAGCCCACCACGGTGTTCGCCCCGGCGCTCTCCGCCTCGGTGGCGCTGTCTGAACGGCTGAGCCTCAGCGCCGCCTGGCTCTTCGCCTATGCCCCGTCCCGGGGGGGGGGCCCCACCGCGTTCCAGGCGGGCAACCCGTCCGTGGGCCTGGGCGGCGTGCTGAGCGACGACGGCGCGTTGAAGGTCCGCACGGGTGGAAACCTGGTGCTGCCCTTCACCCTCATCACCGACCCGGACGACTTCGGCTCCGCGCTGCTGCGGCGCGCGGCCACGCTGCGGGGCAACAGCGCCTTCAGCCTGGTGAACCCGGGGCTGCTGGGCCTGACGCCGTGGGTGGACGCGACGCTGAAGACGGGGCGCTTCCGCTTCGGGCTGGACGGGCGCATCCCCATGTCCGCGCAGCTCTCCGAGAAGCGCGGCCAGCGGGTGGACGCGGTCATCCAGGTCTCCGGCTCCGCGAGCATGGACGTCTCCTCCCACGTCCTGGTGGGGTCCACCTTCCAGGCCATCTACCTGGCGACGGCGGTGGAGGGCGCGGACCCCACCTTCCTCGCGCTCATCCCCCACGCGCGCTTCTACGGTTCGGCGGGCTTCGTGGAGGCCCGGCTGGTGATGAACCTGGATGCACCGCTGGGCTTCGCCTTCTCCGAAAACGGGCTCTGGGCGGCGGCGCTGGCGCTGGGCACGACCTTCTGATGAGCGCCCCCCTGCCGCTGACGTCCTCCTCCCGGGCGGGCTCCCGCCTGCGCCAGTGGGGGGACGCGCCCCTGCTGCTGCTCATCGCCACCGGGATGCTGCTGGGCAGCATGCTGCCCATGTCCCGCGTGGCGCGCGCGGAGGGCTGGTCGCCGCTGGAGTTCGCCTTCTGGCCGGCGCTCGGCAGCGGGCTGGTGCTGGCGTTCGCCGGGGGCCGGAGCGTGACGGGCTCCCCGGAGGCGCGGCCCGTGCTGCTCTACAGCCTGATCGCCGGCGTGCTGAGCGTGGCCGTCCCCAACAGCGTGACCTTCATCGTCATGCAGAGCGTGGGCACCAGCGTGACGTCGCTGGTGTACACGCTGCCGCCGCTGTTCACGTATGCCTTCGCCTGGGGGCTGGGCATTGAACGCTACCGGCCGCTGCGGCTGGCGGGCATCGTGGTGGGCCTGGTGGGCGCGGCCATCCTCGTGCTGGGCCGCACCAGCGCGCCCGGCACCGGGTCCTCGTGGTGGCTGGCGCTGGCGCTCTGCACGCCCATCAGCATCGCGGCCGGCAATGTGTACCGGAAGCTGCGCATGCCCAAGGGCGTGCCCGCGAGCCTGCTGGCGGGGGGGATGCTGCTGGGCGGGGCGCTCGCGCTGCTGCCGCTGCTGCTGATGAACGGGGGGCTGCCGCGCCCCGGCCTGGCGGGGTGGAGCGTCATCCTGGCCCAGTGCTGCTTCACCAGCCTGGGCTACCGCGTGTACTTCCATTTCCAGAAGGTCGCGGACCCGGTGTACTTCAGCCAGTTCGGCTACGTCGTGTCCGCGACGGGCGTGCTGTCCGGGCTGCTCTTCTTCAACGAGCACCTGACGCTGCCCATGCTGCTGTCCATCGGCGTCATCCTGGCGGGCATCGCCATGGTGAACGCCCGGAGCGCCTGAACTCCAACCGGAGGCGGTGAGCGCGGCGCTGCACGCGTGGGCCAGGGCGCGGGCCTGCCGCACGCCGACCGCGACTTGGACTTCCTTTCATGACCGGCGGGGGCGTCTGCGCTGAAGTACGACGCAGCAACCGAGTTGCAGAGGCGCTAGGTGCAGGTCGGCTCAGGGCTCCTCTCGGATGCGCAGGCGCTTGATGTGGTGCAACCAGGACAGGCTGCGCTCCACCACCCAGCGGTGGCCGTCCCAGTTTCTGGCTCGACTCGACTCCTTTGCGCGCGATGCGCGGCTTGATGCGCCGCTCGCATCGCCTGCGGCGGATGACGGCGTAGTCGTAGCCCTTGTCACCATGTGCCTTCTTGGGGCACCTGCGCGGCCGGCAGCGGCGCCCGGTGTGTCCGGGAGGGATGGCATCAACGAAGGGGCGCGCGCTTCATGTCGTGCACGTTGGCGGTCGAGAAGAGCAAGACGAGTGGCAGCCCTTTTCGGTCTACGACGAGAGGGGGCTTGGAGCCCTTCTTCCCTTTGTCGGTGGGATTCTTGCCCGCTTCGGGCCCCCCTTTTTGAGCCCGGACACTGCCCGAGTCGAAAAAGGCACGGCTCCAGTCGATGCGGCCGCGCATGCCCAACTTGTTGAGCAGCTTCTGCTGCAGCTTGCGGAAGACACCCGCCTTCGCCCATCGGTTGTGCCTGAGCCAGCAGGTGACTCCACTCACGCCGAAGACTTCCGCCGGCAGGTCCTCCCTCGCAATGCCCGTCTTCAGCACGAAGAGGATGCCGCGCAGGGCCGCGCGGTCATCTACGTACCGGCGGCCTCCTTGGCGGTGGCGACAACGCGTCGACAACAGTGGCCCCATGCGCTGCCAGAGGGCCTCTGGCACGAACTCACGCTTCATGCGTCCAAGGTGCGCGTCACCAGAGCGACTGCACTCCGCGCCCCTCGCTGGTGGGGTATGGAGGCTGCGGGCGGCCAGTTCTAGCCGCTGCGTCCGCCAGGACAGTCCCGCCTGCTCGATGACGCGCATGGAGTCGTTCATCTTCTGTACGCGTGCCGCCTGTTCGAGCACTTGGAGGCGCAGTGCCCCCATGTAGCCGGTCTCGGGCTTGTAGTCCTTGCGCAACCGATGCAATTCCTCCTCATGCCACGCTCCTGGAATCGGGGCGCCGCGTCCGTGGGAACTCCAGAGCGTCGCGGCCCATGGCCTCGTAGAAGGCGGCGGTGGTGGTGGCGCGGGACCTTGCCTTCCAGGAGCCGTACATGGCCCCGGGTCGCCTCCAGCAGCTCGCGCTCCGCCCCGTCCGTTGAAGGCACTGGCAGCCGACGCGGCTCCTCTACCGCCACGAAGGCTTCCCTTGGGACGTGCGAGGCGGTGTTGGTGCGCTCACTGCTGAGCGCGTAACGACCTTCTGGACTCCGAAGACGAGGAAGAAGTCCGGCAGCCGGGGAAGAGGAGGCAGCGGATCCTCAATGCTCCAATCCGCCGGCTCCGCGAGCGTAAGCCCTCGGAGCGCGACGAGCCCCCGGGCCTTCGACGCGTCGATCCCGGCGTAGAATGGCTGCTTGAGGTCTGCCTCCTGTTTGAAGCCCCGGAAGCCCTCCGGACCCCGGTGGAAGGCCGCGCCTCCGGGGGCGTCAATCATCTGTGCCTGGATGTCGAGTCCGCACAGCCGCGCGTTGCCGACGATGGCGAGCTGCGGGACGCAGTCGTTCAGCGGCAGGGGTATGGGGAACTTCAATCCATGGAACCAAGACGGCTGCGGACCCTCCCACTTCTTCGGGACCGGCTTCGTCCGACAGCTCAGGACCAATGTAGATGAGATTGATTTGTTTATTGCGGAATCCGTGCGTGTCTGTTTTCCGTTTTTTGCGGCTCTATTGAGGCGGGTGAAGACGGGGTGGTTCTGACCTGGAGCCCCAATTCCCTCTTGGAGATGTGTGGGCTGACAGGCGCTGTGGCTTGGTGAGAGGAATGGGGGTTGACTGTTTTTGCGTCTCGCGTTGAGAATGTGAGTCGCTGAACAGTGGAGAGGGGGCAGGCATGGCTTGGCTTTGGCTGCGACAGACCCGGACGGGAGTCGCGCTGTTGAGTGGGCTGGTCGTACTGGTCAGTGGTTCTTCGGGTGCCCAGGAGGATGACTTCGAGAGGCTACTCCAGAAAGAAGCGAAGGCTGCCGCTGACGCAAGGGCGGAGGCGGACGTCGCGAAGGCGAAGCAGAAACTGGCCGAGCAGGAAACACAAGCGGCGTCGGGCGACAAGGCTGTGGCGGAAAATGCCAAGCTCCTGAAGAGCGGAATCACCGTGGGCATCAGCGCGGGACTTCAGTTCCCCATTGGTTCCACGAAGGGGACGAGCCTGCAGAACGCGGCGTTCGTAGCCATGCCGTATGTCGCATTCTTTCCTGGCTACTGGGGTGGAAGCGAGACGCTCCGGCAGTACTGCGTTTCCGAGTGGGGGGGAAGCAGCGAGACTGATGCTTCCGCCGCCGCGATGGAAATCGCTCGTCGCAAGGCTTCGAATAGATTCGACGCCTTCGTGAGCGCGATGAATGCGGGTGCCACGGATGCTCAAATCCTCGAGTGGGATTCCTCCGATGTGGATGAAGAACGGAAGCGGATTGTCGTCGCGGAGCGGAATTTTGAACTCGCCGCGAAGAACCAGGTGAGCGCCAACGACGAGGTCGCCAGGGTGTCGAAATCATCGGGCGCGGTCGAGCCTGACGGAAGAACGCGGCCATTCTCGGAGGGCCTCGTGAAGGCATTGGGGAAGGCTGATGCGGCCCAGCGGGATTTCGAGCGCTATCGCGCGGAATATGCTGAGGCCGCCGTCCGACAGGATGACGCTGACCGGGCGGATGTGAATGCGGCCATCGTGGCCCAGATCCGTATCTGGCTGAGAGACAGCACGCCTGCTTCTCAAGAAAGAGAAGCCAGTAAGAAGGACATCATTCGGTGGATCGCGGAGCAGGATTGGAAGTCGACGTTGCGAGGGAACTGCTGGAAGAAGAGGATTGGAGTGTTCCTGGGGAGGCCACTCAATCATGAGGTCCGCGTCAAGGTAGGAGGACTTGGAATTGAGAAGCGCGATTACGTCCCCCAGCTTGCGTTCGGTGGCACGTTCACTCCCAATGCCTATGTTTCGGTCCTTGTTGGCTTGACGGTGGGAAACGTGGAGGTGCAAGGCAGCGAGGGGACCCCGCGTGATCCGCGTACTGCCTGGGCGGGCAACGTGTCGGTGGGCGGCAACTTCGACCTCGCGGCGGCGCTCTTCAAGGGAGCACAATCCATCCCGTAGCGCTCTGGAAGGGTGGGTGGGCGCGCCCTCGGCCTTCGCGCCCATCTTCCCTCGCGCGGTTCAGCGCGCGGGGGGACGCAGCACCAGCACGGGACGGCGGCTCTGGGTGAGCACCTGGCGCGTCACCGAGCCGAGCAGGGCCTCCTTCAGGCCGCCGTGTCCGCGCGAGCCCATGCAGACGAGGTCCGCGTCCAGCCGCTCCGCGGCCTGGGTGAGCATGGCCGCCACCTCCCCCGCGACGAAGACCTCCGCCTTCACGCGCACCTGCCGGGGCTCCAGGCCCCGGGGCACGCGCTCCAGGAGCTGACGCTCGAAGTCGCGGTGCTCTTCCGGGGTGAGGGGCTCCTGCACCACCGTCACCAGATGCACCTCGGAGCCCGGCGGTGCCAGCGCGAAGGCCAGGGGGATGGCTTCGTCGGAGAGCGGGGACAGGTCCGTGGCCACCAGCAGCCGCCGCACCTGGGGCAGCGGGGCCTCACCTTGCGAGGCCGCGGGGCGCACCGGCACCGCGGCCACCGCCATGGGCGCGAGGCGCAGCGCGTGGTGCGCCACCGACGCGAGGTTGCCCAGGACCGTGTGGTGGTGCGTGCCCACCACGAGCACGTCCGCGTCCTGCTCCAGGGCCAGGTCCACCAGGTGGTCGGCCGCGCGGCCCACGCCCTGTCGCAGGAGCACCCGCACGGGCTGGCCCGCCCACGTGTCCACGAGCGCGGCCACCTCGCGCGACAGCGTCTCCTGGAGCAGGGGGCTCGCGTCGTCCATCGTGGCCGGCACGGGCAGCCCCAGCCGCTGGCACTGCTCGTAGACGTAGTAGACGTGGCCGGCCAGCAGCTCCAGGGGGCCGTACTCGCTCAACGCCCCCACCCACTGGCGGGCGGCCAGGGTGCCCCGCGAGCGGTCCACCCCGAGCATCACGCGCAGGGGCCGCTGGCCCGCGAGCCAGGCCTGGAACGGCGCCGCGTCCCGCACCCGGAGCAGCGGCATCGCGGTGGCCTGGGCGATGTGGTCCAGGCTGGCGCTGGCGCCGGGATGGGGCAGCTCCCCGCGCGGAGGGCCCACCACCAGCAGCTTCGCGTCGTGCTGGACGCAGTGGTCGGTCAGCGCCTGCTGGGAGGCGCCCTCCACCAGGGCCACCCGCACCCGCGCGCCCAGCGCCTCCAGGCGCAGCGCCTCTTCACGCAGCAGGGCCAGCAGGCCCTCGCGCACGGGTTCGGCCGCGACGATGAGCGGCGCCGGAGCGACCTGGTGCACGAGCCACAAGGTGCGCTCGCGGCGGGCGGCGAGCAGCGCGGCCACCGTCGCCGCCTGGCGGGCTCCCTCGGAAAAGTCGACTGCGCAGACGATGGTCATGGACGGACTCCAGACGAAGAGGAGCGCCTCACCTTGGCGCCGGGGCTGACGGGGCGGAGCGCGCCCCCGTTGCTCCCGTGACGTTTCACGATGCATGCCGGGCCCCTTCGTGGGCCGTGCCCGGGGAGGGCCGCGCAAGGACTGCGGCGGCCATGGGGCCGCCGCGCAAATCCTGCGCCGCGCGGGGCCTCCTCCAGGAGCCGCCTGGGCGGAGCAGGCCGTGGGGCCCCGTCCCCGGGCACCCTGCGATTGGCACGCCTCCTGAACCAGACGGGGAGAGGCCCCGTGCCGAATCTCCGGTGCGCGGAAGGAGGACCCGGATGGATGCCACGCACGCAGCGCAGCCGCGGGAGGTGCTCCAACGCTGGATGCGCCTGCTCGCGCTGCGGCACCAGCACCAGCACGTGTCGGTGCTCATCCATGCGGCCACCGAATCCGACCTGGTGGACCTCGACGTGGCGCGGGAGGCGGCGTGCCTGCTCGCGCGAATCGAGGCGCGCGAGCTGGAGGAGTTCCTCGCGCTGGAGCGGGCACTGGAGCGCGTCAGCCCCGCGGACGCGTCGTGCCGCGAGGCCTGTGGCGAGGGCCTGGGCCCCGCACCCCGGTGCGCCCCGGGTTGCACGGCGCGGGCACGGTGAGCCTCCCGGGAAGGCTCCAGGCGTGGGCACGCTTCGTGAAGTCACCCGGAGGACCCCATGAGCACCGACCCGATGAGCCTCCAGGCGCGGCAGATGCTGCGCTGTCGTTGCGATGCGCTGCGCGGCCAGGAGCTGTCCGCGCGGAGCGCCCCCTCCGGAAGCGGAGTGCGCTTCTCGCCGAAGGAGCGCTTGGAGCTGGCGGAGGTGGAGGCGGCGCTCGTGCGCATCGACGAGGACCGCTTCGGCGGGTGTGAGGATTGCGGAGGCGCCATCGGGCGCCAGCGCCTGCTCGCCGTCCCCGAAGCCCGCTATTGCCTGGGGTGCGCGGACCGGCGCCGAGGCCAGGAGTCCGGCCGTTGACGCCGCCCCCCCTCGAAGCGATCTTCCATGCAGGACCCATGACCAACGAACGCATCCTGGTGGTGGACGACGAGGTGAATGCACGGCGGGCCATCGCCACGCTCCTCAAGGAGGAGGGCTTCGACGTGCGGGAGGCCGCGGATGGCCAGGACGCCCTGGGGCTGCTCGCGGACTTCGCGCCCTCGGTGGTGCTCACCGACGTGCGCATGCCCCGCATGGACGGGCTCACGTTGATGCGGCGCGCGCGGGAGGGCGGCAGCGACGCGACCTTCGTGGTGATGACGGCGTTCGCTTCGGTGGAAGCGGCGGTGGAGGCGATGCGCGCGGGCGCGGAGAACTACCTCACCAAACCGCTGGACATCAACGCGGTGCTCGTCGTGCTGGGCAAGGCCCTGGAGACGCGCCGGCTCCGGCGTGAAGCCCACCAGCTGCGCGAGCGCGTGGCGGAGCGCTTCCGCGTGGGCAACATCATTGGCGACGCGCCCGAACTCCAGGGCGTCTACAGCCTCATCCACCAGGCGGCGCCCACGAAGGCCACCATCCTCATCCTGGGGGAGAGCGGCACGGGCAAGGAGCTGGTCGCCCAGGCGCTGCACAACCTGAGCCCGCGAAAGGAGCGCCCCTTCGTGAAGGTGCACTGCGCGGCGCTCAGCGAAGGGCTGCTGGAGAGCGAGCTGTTCGGCCACGAGCGGGGCGCCTTCACCGGCGCCATCGCTCGCAAGGAGGGCCGCTTCGAGCTGGCGGACGGCGGCACCCTGTTCCTGGACGAGATTGGCGAGGTCTCCCCGGCCGTGCAGGTGAAGCTGCTGCGCGTGCTGCAGAGCCGCGAGTTCGAACGCGTGGGCGGCACGCAGACGCTGAAGGTGGACGTGCGCATCGTGGCCGCCACCCACCGCGACCTCCAGGCGGAGGTGAAGGCGGGCCGCTTCCGCGAGGACCTCTACTACCGGCTCAACGTGGTGGCGGTGACGCTGCCCCCGCTGCGCCAGCGCAAGGGGGACATCCCCGCGCTGGTGAGCCACTTCCTGGAGCGCTGCAACGCGTCCTATGGCAAGGCGGTGAAGGGGCTGGCCCCCGGCACCCTCCAGGCGCTGATGAGCCACGACTGGCCGGGGAACATCCGCGAGCTGGAGAACGCGGTGGAGCGCGCGGTGGTGCTCGCCCAGGGCGAGGAGCTCACGGCGGACGACCTGCCGCCCGTGCTGCGGGGCCCCCGCCCCAGCGCCGAGTCCATGGAGCGGCTCATCCCCGGCGCCAGCCTGGCCGCCATCGAGCGCGAGGCCATCCTGCGCACCCTGGAGATGGTGCAGGGGTCCACCGCGCGCGCCGCGGAGGTCCTGGGCATCAGCGTGCGGAAGGTCCAATACAAGCTCAAGGCGTACGCCAGCGGCGGCACCGGCGAGGACCCCGCGGATGCCCCGTAGGTCGCACGCCGAGCACGCTGGAAGGGAGCCGCCATGGAGGCCGTGACGGAGAACGTCTTCGAGGAGCTTCAGCACTACGTCGACTTCCGCGACGAGGACGGGGCGGCGCTGCGCGCGCTGCACCCCATCGCGCAGGCGCACTTCGAGCGCATCTCGGACGTGTTCTACCGGCGCATCCTCGAACACCCGGAGGCGCGCAAGGCGCTGGAGGGGGGCGAGAGCCAGGTGGGCCACCTCAAGGTGACGCTCCAGGACTGGATGGGTTCGCTCCTGCTGGGGCCCTGGGACAGGGCGTACTTCGAGCGCCGCTGCCGCATCGGCCGGGTGCACGTGCGCATCAGCCTGCCGCAGCACTACATGTTCGGCGCCATGAACCTGCTGCGCCAGGCGCTGACGGACATCCTGGAGGAGTCGCTGCGCGGGCAGCCCGACGAGGCCGCCCGGCTGCGGCGCGCGCTGGGGAAGATCCTCGACCTGGAGCTGGCCATCATGCTCCACACCTACCGCGAGGACCTGCTCGCCCAGGCCGCGCGCGTCGAACGCCTCGCGACCTTCGGACAGTTGGTGGGCTCCATCGGCCATGAGCTGCGCAACCCCCTGGGCGTCATCGAAACGTCGCTCTTCATCCTCAAGGGGCGCCCCGCCGCGCAGGAGGACCCGCGCGTGGCCAAGCACCTGGAGCGCATTGGCGAACAGGTGGGCGTGGCGAACCACATCGTCACCAGCCTGCTGGACATGATCCGCGCCCGCCCGCTCACCCACGCGCCGGTGCGGCTTACGGAGGTCTGGGCCTCCGCGCTGGCGGCCGTCGCGCCCCCGGAGCACGTGCGCGTGAGCGCCCGGGGACTGGACGCGCTGCCCCCGTTGCAGGGCGACCCGGTGCAGCTGCTCCAGGTCTTCGTCAACCTGCTGGAGAACGCCGTGCAGGCCCTGGGCGGCGCCGCGGGCGAGGTGCGGCTGGAGGCGGGGCTTCAGGAATCCGGCGCGCGGGAGGCGTGGCTCGTGCTGGAGGACAGCGGCCCGGGCCTGGACCCGGCCATCCGGGCGCGCGTCTTCGAACCCCTGATGACCACCCGGGCGCGGGGCCTGGGGTTGGGGCTCGCGCTCGTGCGGCGCATCCTGGAGCGCCACGGGGGCGGCATCGAACATGCTCCGCGCGAGGAGGGGCTCGGCGGGGCGCGCTTCGTGCTGCGCCTGCCCCTGCCACCGGAGGCCCCCTGATGGGCCGCTTCCTCCTGGTGGACGACAACCGGGCCTTCGCGGAGAACCTGGCGGAGATCCTGGAGGACGCGGGCCACGTGGCCACGGTGGCGGTCTCCGGAGAGCAGGCCCTGGAGGCCGTGCGCGCGCGGCGCTACGACGTGCTGCTCACCGACATGCGCATGCCCGGGATGAGCGGCGCCGCGGTGGTGCACCACCTGCGGCGGGTGGACCCGGGGCTCGCGGCCATCGTCATCACGGCGCACCCGGGGGAGGCCGACCTGGCGTGGGCGCGCGACGAGGGCGTGCTCGCGGTGCTGCCCAAGCCCGTGCCCATGCCCGCGCTGGTGGAGCTGCTGTCGCGGGCGCGACGCGACGGGCTGGTGGTGCTGGTGGAGGACGACCCGCACCTGCTGGACAACCTCACGGAGGTGCTGCGCTCCCGGGGCTTCACGGCCGTGTCCGCGCGCTCGGTGCCGGAGGTGGCGCGGCTGGGGAACGTCAGCCCCTTCGCGGCGCTGGTGGACCTGCGCGTGCCGGGCGGCCCCGACGGTGAGGCGCTGCGCCGCGTGCGCGCGCTCTTCCCGGGGCTGACCACCTTCGTGCTCACCGCCCACCCGGACGTGCTGCCCGGGGACTTCGACGGCCGGCTGGTCCGCAAGCCCTTCGACACCGGCGCGCTGCTCGCCGCGCTGGAGCAGGTGCACGGGAGGCGCGGATGAAGCCGGCACGGACACCGGAGGCCCGGACCGCGCACCGCCCCCGCGTGCTGGTGGTGGACGACAACGCGGCCCTGCTGGACAACATGGCGGAGCTGCTCGGGGACGCAGGCTACGAGGTCGCGACCGCGACGAGCTGCGCGGGGGCCCTGGAGCGGGCCCGGGACGGCTTCGACGTGGCGCTGGTGGACGTGCGGCTGCCGGACGGGGAGGGGACTTCGCTCGCGCCCCGGCTCAAGGAGCGCGTCCCGGACGGCGAGGTGGTGCTGCTCACCGGCCTGGGCATGCTGGAGGCGGCGGTGGCCGCGGTGCACGCGGGCGCGTGCGCGTACCTGCTCAAGCCCTGCGCCACGCCGGAGCTGCTGCTCACCCTGGAGCAGGCGCTGCGGCAGGTGCGGCTGCACCGCGAGAAGCGGGAGCTGGCCCGTCGCGCGCAGGTGACGGAGAAGCTGGCGGCGGTGGGCACGCTGACGGCGGGCCTGAGCCATGAGATCCGCAACCCGCTCAACGCCGCCGCATTGCAGCTCACCGTGCTGGAGCGGCGGGTGCGCCGGCTGGAGGAGGGCGCCCAGGGGCCGCTGCTGGAGCCGCTGCTGCTCGTGCGGGATGAGATCCGCCGGTTGAACCACATCCTGGAGGACTTCCTCCAGTTCGCCCGTCCCCGGGAGTTCCAGTCGGACGCGGTGGAGGTGGCGCCCCTGCTCGAGCGGGTGCGCAGCCTGTTGTCGGGGCAGGCGGAGCAGCGGGGCGTGGCGCTGGAGGTGGAGCCCACGCGGGTGACGGCGGTGCGGGGGGATGAGGAGCGCTTGCGGCAGGTGCTGCTGAACCTGGCGCTCAACGCGCTGCAGGCGGCGCCCCCGGGAGGCCGGGTGCGCTTCAGCGCGAGCCCGCGAGGGGATGAGGTCGCGCTGTGCGTGGACGACAGCGGCCCGGGCATCCCCGCCGCCGTGCAGGCCCGCCTCTTCGAGCCCTTCTTCACCACCAAGGCGGGCGGAAGCGGGCTGGGGCTGTCCATCGTGCACGCCATCGTCACGCAGCATGGGGGCACCGTCACGGTGGAGGACGGCCCGCTGGGCGGCGCGCGCCTGACCGTCCAGCTCCCCGTGATGGTGGGCGAGGTCCCCTGGGAGGATGACGTGGCGGGCCCTCCGCGCCCAGGCGGGGCGTAGGCCCCCGGCGATGAAGTCTTATGCGTGCCACGAGGCCCGCGCATCCGCGCACGGCGCGGTGTTGGGAAATGGGGAGGCGCACGGTTAGCAACCGGGCGTGGTCATGGAGCGCCGAAGTGCGTCCCATACGCGGACGCCGAAAGGCAGCATCCCCATGTGGACCGAAACAGCAGCACCCGTAGCAGGACGCCCCCTGGTGCCCCTGTCGGTGGGGCGGGTCCGGTTCGACGTGTTCAAGAGCCTCTGGCTCTGGGCCATGCTGCTCCCCGGCCTCGTCTTCGGCCTCCCCGCCGTGACGCCCGCGCTGCTCGCGGCCTCGCTGGGGATGGCCTTCCTGACGCTGTGCCTGGGCCACTCGGTGGGGCTGCACCGGGGCGTCATCCACCGCGCCTATGAGGCAGGCCCGGTGGTGCGCGGGGCGCTGCTCTACCTCTTCGTGCTGACGGGCCTGGGCGGGCCGCTGTCGTGGGCGCGGCTGCACGCGGTGCGCGACTACTGGCAGAACCAGGAGGACTGCCCGCCGTACTTCGCCTACCGGCACCCGGTGTGGCGCGACTTCGTGTGGAACCTGCACCTGCGCTTCGAGCCGGCGGATGACCGCGCCCTCGCGCGGCTTCCTCCGGGCCTCCTGGAGGACCGGTGGCTGCGGTTCCTGGAGTGGACGTGGCCCCTGCACGTGCTCGCGCTGGCGGCGGTGACGTTCGCGGTGGGGGGGCCGGGCGCGGTGGCGGTCTTCATCTGTGCCCGGACCGCGGTGGGCATCCTGGGACACTGGTTCGTCGGCTACGCCGCGCATGTCTGGGGTGAGCAGCGGCACGTCATCCCGGGGAGCACGGAGAGCGGCACCAATGTCTGGCTTCTGGGCGTCCTGTCGTTTGGCGAAGGCTTCCACAACAACCACCACGCCTTCGCCAGCTCGGCGCGGATGGGGATGCGGGCGGAGGAGCTGGACCTGGGCTGGCTGAGCCTTCGCGGCCTGGAGGCCTGCGGGCTCGTCCACTCGCTCCAGGCCTGGGACCGCCCCCCCGTGAAGGACCGCCAGGCGCATCAGGCCACCCCGGGAGCCACCGGATAGGGCTCCCCGGGGGCCGGCCCGTGAAGCCCGCCCGCGTCAGCGCAGGACGGAGAGGCCTTCCTGGAGGTCCTTGTGCAGGGCCTCGCTCAGGATGAAGCGGCCTCCCTTGCCCACGAGGTGCGGCTTCAGGGTCTTCCCGTAGTCGCCCACCTGGGCATCCGCCTTGACCTCGCGCCAGGTCGCATCGTCCGTGATGAGGGTCTCCACCGCGAGCGTGCCGAACTCCAGCTCGTGGCCCTCCTCGATGAGGATCTTCGCGCTCAGCGTCCCGCCCACGTGCAGCGTGTCCTGGTCGAACGAGTTGGCGTACAGCACGTGCGCCACCTCCAGGTTGCCCGTGACGTGCACCTCCGAGCCGCACACCATGTCCCGGGCGCGCAGGTTTCCCAGGACGTAGAGCTTCGAGAAATCGTCCTCGTTCTCGAACGAGTCCGCCAGGCAGCCGGCGACCGCCATGTCCCCGTTCACGATGACGACCTCGTTGCTGTCGAGCTGGAAGTCGCCCGGCATCGAGAGGGGCCCCCGGTGCATCACGAACTGGAGGTGGTCGTCGTCCTCATCGAACGGGGTCGCGAGGATGTCGGCGAGCAGCTCGTTCGCGCGCTTGCAGTCGATGGGCTCAAAGTCGTTGGACATGGCGGGACTCTAGCGGAGAAGTCCCGCCTTACGGGGGCGATTCGCGGCGCGGCGCCTCAACCCGGTGGCGTTTGGAATCACCGGACTCCGCGAAGAACAAACATAGACGGTCTCAGCGCGTGAGAAGTCGCGAGCTGGACGAAAGACATCGCGTTGACGCATGCGATTGTCTATAGACGCGCGGACTCGTCGCTGAGGCTCACGAAGCCCCGACCCGGACTTATTCCCGGCCCGTCTGGAGGCTTCGTTGAAACGCTCGCACTCGCTCGTCTTCCCTACGTCCGTGCTCTACTGGTTCTTCGCGGGCCTCGCCCTGAGCTACGTGGTGCTGGCGATGCTGCTCGTCCCGGCGTCGGTGCACCTGCTGCCCCGGGACATGGTGGTCGGTCTGCTCCAGAGCCCCATGGGGTTCTTCATCCTGCTGTTTGGCCTGCCCTGCGGCATCTACTTCATTGGCTGGCGGGCCAGTGACCTTTTCGTCTGGCTGCGCGCGCCGCACTCCCTGTCGCTGGACGACGAGGGCCTGCGCGTGGGCGCCCTGCGGATTGCGTGGCGGAACGTGGAGTCGGTCCTGGAGGTCCAGAACCACGACCGGGTCGTGCTGCGCCACCGGGACGGCAGCTACAAGCTGCGGCTGAACCTGTGGAGCGACGCGGAGGCGCTGCACCAGGACGTGATGGAGCACGTGGTGCCGGAGCTGCTGGAGCGCGTGCGCGAGGAGGTCGCGGCGGGGCGGGCGGTGCGCTTCGGGCCGCTGACCCTGGAGGACGCGGGGCTTTCCCACAAGGGCCGGCTGATGCGCTGGGAGGAGATCGAGAGCCTCCGCTTCCAGGACGAGTTCGACCACGGCGTGTCCACCCGCCAGCTGGTCATCGTCGCGCACGGCAAGCCCCGGAAGATCGACGAGGCGAAGATTCCCAACGCGCCAGTGCTGCTGGCCTATCTGTCAGACCGCCTGGCCGGCTGACCTTCACCCCACACCGGGCATCACCTCATGGAAATCTACCGAAACCCCCAGTCGAAGAAGCAGGCTGAACAGCCGCACGCCGTCTACTACTCGCGCCTCAAGCTCATCGCGGGCGCGCTCCTCTGGTCGCTGGCGCTCGCCTTCTTCGGGGCCCTCACGTACCGCTCGCTGGGGGAGACGGGCGCGATGGCCTTCTTCGCTGTCATCACGGCGGGCGCGGGCTGGATGCTCATCACCTGCGTGCGGTGCCTCACCCGGCTGGACACGCCCGCGCTGTTCATCGGCCGGGATGGCATCCGCTTCGCGGACGGCGTGCTCATCGCCTGGGACGAGATGAAGGAGAACGTCTACGTCGACCAGAGCTACATGGGCATCCCCATCCTGAAGCTGGTGCAGGTGAAGACGACCCTGGCGAAGCCCAAGGTGAAGAAGCAGCGCGTCGCCGCGCTCGCCATGGACAGCGACGAATACCTGGCCCTGTGTGACAACTACAGCCAGGGCGTGATGCCGGTCACCACACGCTGAGCAGGGATTGGCGATGTCACCGGGCGGCGCGGGGCCTCACGTCGCGTCCAGCGGGAGCGCCACCGTGAAGGTGGCGCCTCCACCCTGCGTGGGGAGCAGGCGGATGCTCCCGGCGTGGGCCTCCGCGACGTGGCGGGCAATCCACAGGCCCAGCCCGAAGCCGCCGTGGTGGTTCACGGGAGCGGCGCGCTCGAAGCGCCCGAAGATGCGCTCCTGGTCCTCCGGCCCGATGCCCTCGCCGTGGTCCTGGACGGTGATGGTGGCGTGCTCCGCCGCCCGCTCCACGCTCACCACCACCGGCCTGCCCGCTCCGAACTTGAGGGCGTTGTCGAGCAGGCTGTCGATGAGCTGGTGCAGCCGCTCGCGATCGTAGTGGCCCACCACCGGCGCGGGGGCCTTCAAGGTCAGGGCGCAGCCCGCGCGGGCGGCCTTCTCCCGGGACTGCTCCACGACGGTGGCCGTCAGCTCCGCCAGGTCCACGTCCTGCTTCTCCAGCGCCAGTGGACCCGTGACGAACTCCGACACGTCCAGCAGCTGCTCCACCAGGCGCGTGAGGCGCTGGACCTGCTTCTGTGTCGTGCGGGCCTTGTCCCGCAGGACGGCCGGCGACGCCTGGTCGTGGGCTTCGCGGGTGAGGCCCTGGACGTTGAGGGACAGGGCGCTCACGGGCGTGCGCAGCTCGTGGCTGACGAGCCGGAGGAACTCGTCGCGCACGCGCACGGACTCGCGCAGCGACTCCTTCTCGAACTCGTCGCGCACCACCTTGCGGCGCACGCGGGCCATGTCCAACTGGGTGCGCACCCGCACCAGCAGCTCGCGCGAGGAGAAGGGCTTCACCAGGTAGTCATCCGCCCCGGTGCGCAGGCCCTCCACCGTGGCCTCGTCGCCCGCCCGCGCGGAGAGCAGGATGATGGGGATGGCGCGCGTGCGCTCATCGGCGCGCAGGGCGCGCACCAGGCCGAAGCCATCCATCCTCGGCATCATCACGTCGGAGAGGATGAGGTCCGGCGGCCGGACGCGGATCCGCTCCAGCGCCTCCAGCCCGTCCGTGGCGGTGTCGATGTCGGGGAAGCCCTGCCGCAGCAGCCCGGCGACGTAGGCGCGCAGGTCGGCGTTGTCGTCCACCAGCAGGATGCGGGACCGCGCCAGCTCCGGGGGCACCTCCAGCGCCGGGCCCCGTGACTCCAGGATGTCCGACGTGCCCATCCCCGCGGTCTCCGACGACCAGCGCCGGGCCTCCTCGACGAAGGGCTCGGCGCCGGTGGCGGCCACGCGGCGGGGGGCCTCCCGCTCGACGCGCTCCGCGGGCAGGTGGGCGAAGCCCTTCGGCAGCCGCACGGTGAAGGTGGTGCCCTCCCCGAGCGTGCTCGCCACCAAGACGGTGCCCCCGTGCAGCTTCACCAGCTCCTGCACCAGCGCGAGCCCGATGCCCGTCCCTTCGTGGCTGCGGCCCTGGGTGGCGCGGACGCGGTAGAAGCGCTCGAAGATGCGCGGCAGCTCCTCCCGTGGGATGCCCACCCCGGTGTCCTGGACGGTGAGGACCGCCTGCGTACCCTCCCACTGGAGCCGCACGCGGATCTCCCCCTGGTGGGTGTACTTCACCGCGTTGGACAGCAGGTTGAGGACAACCTTCTCCCACATCTCCGGATCGACGTAGAGGGGCTCGGGCAGGGGCGGGCAGTCCACCACCAGCCGGAGGCCCGCGCTCTCCACCGCGGACTGGAAGGCGCTCGCGAGGCTCGTGGTGAAGGCCGCCAGGTCCGTGGGCAGGTAGCGGGCCTGGGCGCGCCCCGCCTCCATGCGGGAGAAGTCGAGCAGGGTGTTGACCAGCTTGTAGAGCCGCAAGGCATTGCGGCGCACCAGGTCCAGCGGCTCTCCGTCCAGCGACTTCGTCGCCTTGGCCAGCGCGTCCTCGACGGGGCCGAGGATGAGCGTGAGCGGCGTCCTGAACTCGTGGCTCACGTTGCTGAAGAACGCGGTCTTCGCCTGGTCCAACTGCGCCAGCTCCTCCGCGCGCTGCTTCTCCTGCTCATAGGACCGCGCGCTGGTGATGCTGGCGGCCAGCTGCCGCGCCAGCAGCTGCAGGAAGCCGCGGTACTCGTCGTCCAGCGCCCGCAGGGGGCTCAGGCCCGCCACCAGCACGCCGGTGGTGTCGGCGTCCGCGCCCATGGGCACCGGCAGGACGAGGGCGCGCGTCGTGGGCTCCGGCCAGGGCCCGCCGGTGAGGGGCCCGAAGCGGCGGGCCAGGTCCTCCACCAGGGCCTCCTGCCGCGAACGCGCGACGCTGGCGAGCGGCCAGGCCCGCGCGTCGTCCAGGCGCGACTCCAGGGGCGCGGCGGGCACGCCCCGGGCGAGGCCCGCGCAGCTCACCAGGCGGGCCGTGTCATCCTTGACGACGTAGAGGAGCGCGAAGGGCAGGTCGTGGCCCGCGTTCGTGAGCACGTCCTCCAGCG
The DNA here is from genome assembly GCF_026626625.1 of Corallococcus sp. BB11-1. Classification (NCBI taxonomy): domain Bacteria; kingdom Pseudomonadati; phylum Myxococcota; class Myxococcia; order Myxococcales; family Myxococcaceae; genus Corallococcus; species Corallococcus sp. BB11-1. The sequence goes on along the minus strand of NZ_JAPNJY010000022.1, from coordinate 327,965 downwards.
AGCGGAAGATGGCCTCCACCTTCTTGTCGAGCGCCGTCCGGATGGACAGCTCCCGGAGGATGGCGAGCCGGCGGTCCCCCACCACCTGCCGCGTCGTCTCGCTCGCGATGGCGAAGAGGCCCGCGATCTCCCCCGACTCACCGATGGTCGGGTTGTAGGACCAGGTGAAGTAGGACTCCTCGCGCAGGCCGCCCGGCCGGCGCGCGAAGTTGACGTTCCCGTCCTGGATGAAGAGGGGCTCGCCCGTTTCGTGGACGCGCTTCATCAGGGGGCCCAGCTGGGCCCACTCCTCGGCGAGCGCTTCGTGCCCCCGGGCGCCCACCGTCCCCGGGTGCTTCGCGCCCAGGATGGGGCGGAACGGGTCGTTGTAGAGCATGCGCAGCTCCGGACCCCAGAAGAGGATGATGGGGTAGGGCGAGCGCAGCATGGTGCTGACGGAGGTGCGCAGCGACTGGGGCCAGCCTTCCAGCGGGCCCAGCGAGTTCGTGGACCAGTCGAAGGCGCGCATGAGGCCGCCCATCTCTCCGCCTCCCTGGATGAAGGACTCGTCCTGCCCCCGTCGCGACGGGGCCGGGGAGGGCTGGTGCCGCTCGGGCCACGCCGCGGGCGACACCGCCCGCCGCTCCGGTTCGGCAGGAAGGGAGAACCAGAAGGTGCTGCCCCGGCCCTCCTCGCTCTCCACCCAGATGCGCCCCCCGTGGCCCTCCACGATGCCCTTCGCGATGGAGAGGCCCAGGCCGTGGCCCTCCCGCTGCTTCTGGGCCGCGTGCCAGTAGCGGTCGAAGATATGGGATTGCACCCCTGGCGCGACGCCCGGGCCGGTGTCCGCCACGCCGAAGCGCACGTCCCGGCTCCCGGCCTGCGTCTCCACCCGCAGGCCCACGCTGCCGCCGTGCGGCGTGAACTTGATGGCGTTGGAGAGCAGGTTGCCGAGCGTCTGGAGGATGCGCTCCTTGTCGCACCGCAGGACGAGCCCCGGCGCCATGTCCACGGTGAAGCGCAGGCCCTTGTCGGCCGCCTGGGGCGCGAAGAGCTCCCGCGTCTCCCGGACGAGCTCCTCCACCGTCTGGGGGTGCACGTCGATGGAGAGCGTGCCCGCGTCGATGCTCGCCAGGTCGAGCAGGTCCGCGATGAGCAGGTTCATGCGGCCCACCGAGCGCCGGATGGCGTCGGTGTGCTTGCGCAGCCGCGTCTCCCGCTCGTCGTTGCCCAGGGCCCGCTGGAGCAGCTCCGCCGACGTGCCGATGGCGGTGAGCGGGGAGCGCAGGTCGTGGCTGACGACGGCGAGCGTCTCCTCGCGGGCGCGGGTGGCCCGCCGGGACGCCTCCAGCAGGCGGGCGGTCTCCTGCGCGTGCATGCGCTCCGCGCGCAGGGCCTCCTGCCGCAGCCGGGACACGGTGAGCTGCGCGTTGACGCGCGCGAGCAGCTCGTTGGAGGAGAAGGGCTTGACCAGGTACTCGTCCGCGCCGCTGCGCAGGCCCTCGATGGTGGCCTCCTCCCCCGCGCGGGCGGAGAGGAGCACCAGCGGGATGGTCCGGGTGCGCTCGTCCTGGCGCAGGGCCTGGATCAGCTCCATGCCGTTCATCCCGGGCATCATCACGTCGGAGAGGATGAGGTCGGGCGGGTTCGCCCGGGCCGCGGCGAGCGCCTGGAGGCCGTGGGTCGCCGTCTCCACGCTCCAGTGCGGCGCCAGCAGGCGCGTGAGGTAGTGGCGCATGTCGGCGTTGTCGTCCGCCACCAGGATGCGGGTCTTCGCCTGGACGGAGGCGGAGGGCGTCCAGGCGGGGGCCGGCGTCGCGGCGGGAGCCCCGGCCGTGTCCCACTGGGACAGCTCCGCGAGGAACGCCTCGGCCTCGCGGCTCGCGGCGACGTGCGTCCCGTCCCCGCCCGCGCGCCCTTCGGGCAGGTGCGCGCAGCCCGTGGGCAGGCTCACCGTGAAGGTGGCTCCCTCGCCGGGACGGCTTCGCACGCTCACGGTGCCGCCCTGGAGCTTCACCAGCTCCCGCACCAGGGCCAGCCCGATGCCCGTCCCTTCGTGGCTGCGGCCCCGGGCGCCCTCCACGCGGTGGAAGCGGTCGAAGATGCGGGGCAGCTCCGCCTCCGGGATGCCCACGCCGGTGTCCTGGACGCGGAGGTCCACGCGCGTGTCCTCCCACCGGAGCGCGACGCTTATCTCCCCCTCGAAGGTGAACTTGAAGGCGTTGGAGACGAGGTTGAGGACAACCTTCTCCCACATCGTCGGGTCGACGTGGACGGCCTCGGGCAGGGGCGGACAGTCCACCACCAGCCGGAGGCCCGCGGCCGTCATCGCCGAATCGAAGCTGCTGGCCAGGTCCCGGGTCAGCGCGGACAGGTCCGTGGGGGCGAAGGAGGCCTGGGTGCGGCCCGCTTCGATGCGGGCGAAGTCGAGCAGGGTGTTGACGAGCTTCTGGAGCCGCAGGCCGTTGCGGCGCACCAGCTCCTGACGCTCGCGCTGCGGCGGTGGCAGGGGCGCGGCGGCGTCCGCGAGCCCGTCCTCGATGGGCCCCAGCATGAGGGTGAGGGGCGTGCGGAACTCGTGGCTGACGTTGCTGAAGAAGGTCGTCTTCGCGCGGTCCAGCTCCGCCAGCGCCTCCGCGCGCTTTGTCTCCTCCTCGTACGCCCGGGCGCTGGCGAGCGAGGCGGCGAGGTTGCCGGTCACCAGCTCCAGGAACTCGCGGTACTTCGGATCGCGTCCGAGCAGGGGGGCGAGGCCCACCACGAAGAGCCCCGCGGGCTTCACGTCGCCCGGCCGGACCACCGGCATCACGAGCGCGGAGGTGGCAATGGGCAGGCCCTCGCGTGAGGGCAGGGCGCCGAAGCGCTCCTCCAGCCCGTCCACCTGCTCCGGACGGCCCGCGTCCACGACCGGGGTGAAGGGCCACGGGGCCGCGCCCAGCTCCACCCGGGGGGGCCAGGCCGGGCCGCTCGCGTCGGGGTGGGTGTGGGCCGCCAGGTGGGCGCCGCTCCCCTGCGCATCCAGCAGGTAGAGCGCGGCGAAGGGGATGTCCCAGGGGTCCTCCGACAGGGCCTCCAGCGCCCTGGCGCAGGCGTCCGCGACGCTCTGGGTGCCCGTCGTGCGGGCCGTCATCTTCTGCAGCAGGGTGATGCGGCGCGCGTTCAGGACCTGGGCCGTGGTCTCCAGGACGACGGTGAAGATGCCGCCCACGCCGCCGCTCTCGTCGCGGATGGGGCTGTAGGAGAAGGTGAAGTAGCTCTCCTCGGTGAAGCCGTGCCGGTCGACGAGCAGGAACTGGTCCTCCGACCAGGTCGCCTCGCCCCGGGCGAGCACCCCTTCGAGCATGGGGCCGATGATGTTCCAGATCTCCGGCCAGCACTCCTGGCCGCGCTGCCCCACCGAGCGCGGGTGCTTGTTGCCGAGGATGGACGCGTACGCGTCGTTGTAGAGCATCACCATGTCCGCGCCCCACCACACCAGGATGGGGGAGCGGCTGTTCAAGCAGGTGCTCACCGTCGTGCGCAGCGACTGGGGCCACGCGCTCACGGGCCCGAGCGCCGTCGCGGACCAGTCCTTCGCGCGCATGAGGGCGCCCATCTGCCCGCCGCCGCCGAGCACCTCCGCGGTGTCATCGCGTGACGCAGACGGGGAGGCGTCCACGCGGGAGCTTCCCTGAGGCGCGCGGGAGTCGGTGCCGTGGCTCATGTCCGGAGCGTTAACACACCTCCACCGGACGGGACCCGGGGAGGACGCGCGCAAGCCGTGCCCCCCTGCGGACCGCTGCTCCCCTGGCCCCTCTCCGTCCGCGCATGCTGACAAGTCAACGTTCGACGTGGCCGGAGGAACAATGCGGCGCGCGGTCCAAGCGAGCCTGGGCCTCCCCTGGCGAAGGACGTCCCCCGCTGAAGGGCGCGCCTCCCGGAAGGTGGCCTCTCGCACCGGAGGGAGGGGCGGCTGCCTCCGCAAAGGCCAGCGGTCCACAACCGCGGGCCGTGCCGTCCGGTCCTGGACCGCCCTGAAGGATGAACTGCCCCGGTCCCCCTGCCCGGGGCCCCTGGCCGTCACCAGTTCCCTGGGGCGTCACGGGTCCAGGGGCGGGGGGCATCACATGGCGGATGGGATGGACGATGGATTGCCGGCGGTTCCACCGGACCTGCCGTCCTCACGCCTGCCGGGCTTCCACCGCCTGGGCGTGGACGAGCGCTGGCGGGAGCTGGCCCGGCGCGGGGACGTCTCCGCCGAGGAGCTGCACGTGCTGCGGGCGCTCGGCGCGCCGTCGTTCGACGTCGTCAACCAGATGATCGAGAACGCGGTGGGGGTGTTCGCCCTGCCGCTGGGGCTGGGCCTGAACCTCACCGTCAACGGGCGCGACCACCTGGTGCCCATGGCGGTGGAGGAGCCGTCGGTGGTGGCCGCGGTGTCCTACGCGGCGAAGGTGGTGCGCCACGCGGGCGGCTTCAGCGCGGACGCGGACGCGTCGATGATGATCGCCCAGGTGCAGCTGACCCGCTACGGCTCGCCGGAGCTCGCGCGCGAACGGCTGCTGGCGAACCGGGAGCCGCTGCTGGCCCTGGCGAACAGCATCCACCCGGCGCTCCAGCGGCGGGGCGGCGGCGCGCGCGACGTGCAGGTGCGCGTCCTGCCCGCGCCGGAGGGACCGCAGGGCGAGCCGCTCTTTATTGTCCACCTGCTGGTGGACACCCAGGAGGCCATGGGCGCCAACCTGCTCAACACCATGGCGGAGGGGGTGGCGCCGTTCATCGAACAGCTCACCGGGGGCCGCGTCTTCGTGCGCATCCTGTCCAACCTGGCCGACCAGCGGCTGGCGCGCGCGTCGTGCCGCATCCCGCTGGCCGCGCTGGCGGACTTCGACCTGCCGGGCGAGGACATCGCCGAAGGCATCCTCCAGGCCAGCCGCTTCGCCGAAGCGGACCCCTACCGCGCGGCCACGCACAACAAGGGCGTGATGAATGGGATTGACGCGGTGGCCATCGCCACGGGGCAGGACTGGCGGGCCATCGAGGCGGGCGCGCACGCCTATGCGTGCCGCACGGGCCGCTACGGGCCGCTGTCGCGCTGGACGCTGGAGCAGGGGCACCTGGTGGGGCGCATCGAGCTGCCGCTGGCGCTGGGCATGGTGGGCGGGCCCATCAAGGTGCACCCCGGCGCGCAGCTGGGGCTCAAGCTGCTGCGCGTCTCCACCGTGCGCGAATTGGCCATGGTGTTCGCGTCGGTGGGGCTGGCGCAGAACTTCGCGGCGGTGCGCGCGCTGGGTTCGGTGGGCATCCAGAAGGGGCACATGGCGCTGCACGCGCGGTGCGTCGCGGTGACGGCGGGCGCGCGGGGCCTGGACGTGGAGAAGGTGGCGCGGCTCCTGGTGGAGCGCGGCAGCGTCAAGGTGGAGACCGCGCGGGAGATCCTCGCGTCCTGCCAGGAAGTCCCCGCGCCATGAGCGAACCGACCCGCGCCTCACCGTCCCTGTTCACCCGGCTGGCCCGGGGGGTGTACCGGCACTGGAGGCGGGTGCTGGTGGGCGGCGCGGTGCTCCTGGCGCTGGCCGTGTGGGGGCTGCTCCAGGGCGGCCACCTGACGACGGGCACCATCGAGGGCATCGAGTCCTCGCGGGCGGAGGCGCTGGCGCGGGGCGCCGCCGCGGGGTCGAACGACCAGACGCTGGCGGTCATCTTCCACCACGACGCCTGGACGGCGGACGACCCGCGCTTCTCCCAGGCGGTGGCGTCGGTGCTGGAGCGCGTGGCCCGGCTGCCGGAGGTCGAAGCGGTGGTGTCTCCCGTGGGAGCGCCGGAGGCCTTCCGGGCCCGCTTCGTGGCGGCGACGGGGCACGACCTGCTGGCGCTGGTGCGACTGAAGGGCGGTGAGCGTGAGGCGACGGCCGCGTTCCCCACCGTGCGCGCCGCGCTGGAGGACCCGCGCCTTGAGACGACGCTCACCGGCAAGGTGGCCTTCCTGCATGCGCTGAACACGCTGCTGGAGCACGACCTGCTCCGCGCGGAGCTGCTCTCCTTCCCGCTGGCGCTGCTGGTGTTGCTGTGGGTGTTCCGCACCGTGGTGGCGGCCATGCTGCCGCTGGTGGTGGGCGGGCTGGCGGTGCTCTGCGGCGTGGCGGGCGTGCTGCTGCTGTCGCGGTACACGAACATGGCCCAGTACACGCTCAACGTGGTGTCGCTCATCGGGCTGGGCGTGGCCATCGACTACTCGCTCTTCATCGTGAGCCGCTTCCGCTCCGAACTGGCGGACGGCCTGACGACGCAGCAGGCCCTGGAGCGCACCCTGGACACCGCGGGCCGCGCGGTGGCGTTCTCCGGGCTCGCCGTCACGGTGGGGCTGGGGGGGCTGCTCTTCTTTCGCGGCTCGTACCTGAGCGCCATGGGGCTGGGGGGCGCGCTGGTGGTGGCCTTCGCGGTGCTCTTCGCGCTCACCGTGCTGCCCGCGCTGCTCTCCTGGCTGGGGCCGAGGGTGAACAGGGGACGGCTGCCCTTCGCCCGCGTCGAGCGGCGCGGCGGCCTCTGGCACGCCCTGGCCACCTGGGTGATGCGGCATCCCTGGTGGGTGCTGCTGCCCACCCTGACGCTGCTGCTCGCCATGGGGCTGCCGTTCCGGCGGCTGGAGCTGGCGGCCACGGACATCACGGCGCTGCCGCGGGGCACCGAAGCGCGCCAGGGCGCCCAGACGCTGGCCCGGTTGTTCCCGCGCGAGGCCGCCACGCGGGTGCTGGTGGCGGTGGAGTTCCCCTCGGGCAATCCCCTCACGCCGGAGCGCGCGGGCGCCCTCTTTGATGCCAGCCGGAGGTTCGCCTCCCTGCCGGGCGTGGTGGGCGTGGAGAGCGCGGTGGACCTGGGGCCGGGCATGGACCGGGCCACCGTGCAGCGGATGGCGGGCGCGCCCCCCCAGGCCCTGCCGGCGGAGCTCCAGGCCGCGCGCGCCGCGTACCTCACCGGGAACGTGGCGGTGTTGCAGGTGCTGACGTCCTTCGCGCCCAGCAGCCGCGAGGCGCGGGAGCTGGTGCGGACGCTGCGCGAGGAGCGCTCCGTGGGGGACGGGCGCTTCGTGGTGGGCGGACAGACGGCCACGGACGTGGACGCGGCGGCCTTCGTGAAGCAGCACACGCCCGCGGCGGTGGGCTTCGTGATGGGGATGACGTGCGTGGTGCTCTTCGTGCTCCTGCGCTCCGTGCTGCTGCCGCTCAAGGCGCTCCTGATGAACCTGCTGTCGCTGGCGGGCTCGTTCGGGGCGCTGGTGTGGATCTTCCAGGAGGGGCACCTGCAAGGGCTGCTGCGCTTCGAGCCGGGGCCCATCGAACCGTCGCTGCCCATCCTGTTGTTCTGCGCCCTGTTCGGCCTGTCCATGGACTACGAGGTGCTGCTGCTCAGCCGCATCCGCGAGGAGTGGCTGCGCACGGGGGACAACACCCACGCGGTGGCCGAGGGGCTGGAGCGGACCGGCGGGCTCATCACCAGCGCGGCGGCCATCATGGTGGCGGTGTTCGCGGCCTTCTCGCTGGCGTCGGTGGTGGTGGTGAAGGCGATGGGGCTGGGCATGGCCATCGCGGTGGCGCTGGATGCCACGCTGGTCCGGGTGCTCATCGTGCCTTCGATGATGCGCCTGATGGGGGACCTGAACTGGTGGGGGCCGGGCCACTCCGGCCGCGCGCGGGCGCGGATGAAGCAGCGGGAGGTGGTGCCATGAGCTGGCGCGACGGCGCGTGGGTGGCGGCGGGGGCGGCGGGGCTGGGCCTGCTGGTCCACGGGCACCTGGCGTTGATGGCCGGCCTGCGGCGGCGCCCATCGCCGGCCCCGAAGCCGTTCGAGCCGCCGTCGGTGACGGTCATCCGCCCCATCCGGGGCCTGGACGTGGAGGCGCGGTGGAACGTGCGCGCGCTGCTCGACCTGGACTACCCCGGGGAGTGGGAGGCCCTCTTCGTCTTCGACAGCGAGGACGACCCGGCGTTCGCCCTCACGCGGGAGGAGCTGCGCACGCACCCGACGCGCGCGAAGCGGGTGGCGCTGCTCGTGGCGGGCGAGCCTCCGCCCGGCCTGACGGGCAAGATCAACGCCATGCGGCTGGGGGTGGCGCACGCCAGGTGCACGCTGCTGGCCTTCAACGATTCGGACACGCGGCCCGCGCCCGGGGGGCTCACGGCGCTGGTGGGGGCGCTGCTGGAGGATGCCCGGACGGGCGCCACGTTCGCGCCCGTCTACGCGGCGGCGGACGCGCCCCTGGCGGGGGACGTGGGCTACGGGCTGCTGGTGAACGCGTGGTACGGCGCGTCGGTGGCGCGCACGGCGCGAGCGGACGGCGCGCTGCCCTTCATCATGGGGCAGTTGATGGTCTTCCGCCGGGAGGCGCTCGCGGCCATCGGGGGCGTGGAGTCCGCCGCCGGCCAGTTCGTGGACGACATGTACCTGGGGCGCCGGCTGCACGAGGCCGGGTGGAAGAACCGCGTCATCCACGCGCCCCTGCGCATCGTCACGGGCCAACTGGGGCTGCGCGCGTTCCTGCGCATCTTCCGGCGGTGGATGCTCTTCTCGGAGTCCGGCCTGCCCTGGGACTTCAGGCGGCCCAACTGGGTGCGCGGGGTGGTGGGCTGGGTCGCGTGGGGGGGCCTGCTGGGGGCGGTGGCGCGGAGGGCCTGGGGCCGCGCGGCGGTGGCGGCGCTGCCCATTGGCTTCTCCGTGTGGAGCCAGCTCGCGCTCCAGCGGGCCTGCCACGGGCCGCGCGTCGCGCCCCGGCACCTCTGGGTTCCGGCCGTGCTGCCGCTGCTGGCGGCGGGGGTGGCGCTGTCCGCGCGGCTGTCGCGCCAGGTGGACTGGCGCGGCCGGGGCTACCGGTTGGATGCGAAGGCGCGCCTGGGGGAGGCCCAGCCGGCCCGGGCCAGCCTGTAGACGGGACGGCGGACGCGACGATGCAGCCAGCTCCCCATCTGCTCCATCGCGCTGGCCAGGGTGCCCCGCAGGGGCGGGCCCGCCGAGCGCAGCAGGGGCCCGGCGGAGCGCAGCCGGCGGCCCCGGCCCAGCGGCGAGAACATCGCGATGAAGGCGTGCCCGACGACGCGCAGGTACTCGCGCGCCATCACCCGCATGCGCGGCTCCTCGGAGGAGAGCAGGGCCATGGAGGCGCGCGCGCCGCGCGGGCTGTGCTCCCAGTAGTGCAGCAGGCCCATGCGCAGCGCCCGCATGCCTTCGTCCTGTCCGGCGAAGGCGCTGTAGAGCGCGGACGCGAGCGCGACGCGGGTGCGCTGCGCGGGCCGCCGCTCGTTCGCGTAGCGCTCGAGCGCCCGCGCGATGTGGCCCGGGTGGCGGTGCAGGGCCTCCTGGAGGGCGCGCGCGTCGTGGAAGCAGGACGCCATGCCGCTGGCGGTGAGCGGATGGCAGCACGCGGCGGCGTCGCCCACGAGCACGGCGCTCCCCGCCCAGACGGTCTCCGCCAGCCAGTCGTCATTGGAGGCCATGCGCGGCGCGGGGCGCTGCTCCAGCGCCTGTTGGACCTCCGCCCCCAGCCTCCGGGGCAGGGCGAGCAGCAGCTCCGGCCGCGCCTTCAGCGTCTGGGCGGTGCTGCCCAATGGAAGGTCCACCATCACCCGCGCCACGCCGGGCTGGATGGCATAGGCCAGCGCGTGCACGGGGCCGCCCACGAACTGGTGGCCATGTTCGGGGTGGGGCAGGCAGGCGCTGTCCACGGTGACGCCCAGCATGGTGGAGAGGCGCTGGTGGTGTTCGGCGATGCCCAGCATCCGCCGCACGGGCGACGCGCGTCCGTCCGCGGCCACGAGCAGGCGGGTGTGGACCGTGTGCTCGACGCCCTGGTAGCAGAAGCGCAGCCGGACGCCCCGCGCATCGTTGTGGTCCACGGCCGTCACGCGGGCCCGCGAGTACACGGTGACGTTGTGCCGCCGGCCCACCGACTCCAGGAGGGGGACGGTGAGGGTGGCGTGTTCGAGCGACAGCCCGGTGACACCCCGACCGTAGGGCAGGAGGAGGGTGCGGGCAGGGGCATGGAAGCGCACCGCGAAGCCGCGCACCGGCTGGGACACCCAGGCGTCCACGACGTCCCCGAAGCCCAGGGCGTGCAGGTCCCGCACCCCGGTGGGGTGGAGCAGCTCGCCCGCGAGCTGCTTGTGGCGGTCCACGCCCGCGTCCACCAGCAGCACGGCCAGCCCCAGTTCGGCGAGCGCCGCCGCCACCGCGCATCCCGCGGGCCCGCCACCGGCAATCACCACGTCGACTTCGTCCACGCTTGCCCCCCACCGGTCATGGAGCCATCCGTCTGTCATTGAGAGCTAGTCATTGAAGTGTCACGCCGCATACAGAGGAGGCGAGCATGGCTGTTTCAGGAGAGGCGTTCTGCCGTACGCAGCTGCCCCGGGTCTCCCGGACGTTCGCGTTGAACATCCCACTGCTGCCCGAGCCCCTGGACCTGGCCGTGACGGTGGCCTACCTGCTGTGCCGCATCGCGGACACGCTGGAGGACGAGGCCCCCGGGGCGCTCCAGCAGGGATTGCTGGACGAGCTGGCGGTCCTGGTGGAGCTGGGGCCGGACTGGGAGGCCCGCGCCCGCGCCTTCGCTCGCGGGGCGGAGCTTGCCCTGCGCGAGGAGGCCCCCGTCGCGGAGGCGGAGCTGCTGGCGGGGACGCCCACGGTGCTGGAGACCCTGGCCTCGCTCCCCTCCTGGGTCCATCCCCACGTCGCGCGGTGCGTGCGCACGATGACGGGCGGAATGAAATACATCCAACGGCGATACGGGGGCGGCGGCCGTGTCGAGGGCCTGCCCGACCTCCAGGCGACGTTCATGTATTGTTATTACGTCGCGGGGGTGGTGGGGGAGATGCTGACCGGCCTCTTCATCGCCTCCTCGCCGCGGGTCGCCGCGCGCCAGGACGCGCTCGCCCCACGGGCGCTTGCCTTTGGCCGCGCGTTGCAGCTCACCAACATCCTGAAGGACGTGCGCGAGGACCTGGACCGGGGCAGTTGCTGGCTGCCCAGGGACCGCATGGCGGCGCACGGGCTGGAGCCTGGGACGCTCGCGCTGCCGGGCCACCGCGCGCGGGCGGTCGCGCTGATGGGGGAGCTGGTGCGGGTGGCGCGAGGGGAGCTGGAGGTCGCGCTGGAATACGCCCTGGCGCTGCCAGCCGGAGAGCCGGGGCTGCGGCTGTTCTGTCTCTATCCGCTCTTCTTCGCGGTGGAGACGCTCAACACGCTGGAGGGCAACCCCGCGGTGTTCGACCCCGAGCCGGTGAAGATGGGCCGGGAGTCGGTGCTCCGGGTGATGCTGCTCACGCAGGAGCGCGTGGCGTCGGATGAGGCGCTGCGGGCGCTCTACGCGCAGTGTTCGCGCATGTCCTCCCCCGAGCCGGTGGAGGTGATGACGTGATGGCGCGGGCCCGCGACGTGCTCCGCCGGACGCAGGAGGTGGATGGCTCCTGGAAGGGCGACTACGGGGGGCCGCTCTTCCTGAGCCCCATGTACGTGGCCGGGCTGTATGTGATGGGGCGGGCCCCGGAGGCGCGCGTCCGGGACGGGATGCTCGCCCACCTGCGCGCCCACCAGAACGCGGACGGGGGCTGGGGGCTGGACGAGGAGTCGCCCAGCCTCGTCTTCACGACGGTGCTCAACTACGTGGCGCTGCGGCTGCTGGGCGTCGCCGCCCACGACGGGGACCTGCTCCGCGCGCGGGCGTGGTTCCTGCCCCGGGGGGGCGCCCTGGGCAGCGGCTCCTGGGGGAAGTTCATCCTCGCCCTGCTGGGGCTCTACGCCTACGACGGGCTTGCGCCCCTTCCTCCCGAAGCGTGGCTGTTGCCGCGAGCGCTGCCGTTCCATCCGTCGCGGCTGTGGTGCCATTGCCGCATGGTGTACCTGCCCATGGGCTGGCTCTACGGGCGCCGGGCCCGCGCGGCGGAGACGCCCCTGCTGGCCGAGCTGCGGCGCGAGCTGTATCCCATGCCCTACGCGGAGGTGGACTGGGAGGCCGCGCGCACCCGGGTGGCGCCCTCGGATGCCTACACGCCCCGGAGCGTGTGGCTGCGCGCCGTGAACCGCGTGCTCGGCCTCCACGAGCGGCTCCACTCGAAGCGGCTGCGCGCCCGCGCGCTGGACGAGTGCCTGGAGTTGATTCGCGGGGAGGACGAGGCCACGCATCACCTCTGCATCGGGCCCATCAACAAGGTGCTCAACGCCGTGGTGTGGCACCTGGCCCGGCCGGAGGGGCCGGAGGTGCGGGCGCACCTGGAGCGCCTGCCGGACTACCTCCAGCACTGCCCTGACGGGGTGAAGCTCAACGGCTACAACTCCTCCCAGCTCTGGGACACCGCCTTCGCGGTGCAGTCGCTGGTGGCCTCGGGGCAGGTGGACGGTGCTCGGGACACGCTGGCGCGCGCGGGCCGCTTCCTGGAGGCGGAGCAGGTGCTGGAGGACTCGCCGTGCGCCGCGCGCAACCACCGGCATCCGAGCCGGGGCGGGTGGCCCTTCAGCACGCGCGCCCATGGCTGGCCCATCAGCGACTGCACCGCGGAGGCCGTGAAGGCGTGTCTGTTGTTGGAGCCGCTCGGGCTCAACCGCGTCCCCCACGCGCGGCTGGCGCAGGCGGTGGGGTTCATCCTCTCGCTGCAGAACCGTGACGGCGGGTGGGCCACCTACGAAAGACAGCGGGGGCCGCGCTGGCTGGAGCGCTTCAATCCCTCGGACGTGTTCGCCGACATCATGGTGGACGCAAGCTTCGTGGAGTGCACGTCGGCCTGCGTGCAGGCGCTGCTGGCATGGAGCAGGGCCCATCCGGAGGCGCGGGTGGGGCGGCCCATCGCGCGGGGCCTGGACTTCCTGCGCCGCGCGCAGCGCGCGGACGGGAGCTGGGAGGGCTCCTGGGGCGTGTGCTTCAGCTATGGCACCTGGTTCGCGGTGACGGGGCTGGTGGCCGGTGGCATGAAGCCCGGAGACCCGGTGCTGCGCCGGGCCGCGGCGTTCCTCCAGGCCCACCAGCGCGAGGATGGCTCCTGGAGCGAGACCGTCCAGAGCTGTCGTGAACGCCGCTGGGTGGACGGCCCCACGGGGCACGCGGTGACGACGTCCTGGGCCTTGATGACGCTGGTCGCCACCGGAAACGGGGACTCGGTGGCGGCGCAGCGGGGCGGGGCCTGGCTCCGCGCGAGGCAGGGCGCGGATGGGCGGTGGCCCCCCGAGCCCATGGCGGGTGTGTTCAACCGCTCCTGCGCCATCCACTACGACGCCTACCTGCGAGTCTTCCCCCCGTGGGCGCTGTCCCTGGTGATGCACAGCGACTGCATCCGCGCCGCGGGGGTCGGGAGCTGAGGCTCCGTGCCCGGGGGCTGTAACCTTTCGCTGCCCTCCGTCGTGGTGCCCGTTGAGACCCTGGAGCTTCCCGGGCACGCGAATGGAGGACGGGCATGCAGGCGATGAAGGTGGCGGTGGTGGGCGGTGGACTGGGCGGCCTCACGGCCGCGGCGCTGCTGGCGCGCGGTGGCTGTGACGTGACGCTGTTCGAGCGCTCGAAGCACCTGGGCGGGCGGGCCCAGACGTCGGAGGTGGAGGGCTTCCGCTTCAACCTGGGCCCGCATGCGCTGTACCGGGCGGGCGCGGCCCTGCGCGTGCTGGGGCGGCTGGGGGTGAAGCCCCAGGGCGACATCCCGGCGCAGACCGGCGGTTATGCGCTGCGCGCGGGCCGGCTGCACACGCTGCCCCGGGGGCCGGTGTCGCTCATGACGACGGACGTGCTGTCCCTGGCGGGGAAGCTGGAGGTGGCGCGGCTGCTGGCGGGGCTTGGCCGCATCGACACGGACGTGCTGGGCTCCCTGTCCACGCGCGAGTGGCTGGACACCCGCCTCGCCCGGGAGGACAGCCGGGCGCTGCTCGCGGCCCTGGTGCGGGTGGCCACGTACTGCGCGGACCTCACGGCGCTCAGCGCGCAGGCGGCGGTGAGGCAGGTCCAGGCCGCGACCGCCGCCAACGTGCTGTACGTGGACGGCGGGTGGAGCACCCTGGTGGAGGCGGTGGCGCTCCAGGCCCGCGAGGCTGGAGCCCGGCTGGAGCTGTCCACGCGCGTGGCGGCCGTCGTCCTCCGGGAGGGAGGCGGCCGGGTGGAGGGCGTGCGGCTCGCGGACGGCACGGTGCGCGCCGTGGACGCGGTGGTGGTGGCGGGGGGCCCGGCGGAGGTGGCGGCGCTGGTGCCCGGGGACGCGGCGCTCGCGCGGGACGCACAGGAGGCGGTGCCGGTGAAGGCGGCGACGCTGGAGCTGGGGCTGTCGGGGCTGCCCAGGCCGGACGCCCTGTTCGCGCTCGGGGTGGACGGGCCATGGTACGCGTCGGTGCACTCGGCCTCCGCGAGGCTGGCGCCGGAGGGAGGCGCGATGATTCACGTGGCGAAGTACCTGGGCGGTTCGGACGCGGCGCCGAAGGAGGCGGAGCTGGAAGCGGTCATGGACGCGCTCCAGCCCGGCTGGCGCGCCCGGGTGGTGGCGCGGCGCTTCCGTCCCGCGCTCACCGTCAGCGAAGGCCTGCCCCTGGCGGCGAAGGGCGGCCTGGCGGGGCGCCCCACCGTGGAGGTGCCGCACCTGGGCGGGCTGTACCGGGTGGGGGACTGGGTGGGCGGGGAGGGGATGCTCGCGGACGCGGCCCTGGCGAGCGCCGAGGCGGTGGAGCGCGCCCTGCTGCAAGGCACGGTGGCGCCACGGCGCCGCGCGGTGGGGGCGTAGCGGGATGGACGCCCGGGCGCGAGCGGCGCTGGCGGAAGCAGCCCGCGAGCATGAGTCCTTCCTCTGGGGGCTCTGCTACCGGATGACGGGCGTGGCGGCGGACGCGGACGACCTGGTGCAGGAGGTCCATGCGCGCGCCCTCGCGAACCCGCCGGAGCGGCTGGACACGCTGCGCCCGTGGCTCACGCGGGTGGCGGTGAACCTGGCCAGGGACCTGCTGCGCCGCCGCCGCCGGGAGGGCTACGTGGGCCCCTGGTTGCCCTCGCCCTTGGAGACGGGGGACGAGGAAGCGCCGCCGTCGGTGGAGGCGAGGCTCCCGGGAGGCGGCTCGACGGAGGGACGCTACGAATTGCTGGAGAGCGTGTCCTTCGCCTTCCTGCTGGCGCTGGAGGCGCTGTCGCCCAGGCAGCGGGCGGTGCTGCTGTTGCGCGACGTCTTCGACTACTCGGTGCGCGAGGTGGCGGAGGCCCTGCGCATGAGCGAGGCGAACGTGAAGGTGGTGCACCACCGCGCGCGGGCGGCGATGGACGCGTACGACAAGGAGCGCTGCGTGCCCACGCGGGACCTGCGGGAGCGCTCACGGGCCGCGCTGGAGGGCTTCCTGGGCGCGCTGCTGACGGGGGACGTCGCGGCGGCGGAGTCGCTGCTGGCCTCGGACGTCCGGGCGCTGTCGGACGGTGGCGGCCAGATGCGGGCCGCGCTCGTGCCGGTGGTCGGCGCGCAGCGGGTGCTTCTCTTCTTCCGCCGGCTGCTGGAGCTGCGGGGCGCGCCCCTGGCGGTGGAGTCGCGGATGCTCAACGGGCTGCCCGCGGTGGTCGCGGTGTTCGACGCGGCGAAGGACCCGCTGCTCGCCGTGCGCACGGTCCTCCGCGTGGAGCTGGACGCGAGCGGGCGGATAAAAGAGCTGCACTCGGTGCTGGCGGACCGGAAGCTCGTGGGCGTGCGCATGCCCGTCCCTGGCTGAGCGCCCGAGCGTCGATTCCCTAGACCTTCTGGAATGCCCGTCCGTTGACGGGGGGCTGTGAATGCAGTCCCCCCGAAAAGGATGTCGAGCGATGCTGAAGACGCGGTTGTTCCCCGGCGTGTTGATGTGGAGTGGTCTGTCGTTGTTCGCCGCCTGCGCCCCCGAGCCCCGGCCCGTCGAGGTCATCTCCTCTCACAGGCCCGGAGACGTGGCGCTGCTCATCGAGCGGGAGGGGGGCGCGGGCCCCTACGTGGAGGGGACGCCGGAGCGCTTCCGCATCGTCGCCTCGGGAGAGGCCTTCAAGTCGGTGCGCTGGAGCACCGACGCCGGGGTCCTCGCGTCCGACGTGGATCAGGTCACCTGGACGCTGCCCCCGGCGGGAACGGCGTCCCTGTCCGTCTCCGTGGAGACGGAGTCCGGGAAGACGGCGCAGGGGGCCTTCCACTTCAGCGTGGTGGCCGCTCCGCTCGCCACCAGCGCGGTCATCGACCCGGGGCCGGACGTCACGGGCAGCGTCTGCGAGCTCGCGTTCGACGACGCGGGCAAGGGGCACGTCGTCTACACGAACGACACCCACAACACCCTCTGGTACGCGAGCTGGGACGGCACGACGTGGACGAGGGAGCAGATTGACGGTCCCGGCTTCAACACCGGGGGCATGTTCATCACGAAGCCCGTGCTGGCGCTCGACGCGGCGACGGGCACGCCGCATGTCGGCTATCTCAAGAGCACCGGTCCTCTCACGGCCGCCACGTTCCGCGTCGGCTATGCCGCGCGCGTCAATGGCGCCTGGATTCGCGAGGCGGTGGACGCCACGCCGGTGACCCGCCTGGGCCTCGCGCTCAACCCCGCGCAGGGACAGCAACCGACCCTCGTCACCGCCAACTCCGTCGGGACCCTCCGGATCGCGACCCGGACGGGAGCCAACACCTGGGGCAGCTTGTCGCTGGGTGTCCCCAATGCCTTCCTCACGGGAGACCCGGTCTTCGACGCGACCGGCGCGCTGTACGTCATGACGAACCAGGTGGGGACCACCGTCCCGTCCAACCACCTGCGGGTCATCCGCGGCTCGGCCGTGGACTCCTTCAAGGTGAGGGATACGGGCGCCGGCTTCACCAACACCTGGAACTCGCTCGTCTGGGGGCAGGGCCCGCACCTGCTCGTGATGGTCAGCGGCATCCTTGAAGGAGAGCGGGCCGCCATCGATGACGTCACGGTGGGCACGCCCCTGTCGGCCAGCACCGTGAGCTCCTCACCGGTCTCCTACAAGTACAATGCCTCCGACCTGGCCTACGGTGGGGGCAAGCCGGTCGCCGTCCTGCGCAACGGGACGGCGATGGAGCTCACCACGCCGGACGCGCAGGGGTTCTGGACGTATACCCAGCTGGGGACGGTGGATGACGCCACGCGCCCGAGCGTGGCCATCCGCCCCACGGATGGCGCGCCGCACGTCTGCTACCAGCGGGACGGCAAGGTGAGCTTCCAGTAGCCGTCCGCCGCGTTGGAGGTCTCAGGGGGCGCGCATGCTGAGCGTCCCCAGGTAGTCCGCCTTGCCCAGGCTGACGCCGTTGTGGCGCAGCAGCGCGTACACGTGGGTGGTGTGGAAGAAGAAGTTGGGGACCGCGTACTCCAGCAGGAAGTCCGCGCCGCTCATCACCTTGCCCTCCCAGCGGGGCTGGGTGATGACGCGCTCGGCGGCCCCTTCGAAGTCCCTGGCGGTGAAGCCGTCCAGGTAGGCAATCACCGACCGGACGCGGGCCACCAGCTGCTCCAGGGTCTGCTCCGTGTCGGGGTGGGTGGGGGCCTCCTTGCCGGTCAGCCGTGACGCCCCGAGCTTCGCGGAGTCACAGGCGATCTGCACCTGCCGGGAGAAGGGGAGCTGGTCGGGCGCCAGCCGCAACCCGAGGTAGACGTTCGGGTCGAAGGACTTCGCCTTGGCGTGGCTCGCGGCCGTCTCCAGCCACGCGTTGAGCTGCCCGAGCATCTTCTTCATCTGGGAAAAGGTCTGGAAGTACATGGCGCGCAACCTAACCGCCGGCCTTCCAGTCCACCACCTGAACTGCGGCATCCGGGCCCGGGAGGGTCCGGATGCCGCCCGTCACGCCCCCGTCACGCCTGACGTCAGAAGGTGATCGTCAGGTCATGCAGAACCGCCGAACACCCCGTCCGACTCCCCGCCTCGTCACCGCTCGTGTCGCCCACGCAGGTGAGGTTCTGCACGATGCGCGTGTTCGAGGTGAGCTGCGGGAAGAACCAGGCGTCCAGCGAGTGCCCCATGTCCGTGTATTCGAAGTGGAACTCCGGTCCATTCGCGGAGTACTGGCTGAACGGCCAGGGCGTCGGCGAGATGCTCACGATGGGGCTCGTGGTGGTGGCGATGTGGTAGAACTGATCACCGTGCACCTTGGTGGTCCCGCCCACCTCGTGACCCCAGATGCGCATGGCGACCCACAGCTCATTGCCGTTGCGCACCTCCATCTCGAAGTCGATGTCCATCTTCGGCCCGTTGCCGGCGAAGTCCTCGTCCCCGCCCGTCTTCGGCGGGACGTAGAAGCCCAGCGGGAAGTCGTTGATGGTGATGGTGCTCAGCCCCTGCTGGACGGTGCCTGGCGCTTCAGCGGGCGCCGTGGACGGCTCAAGGGTTTCGGGGCCGCAGCCTCCAAGCATCAGCGAGGCAGCCGGGACGGCGTAGGACACGAATCGACGCAGCATGGTGACTCCAGACAGCGAATGGGAAGCGTTGGACGGCCGGACCGCGCCTCCCGCGGTGCGTCCGCCACCCCGGTGGACCGGAGCGCCGTGAGGACTACCGGGATTGACAGACATGGACCATCGCCGTGCCGCCAGTGGCTCCATGCGTGTGACGAAGCGGCCCATTGCATCCGTGAACAGGACATTGACCGCAGGGCGGCGGCCGGGCCGTCAGGCATTGAAGAGAGGCTGGGGGACGATGGTCGTTCGAGAGGAGTTGTACGGGTCCGCGCCCATGCGCGTCATGGTGGTGGATGGTGAGCCGGAGAGCCGGCGGCTCGTGGGGGCGGTGCTGGACGCGGACGCCGAGCTGGTCGTCGCGGGCGTCCACGAAGGCGGGGGCCGGGCCGTGGAGGCCCTGCGGCGCGAGCCCGTGGACATCCTCTTCCTGGATGTGTCCCTGGAGGACCTGGATGGCTTCCAGGTGCTCCGCGAGGCAGGGAGCACGTGCGCGGGCGCCGTCGTCTTCATGACCGCCAGGCAGGAGCACGCGCTCCAGGCGTTCGAGGCGCGCGCGCTGGACTACGTCCTCAAGCCCCTGGTGCCGGAGCGCTTCGTCCAGGTGCTGGACCGGGCGAAGGAGCACGTGCGCCGGGGGCGCATCCAGCACCTGGTGCGGCAGCTCGCGGGCATGGTGGAGACGCTGCCCGGCCCCCACCGCGCCCCGCGCTACCTGGAGCGGCTGGTCATCCGGGAGGTGGGCCGGGTGACGTTGCTCTGCGTGGAGGACGTGGACTGGATGGCGGCGGAGGACAACTACGTCCAGGTGCACGCGGGCGCCCGGAGCTACCTGGTGCGCCAGCCCTTGAGGGACCTGGAGGCCCGGTTGGATCCGGAGCGGTTCGTCCGCATCCACCGCTCCACCCTCATCAACCTCCAGCGCGTGCAGGAGCTCCGCCCGCTGCTCCACGGGGAGTACCAGGTCATCCTGAGGGATCGCACCACGCTGAAGCTCAGCCGGGGCTACCGCGAGCGCCTGGACACGCTGCTGGCCCAGGGCTGACGGCTACCGCGTCCTCCCGGCGGGAGCCCGGGAGGACCAGGCCGGCGGGACGTGGGGGCCGGCGGCGGAGGCCTGGAGGCGGCAGCGCGCTTCGGCGGCCCGCGCCCGCACGGCGTCCTCCAGCTGGCCCGTGGCCACCATGAGGGCGGCGGCCCGGGCGTAGTGGTCCGCCGCCTGCTCCGGTGGCAGCACCTGTTCATCCGAGTGCGCGGACGCCAGCAGGTGCGGCAGTCCCCGCTCCACGCGCCCCGCTTCAATCCAGTGGTGGGCCAGGAGGATGGCGGGGGCCGCGTCCTCCTCCAGCGCCGTGGCGAGCCGGCCGTGCAGCGCCCGCTCCTCCCCGGGCACCATCCCGGCCCGCACGGCCTCCATCACCAGGTCGTGGCTGAAGCGCTCTCCCAACAAGATCTGCGCCGACTCCAGCTCCACGAGCGCTTCGTGCGCGGCCGCCGCCGTCACCTGGAGCACCCGGGGCACGAGCGACGTGCGGAAGAAGGCGCCCGCCAGCGCCGCCAGCCGGGCGCACTGGAGCGCCAGCGCGGACAGCCGCTCCAGCCGCAACTGGATGAGGGGCCCCACCCGGTCCGGAGGCGGCAGCCGCTGGGGCCAGTCCCGGAGCAGCGAGTCCGTCTCCAGCAGGTGCTTCAGGGTCTCCACCACGTACAGGGGATTGCCGCCCGTGTAGCGCGTCAGGTTGTCCGCGTGCGCCTCCGCGCCGGGCAGCCCCATGGCCGCCACCATGCGCTTCACCCCCTCGCCCGTCAGCGCCTCCAGCTCCACGACGCGCGCCAGCCCCGCCTCGAGCAGCCGCACCACGTGGGCCCGCGTCGGGGCGGGCAGCTCACCCCGGCGGTAGCAGTCGATGAAGCGAAGGGGCTGGGTGCCCCGGGAGGCGGCTTCGAACATCCGGGGGAGCGCGAAGAAGAAGGACTTGGTGCTGGCCGCGTCCCAGTACTGCACGTCGTCCGCGATGCTGATGTCGTCGTGCTCGTGGAGCAGGTAGAGCGCCACCGCGCCCGCGTCGTAGAAGCGCAGCATCCCGGTCTCGGAGTCCAACGGCGGCAGCAGCCGCGTCTCCCCCAGCTCCGGCAGGATGCGCGACAGCTCGGTGCGCACCCAGTCCGGCAGCTTCACGTCCGGCCAGCGCGCCAGCTGCGTGCGGAAGGCGCGCGCCTGCGAGGCGAACGGCACGTCGCTGTCTCCCTCCCGCCCCTCGACGCGGCCCCAGCGTCCCTTCGCGGTCGCGAACTCCTCCGCCAGCCGCGTCTTGCCGCTGCCGGGGGCGCCGGAGATGAACAGCATCTGGCCCGCCTCCCAGCCGTCCTCCAGCTGCCGCCACGCGGCCTCCCGGCCCACGAGCACCGGCGGGCGCAAGACGGACAGGGGCAGCGCCGTGCGCGGGCTCGCGGTGGGGCGGGGGCGCTGCGTGCCCTTCTCCACCTCCCGCACCAGCGCGAGCGTCTCCGGCAGGGGCGTGACGCCCAGCTCGCGTTCGAGCACGCCGCGCAGCTGTTCGAAGGCCGCGAGCGCCGCGCCCCGGTCTCCCTGCAGGTAGTGCAGGCGGATGAGGTGACGTCCCGCCTGCTCGGACTCGGGCTCCTGCCGCGCCCACGCCTGCGCGAGCCCCAGCGCGGCGCTCCAGTCCCCCCCGGACGTCAGGTGCTCGATTCGCGCCTCGCGCGCCTCACGCACCCAGCCCTCGACGCCCGCGCGGGCCCCGTCCAGCCAGCGCGCGAGCTCCGGGCAGTCATCGAAGTCGAAGCCGGCCAGCAGCGCGCCGCCTTCGGCCCCGACGGACTCCAGGGCCTGGGCATAGGCCCGGACCTCGGTGGTGGACTTCAGGCTGGCCACATCCACGTTCGACGGCGCCACCAATGCCAGCCGTTCGGTGTCGCCCTCCACCAGGGCCTCCCCACCGCTGGCGAGCCGCAGGCGGCGCAGCAGCTGCCGCATGTTGTTGCGCGCCGTGGTGGGAGGCGAATCCGGCCAGAGGAGGGACGCCAGGGAGTGCTTGGACGAAGGCCCCTGCAATCCCAGCCACGCCAGCAGCGCCGCGGCGCGCCGCTCCAACCTCACCCGCTGGCCTTCGGGGCCCCACAGCTGCGCCAGCCCCAGCACCTGCACCCGCCATTGCGTCCCAGCCACCCGCCACCCTCCACGATGTCGCGCCGTCATGCGGCCGTGTTGTGCCCCGGAGTCTACGAGGAGAATGTGCGGCCGATTTCCGCATACTGCGCCAGCCGTGTTTTTCCAGCGTGGGCGTCTGGCAATGGAGTGGCTGGAACTTCCGGGGCGTGGGGCTCCGCTCAGGCGGCCCCTGGCGTGGGCTCCCGGGGCTCGTGGACGCACACCCGCGTCCCGCCCGACAGCACCCGCGAGGGGGCGATCCCGAAGCTCTGCCGGAAGGCCTTGCTCAGGTGCGCGGAGTCCACGAACCCGGCCTCGTGTGCCGCCAGCGTGAGGCTCTCGCCCGCCGCGAACCGCCGGCTGACGTCGCGCAGGCGCTGCCAGGTCCGCAGCTGGCGCGGCGTGACGCCCAGCTCGGCCTGGAAGAGGTGCTGGAGCCGGGAAGGGGAGACCCCCGTGCGCGCGGCCAGCGTGTCGAGCCGCCAGGGCACCCGGGGCTGACGGGAGATCAACGCCGCGGCCTCCTCCACCCGGGCATCGCTTCCGTAGCGCCCAGGAGGCGGCCCCACCTGCCGCGCCACCCACGCCTCGAGTTCCTCCACCGGCAGCTCGCCCGCGAGGATGGCCCCCAGCGCCTCACGCCGCCGCCGGGGGGAGCCCAGCACGAGGACGTTCTCGAAGGAGGGCAGCTCCGCGTGCTCGCAGAGCTGCCGGTGGTCGGCCAGCCCTGGCGTCAGCAGGAGGACGCCCATCAGGGTCTCGCCGCAGTCCAGCTCGTGGAGGCAGCCGGGCGCGACGACGAGGTGCTCCACGGGCCGCCACGGCGCGCCAGCCCGGGCCTCCCGGAACCCGAACCGACCGTCGATTCCCACGAGCAGCGCCGAGCTCGTGTGAGCATGTGCCGCCACGCGTCCCAGCCGCGCGATGGTCAGCACCCGGTCCTCCCATAGGTCGATGCGCGCCTGGAACATCGTCCCAGCGTAGCCGGTTCGTACAAGCTCCGGGGGACGCGCGGCGGCCACACTCGCCCGCATGGACCTCGCACAGAAAATCGCCGTCTTCGCGGCCGGTGGCTTCTTCCTGGCCGGCCTGTCGTTCGGCGTCTGGAAGTACGCCCAGATTGCTCGCAGCCCCAAGGCCCAGGCATCCGCCTATGTCGACATCGCGCACCGGGCCGCGCTGATGTATGCCTTCGCCTGTCTGGTCGTCGAACGCTTCGTCCACCTCAGCGCGCTGGATGCGACCGTGGAGCTCGTCGCGGTCGTCGCGCAGGTGGGCTTCTTCGCGTTCGGGCTCTCGACCTACGTCATCCACGGCCTCCTGCGAGACACCGACAACCAGTTCGCGCGCCCCCACAAGCTCGGACGCGCCGAGCTTCCCCCGGCGTTGATGGTCGCCTCCATGGTCGCGCTCGTCGCGGGTGAGCTCGGTGGCTTCGCGGTGCTGTTCTGGGGCGCGCTCATCGCTTGAGCCAGGGCATGGGGGACGCCCGGGGCGCGCCCTGGCGCACCGGGTCATGGGGCAGGGGCCAGGGGCTTTCGTCATCGCCGGGTCATGGTTGGGTCATGTCCTGGCCGTGGTGCGCCGGCCCGAAGCAGATGGGCTAGCGTTCCCCGCATGTCATGGCACCGCACCTCCTCCCTCCTGCTGTTGTTGGGGTTCCTCGCCGCGGGCTGCAAGCGGGACTCGGACGCCCCTTCGTCCCGGCCCGCCGCGCCAACGGCGCCTCCCGCGCCCTTCGTCCAGGCGGGGCTGGTGGCGCCCGTCACCGCCGCGGGATTGCCGGACACGGGGGAGGTGGACCTCGCGGCGCTGCGCGACTCCGTGGCGGATCCACAAGTGCTCTCCGAACAGCAATTGATGGCGCTCTCGGATCCCCAGGGGCGCTCATCGGATCAACAGGAGCGGGCGGCCCTCCCCGCGTCCAGGGGAGGCACACCCGTGGCGGACGCCGATGAGGCTCCCGGCCTGGGGGAAGAGGAGGCCATGCCCCGGGACGTACCCTCGGACGTGCCGCGCCCCGAGCCGCACGAGCCCCTGGCACTTCAGGCGCCCCGGGCCGCGCGTCCCCAGGCGGCACCCGCTGAGTCCGAGGCGGACGGGTACGCGGAGGGTGCCGCCGGAGGCGTCGTCGGAGGCGTCGTCGGGGGCGTGGTGGGTGGCGTCCTCGGCGGTCAGCTCGCGGGCTCGTCCGGCGCGCCCCCGCCCCCTGCTCCTGCCGCCGGGCCCCCCGTGCTGGAGCAACGTCGGCGCGAGATCATCCAGATCATCAAGGGAGGCGGGGGCTCCGACTCCGACGACGTGGCCCCTGCGCCCGCGAAGAAGGTGGCTTCCACGCCGGACGCCCCCAAGCCGGTGCTCCCGCGCGTGGAGTCCGCCCCGCGCGCCGCCAAGGTGCTGGTGATGAGCGACGACGGTCGCTACCAGCCCCTCAAGGCCCGCGCCATCCGCGTCGTCACGTACATCCAGGGCTCCCGCGCGCGGACGGTGGTGGACCACCTCTTCGAGAACGACACGGGCCGCAACCTGGAGGGCACGTTCTACTACCCGCTGCCCGGTGGCGCGACGGTGGCGGGCTTCGCGCTGTACTCGGGGGCGGTGACGGTGGACACGCCGTCGCTCTTCCAGTCGTCGGACCTGCTGCCGCCGCTGGGCGACGACTCGACGGAGTCCGCGCAGCTCACCGCCTCCGCGCCGCCAGCGCCCCAGGGGGCGAAGCGCTCCTGGGGCGTCATCCAGGAGGCCCGCGTCGTCGAACAGAAGCGCGCCCGGGAAGTCTATGAGGACGTCGTGCGCCGCAACGTGGACCCCGCGCTGCTCGAATGGTCGGGCGCCTCCACCTTCAGCGCGCGCGTCTTCCCGCTGCCCCCGAAGTCCCTCAAGCGCGTCGTCATCGCGTATGAGCAGACGCTCCTCTTCGACGGACAGCGCCTGCGCTACACATGGCCGCTGCCCGTGGGAGCGGGCCCACAGCTGCGCGTCACCGCGCGCGTCCACGTGGACTCCCGGCAGGCGCCGGAGATCACGGTGCAGCCGGACGCTGGCGCCAGGGCCCGCAAGGTCGGCGGCTGGCAGGTCTACGACTTCCCGAAGCTCGCGGGTGACGGGGCGCTGGCGGTGGCCCTGAAGCCGCGCCACGAGGACGCGGACGTGCTGGTGGGCGGGGACGCCGCGGGGCTGCCAGGCCACGCCTTCCACGCGCGGGTGCGACTGCCGGCCCGGCTCACCTCCGGCGAGGAGGGCGCCCCCACGGGCCGCGCGGTGCTGGTGGTGGACACCTCGCTGTCCTCCGAGGACGGCAACGCCTGGGCCATCCAGGCGGCCACGCTGCGCGCGCTCCTGGAGAAGGACCCGACGTTGAAGGAGTACGCGGTGCTCCTCTTCGACGTGCGCCCCCGCTGGCTGCACGGGCCGGGCTTCCGCGCGAACGACGCGAAGCACCGGCAGGAGAGCTTCGCGGAGCTGGAGCGCGTCTTCCTGGAGGGCGCCTCGCACGTGGACGGCGCGCTGGAGGAGCTGGACCGGGCCGGGCGCGAGTGGCTCAAGCCCGCGGCGTCCGGCGAGCGGGTGACGGCCTTCCTGCTCTCCGACGGCAACATCACCTGGGGACAGAGCCGCGTGGACGCGCTCCTGTCCCGGCACCCGTGCGTGGAGTCGCTGCGCTGGGTGACGTACCGCTTCGGCGAGGCCGCGGTGAACACGGAGCTGTTCGACGCGCTGGCGCGCTCCAGCGGCGGGCGCGGGGTGAACGTCCTGTCGGCGGCGGAGGTGGAGTCCGCGGCGAAGGCGCACCGGGCGGCGTCGGTGGTGCTGTCGCGCGTGTCCGTGGTCGGCGCGGACGTGAAGGACCTGGTGGTGGCGGGTAGGCCGCGCCTCGTCTTCCCGGGGCAGGAGCTGCAGGTGGCGGGGCGGCTGCCGGGCAAGGGCGCTCCGGAGCTGGAGGTGGTGACCCAGGCCGGCAACGGGCCGGAGCGGACGCTGCGCATCCCCCTCCCGCTCGACGAGGACAGCGCCTTCGCGCCCCGGGCGTGGGCGGAGCTGTTCGTGTCGCGGCTGGTGTCGCTGGACGACGAACGGCTGGACCGGATGGTGGTGGCGCTCAGCCAGCACTACCGGCTGGCCAACGCGCGCGCGTCCATGCTCGTGCTGGAGTCCGAAGGTGACTACTCACGCTACGCCGTCCGCGACGAGCAGGTGGACCTGGGCAACCTGGAGGCGCTGCGCCGCCGGGAAGAGGACCAGCGCCGGGACAAGCTGCTGGGCATCGCGCTGGACGACGTGCCCGAAACGGGGCTCGCGGTGGTGGCGCGGCTGGCGGAGCAGAAGGCGGCGCTGAAGCCGCTGCTTCAGCGTCAGCCGCTGCGGGACGCGCCGTACGCGGGCGGTGACGCGCGGCTCCAGGCGGAGCTGGACTACCGCAAGGCGCGGCGGGAGAACCGGGACGACGTGATGATCTACGAGACGGTGGCCCGCAGGCGCGCCTTCTCGGGGGACACGTGGGGCGCGGTGCGGGCGCTGTCCTCGCCGGTGGAGCTGCGCTCGCAGGACGCGGAGGCGCTGCGCCTGGTGGGGTACGGCCTGCTGGCGCTGGGGCAGTACCCGGCGGCGGCGGAGCTCTTCGAGCACGTGCGGCTCAGCCGTCCCTTCGAGGCGCAGGCCTTCCTGGAGGAGGCGCTCGCGCTGGATGCGGCCGGACGCTATTCGGAGGCGGCCCGGAACTACGAAATCGTGCTGGCGCGCCGCTGGAAGCGGCACGGCGGCGAGGTCCGCACGGTGGCGGGCTTCCACTACGCGCGGATGCTGGCGGGCCTGGAGCGGCAGTCCCCGCTCAAGGGAGCGGCCTCCGCGCTGCGAGCGCGCCGCGCCGAGCTGCCCGGACCGGACGGGGTGGCGACGTTCGCGAACGCCCAGCCCATCGACTACCAGCTCACCACGCACTGGAACTCGGACAGCACGGACATCGACCTGTGGGTCATCGAGCCGAACGGGGAGAAGTGCTTCTACCGGCAGAAGGACACGAGGCTGGGCGGGAAGCTGTACTGGGACATCACCGACGGCCTGGGGCCGGAGCTGTACCACGCCCGCAAGGCGGCGCCGGGGCCGTACCACGTGGTGGTGCACTACTACGGCAACAACTCCGCCCGGTACACGGTGCCCACGGCGCTGCTGCTCGTGAGCGACCGGGGCGTCTTCACGGCGGACGACATGGCCCAGCGGCGCTTCCAGGTGCGCATCCTCCCCAAGAACGATGCGCGTCTGTTGCTGCGGCGCGAGGAGCTGGTGGCCATGGGCAAGGACGGCGTGTCGGCGCAGTCCGCGCACT
Organism: Corallococcus sp. BB11-1; assembly: GCF_026626625.1. Lineage (NCBI taxonomy): Bacteria > Pseudomonadati > Myxococcota > Myxococcia > Myxococcales > Myxococcaceae > Corallococcus > Corallococcus sp. BB11-1. The sequence goes on along the minus strand of NZ_JAPNJY010000022.1, from coordinate 301,101 downwards.
GAGGGCGGCCTACGGCGGTGGCTGGCCGGGCCCATCCCTGCGTGGGGGCCCGGCGGCGCGTGCGTGTCATGGGCCCGCGCTGTCGGGCCTGGAGTCCGCGCCGCGAAGGTGAACCGTGGCGTCAACCGGGCCTGGCGCTCACAGCGCGTGGCGCTCAAGCCAACCACGAACGGCCTGCGCGATCTCCTCCGGCGCGTCTTCAGGCGCGTGGTGTCCCGCCCGGGCCAGTGGGATGATTTCGAGCGCCGGGAGCGTGCTGCGTGCCCACTCGATGATCCTGGGTGCGCTGAGCCCGGTGTCACCGAACGTCAGCAGGAGCGCCGGCTTCGCGGAGCGCGCGAGCCACGCGTCGTAGGCCTCGATCACCGCGGCGACGTCGGCGGGCTCGCTGTCGATGGGGATCTCCCGAGGCCACTGCAGCACCGGCCGGCGCGAGGCCGGGTCGGGGAAGGGGGCGTCATAGACGTCACGGTCGCTCGACGACAGGCCGCGCAGGACGCCGTTCGCGAGCGACCGCGCCAGGAACTCGTTCTTCTCAAGCACCAGCTCCTCGCCAGTCCCAGGCGTGCGCAGCGCGCGGAACAGCTGCTCGCCCTGTGGAGGCCAGTCGCTCCAGTGCATCGGCCGGAGGAACGTCTCGAACACGACCACGCCGCGCACGCGGTTAGGGTGTCGCCGCGCCCAGTCCAGGGCGAGGACACCTCCCCAGTCGTAGCCCACGAGCACGACGTCACGCAGGTCGAGCGCCGCGAACCACGCATCCAGGTACCGCGCGTGATCCGCGAAGCGATAGGGGATGTCGGGCTTGCCCGAGTGCCCCATGCCGATGAGGTCGGGCGCGAGGCACCGGCCGCGGTCGGCGAGCCGTGGAATCACGTTGCGCCAGACATGCGAGGACGTGGGGTTGCCGTGCAGGAACACGATGGGCGAGCCGGCTCCGGATTCACGGTACGCGATGAACGAGTCGAGGACCTGGAGGTGCTGCACCGTGGACATGGGAGTGCTCCGAGGAGGAAGGAGAGAGGGGGAGTGACACGCGATGAGCGCACCCGCGACGAGCCCGCCGAGCAACTTGTGCATGCCCGAATCATGGGTTCGACAAACCCTCCCTGGTAGTGATGATTGGTGAGGTCTAACCTCACGGGCCGTGAGCAATCCCATCACCTCCCTGGACCTCAACCTCCTCGCGATGCTCCACGCCGTGCTCACCGAGGGCAGCGTGGCGCGCGCGGCGAGCAGGCTCCACGTCACGCCGTCCGCGGTCAGCAACGGCCTGGCCCGCCTCCGCTCGGTGCTCGGGGATCCGCTCGTGACGCGCAAGGGTCGCGGCATCGTCCCCACGCCTCGCGCGCTCGCGCTCGCGCCCGCCATCGCGCGCGGCCTGCGTGAGCTGGAGCTCGCGATCCGCGAAGCCTCGTTCGAGCCGACAGGCTGCACGCGCGCCTTCACGCTCGCCGTCGCGGATGCGGGACAGCTCACCTGGGTGCCACGCATCGTCGCGCTGATGACCGAGGAGATGCCCAGGGCGCGCCTCTCGGTGGTTGGCATCGACTCGCTGGTCTCGCTCGGCGACCTGGCGTCGCCCCGGATCGACCTGCACATCGGTCTGGCCGGACGGGGTACGGGGCTGCACCTCCAGCCGTTGTTGGAGGAGCGCACCGTGCTCGTGGCCCGGGGAGGCCATCCCGCGCTGGGGGCACGCGTGTCCGCGCGGGTGCTCGGCACGCTCCGGCATGTCGGCGTGGAGATGGTGCCGGGCAAGGCCTTTCGTGATCTCGTCGGCGCTGCGTACGCGCGCGCGGGCATTCGCCGTGAGGTCGCGGTGACGGTGCCTTCGTTCACGGCCGCCGCGGCGGTCGTGGCATCAACGGATTTCGTCGCGACGCTGCCAGGGTCACTCGTCGCCGCCCAGGGCACACGCCTGGGGGTGCGCGCCGTCAACGCACCGTTCCCGGCACACAGCGTCAAGATCGCGCTGTGCTGGCATGAGCGCACCCATGCCGACCCCGCGGCCGGATACCTGCGCGGGCTTGTCCGGCGCGCGGTCCTGGGGGCGGCAGCGAGCTGATGGCCCTGGCCAGCGGGGGGCCGCAACCCCGGTCGTCACCGCGCTCCAACCCCCGCGTCAGGCCCGTCCATCCAGCCCGCGCTCGGCGAGGGCGGCGAGCTGCTCCGTGACGGTGCCCCACCCGTCGAAGAAGCCCAGCTCCTGGTGCTTGTTCCTGTCGGCGGGGTTCGTGTGCATCACGTGCGCGAGGTACTCCGTCCCCTGCGGATGCTCCCGCAGCGTGATGCTGGCGGTCATGAGGAGGAAGGGGGCCTCGGCGGGCCGCCATCCCCCCGTCAGGGCGTTGGTGAAGACGATCCGCTCCAGCGGGTCCACCGCGAGGAAGCACGCCGTCAGGTGCGGGACGAAGTCACCGCCGTCCTCGCTGAACCGGGTGGCGAAGGCGCCGCCGGGGCGGAGGTCCATCTCCACGACCTTGCAGCGGGCGGGGGCGGGCACCCACCATTGCTCGAAGCTCGCGGGGGTCGTCCAGGCCTTCCAGACCACCGCGCGGGGGGCCTTGATGATCCGTGAAATCGTCAGGTCGAGCTCTGGATTGGGCGAAACGCTCATCTGGGTTCTTCCTTGTCGTGGGCGGTGGTGACGAACTGCTCGAGCCTGTCGGTGCGGCCTTCCCAGAGCGCCCGCTGCGAGGACAGCCACCCTTCGACGGTGGCGAAGGGCTTCTTTTCAAGGGCACACGTCCGGACGCGGCCTTCCTTGTGCGTCCGGATCAATCCACTGCCTTCCAGCAGGTGGATGTGCTTCATGAAGGAGGGCAGCGCCATGTCGAAGGGCGCCGCCAGGTCGCTGATGCTCGCGGGGCCCAGGCCCAGCCGCGCCAGGACGGCGCGACGGGTGGGATCCGCGAGCGCCTGGAAGATGCCGCTCAGCTGCTCCTGATACTGTTCCTTCTGGCTAAGTATCATGACGGGATACTTAGCACAATGGCTAACCAATGGGTGGCCACCGACCTCCGGGCCACGGGGTGGGAGGCGATGCGCGCTCCGCATCGCCTCAGCACCCTCGGCTCAGGCCTTGAAGGTCATCAGGGGGCGCAGCCGCGCCACCTCCCGCACGATGTCCGCCGCCACCTGCGAGCCCACCACCGAACCGATGGGCTTGTAGGCCGCGGGTGCCTCCTCGATGCGGCGCTCGGCCCGCATCGCGATGCAGTCCACCCCGGTGAGGCCCAGCGCCTCCTCGCGGTGCTCCGCGCCGCCCCGCGACATGGAGAAGCGCGAGCGCGCCCGTCCGGCCCCGTGCGAGGCCGAGGACAGGGCCCCCGCGTTGCCCAGCCCCCGCATCAGGTAGGACTCGGCCCCCATGGAGCCGGGGATGATGACCGGCTGTTCAGCCTCCGCCGGGCACGCCCCCTTGCGCGCCAGCCATCCCCCCTCCCAGGGCAGGGTGATGTTGTGCGGCACGTCGTAGACGAGCGGCGCCTCCACGTCCCCGAACAGCTCGCGCAGCGTCTGCCGCACCAGCTCCGCGAGCAGCAGCCGGTTGAGGAAGGCGTAGTTGGCCGCCGTCGCCTCCGCCTTCAGGTACTCGCGCACCTGGTCCGGATCCACGAGCGGGAAGATTCCGCTCTTCGGGAAGGGGGCGCCCGCGGGCCACGCCGCCCGGACCCGCTCCTGCCACGTCCGTCCCACGTGCTTGCCCATGTCGCGCGAGCCGGAGTGCACCATGAACGCGAGCTGTCCCTCGCGCACGCCCCAGTCCCAGGCCCGCGCGCGGTCCACCACCGCCTCCACCCGCTGCACCTCCACGAAGTGGTTGCCCCCGCCGATGGTGGCGAGCCCCGGGTCGCGCACCACGCCCTCCCGCCGCAGCCCGGTGGGCGCCCACGACGGGTCTCCTTCGAGCGCACCCCCCAGGTAGACGCGCGCGGACTCGCGGTCCAACTGGTCCAGGTCCGCCCGGGCCGACATGCCCAGCGGCTGCTCCTGCGTCTCCAGGAGCCAGCCCGGCAGGCCGTCGCGCAGCAGGGCCTCCAGCGCGCGCGAGCCCTGGGCCACGTCCCGCGTGCCGAAGAAGCAGTGCCCCTTCATCCGCTCGACGAAGGCGTCGCGGCGGGCGAGGAAGGCGTCCACGGGGATGTCCGCGACATGCAGGCGCATGCCGCAGTTGATGTCCGTGCCCACGGCGCCGGGCACCACCATGCCCTCGGTGTGCACCACCGACCCGATGGCCACCCCGGAGTCACCGGGATGGAAGTCGGGCGTGGCGCGCACCTGCTTCACGCGCCCGCCGTTCGGATGGTGGAGCGCCGCGAGCGCGGCGAGCTGCTGGAAGGCCTTGCCCTCCACGGGCAGGTCGGGTGGGAGGAGCACCTCGGCGGCGGGGGCGTGGGGATCCGCCAGGAGTCGAACGGTGTAGACACGACCGTCGTACGTGACGTCGAGCCCCTCGCGGGCAAGCGCCCGCAGGAGCCGGTTCAATTTCGGCTGCATGACCTTCTCGGAATCTGACCCGGTACGAAAATCCGGGGGACGTGAGCGATGGGATGAGACCTCGGGTCAGCAGCCGCGGTCGGGACGCCGGAGCGTCCGCGGGCCCTGTGACGCCCTGGCCCGGGCGCACCTGACGGAGGCAGGGGACGGGGCCTGCTCGCGGGGTGCCGCGCTAATGGGCGAGTCCTGCGGCACGCATGGCGCCGCCAGCGAATCCAGGAGCATGTCGGAGGGAGACGGTAGGGTGCTCGGCCCCGGGCTGTGCTGCCCGGCAGCACCCTTCATCGAGGTCCCTGATGCGTTTTCCTGTTTCCTCGCGCACGCTGCGCACCCTGTCCCTGGTGGGCGCCTGCTCACTGTTCGCCGCCTGTGACTCCGACGACGAACCGCCCGTCCCGCCCCCGCTGGACACCTCGCCGCGCACGCTGACGCTGCTGCAGACGAGCGACCTGCACACCAACATCTTCCCGTGGGACTACTTCACCGGGAAGCCGGACGCGAAGCGCGGCCTCGCCAGGGTGGCCACGCTCATCAAGCAGGAGCGCGCGAAGAACCCGGACTGCACGCTGCTCTTCGACACCGGCGACACCATCCAGGGCTCGCCGCTCGGCACCTACTACGCCATCGTGGACAACGCGCCCAAGCACCCCATGGCCACCGCCATGAACGAGCTGGGCTATACCGCCATGGCCCTGGGCAATCACGAGTTCAACTACGGCCAGGACGTCCTCAACAAGTTCAAGAGCGAGGCGAACTTCCCCCTGCTCGGCGCGAACGTGCGCAAGAGCGCGGACGGCTCCGAGGCCTTCACCCCGTACGTGATGACCACGGTGTGCGACGTGAAGGTCGGCATCCTGGGCCTCGTGACGCCGGGCGTGGCGACGTGGGAGCGCAAGGACAACATCACCGGGCTGCGCTTCGATGACCCGGTGGAGACCGCGAAGGCCTACGTGCCGAAGATGAAGCAGGCCGGCGCGGACGTGGTGGTGGTGGCCATCCACAGCGGCCCGGACAAGCAGCCGGTGGGCAGCGCGAGCAGCCCCGAGTCGTGGCTCGCGGACTACGCGGATGCCACGAAGTGGACCGACCGGGGCAACCTCCCCGGTGAGAACGCGGCGGTGCAGATCGCCCAGCAGGTGGCGGACGTGGACGTGCTCCTCACCGGCCACACCCACCAGCCCATCCCGAAGATGCTGCTGAAGAACCAGGACGGCCGTGAGGTCCTCCTCACGCAGCCCAACCGCTGGGGCAGCCACCTGGCCCACGTGCAGCTCAACGTCACCTGGAAGGACGAGCGCTGGGGCGTGGAAGCCCACGACTCGCAGCTCCACGCGGTGGACGACACGGTGGTGGAGGATGCCACCGTCAAGCAGCTCACCCAGGCCTACCACGACACCACGGTGACCTACGTCAACCAGAAGATTGGCAGCACCACGGCGGCCTTCACGGGGGGCTTCGCCGGACGCTACGTGGACAGCGCCCTGGGGGACCTGCTCAACATCGTGCAGGAGGAGGCCGCGGAGGAGGCCGGCTTCCCCGTGGACCTGTCCGCGACCGCCCTGTTCTCCAATGACGTCGCGCTGCCGGCGGGGGACGTCACCCTGCGCGACGCCTACAGCGTCTACATCTACGACAACACGCTGTACGTGATGGAGATCAACGGCTCCATCCTCCGGCGCGCGCTGGAGATGAACACGCTGTACTTCAAGCAGCTGGACGCGGCCAACCTGCCCGCGAAGCCCGCGGACGCGAAGGCCACCACGCCCGTCGTCGCGGACTACAACTGGGACCTCTACTCGCGCATCGACTACGGCTACGACCTGACGAAGCCCGCGGGCTCCCGGCTCACGCACCTGCGCTTCCAGGGCGTGGACGTCCGGGATGACCAGGTCTTCCGCATCGCCGTCAACAACTACCGCGGCGGTGGCGGCGGCGGGTACAGCATGTTCAAGGAGGGCCGCCTGCTGTGGTCCTCCGCGGACGGGGTGCGTGACTACGTCGCGCGCTACATGCAGGCGAACCAGAACCTGTCGCCGGAGGCGGTGAACACCTGCAACTTCACGCTCCTGCCGGACCTCTACACGCCGTACTACGGGGCCACGTTGGGCCCCGCGAAGTGCGCGCCCTGAGGTAGCCGGGGAGAGGACGTGCGTCGCGCTGGAGGCTCCAGCGCGACGCGCGGACCCGCCCGCCTCAGTGGGGCGCCTCCACCGGGGTGAGGCCTTCGCGCGCGGGGGCGGTGCGCGTCCGGGAGATGAGCAGGTAGATGGCCGGCACGAAGTAGAGGGTGAAGACCGTGCCCAGCGCCATGCCCGTCACCAGCACCAGCCCGATGCTGTTGCGCGCCGCCGCTCCGGGCCCCGCGACCAGGACGAGCGGGAAGTGGCCCGCGACGGTGGCCACGGTGGTCATCAGGATGGGACGCAGCCGCTCCGCGGCGGCCTCCTGCACCGCTTCGAGCTTCGTCCTGCCCTCCTCCTGGAGCCGGTTGGCGAAGTCGACGATGAGGATGCCGTTCTTCGCGATGAGCCCCACCAGCGTGACCAACCCCACCTGCGAGTAGATGTTGAGCGTGGTGGTGAAGCTGTCGGTGAAGTAGGGCAGGTTCGGGTTCGGCATCTTCAGGAACGTGGTGATCAACGCGCCGAAGAGGGCCAGGGGCACGGAGCCCGCCAGGATGATGAACGGATCCCTGAAGCTGTTGAACTGGGCCGCGAGCACCAGGAAGATGAGCACCACCGCGAGCATGAACGCCGGGAGGAACGTGTTGCCCTCCACGCGCAGCTGCCGGGACTCGCCCGTGTAGTCGATGCGGTAGCCCGCGGGCAGGATGCGCGTGGCCTCCGTCTCCAGGTAGGTGAGGGCCTCGTCCAGCGGACGGATGGCCACGCCGCTCAGCTTGACGGCATTGAGCTGCTGGAAGCGGTTGAGCGACCGGGGCGCCACCGTGTTGCGCAGGGTGGCGATGGACGACAGGGCCACGAGCTTGCCGTCCGGGCCGGTGACGTGCACGTCCTTGAGCTGCTCGGGGTTGAGCCGGGAGACGCGCAGCACCTGCGGGATGACCTTGTAGCTGCGGCCGGCGATGTTGAAGCGGTTGACGAAGTTGCCGCCCACCGCCGCGCCCAGGTCCTGCCCCACCGTGCCCAGGTCCAGTCCCAGCTGCGCGACCTTCTCACGGTCCACCACCACCTCCGACTGGGGCTGGTCCAGCTTCATGTCGATGATGGGCGGGAAGGCGAACAGGCCGCTCTGCGTCGCCTTCTCCTGGAGCTGCTGGGCGAACCCCAGCAGCTCCTCCGCCTCCGCCGTGGACGCGATGATGAACTCCACCGGGAAGTTGCCACCGCCCGGGAGCGCGGAGGGCTGGATGACGAAGGTCTGGACGCCCGGCAGGACGTTCACCCGCTCCTGCGTCTCCGCCAGCACCTGCGCCGCGGAGCGCTGGCGCTTCTCCCACGGCTTCAGCGACAGGCCCCAGAACCCGCTGGCCGGGTTCATGATCTGGAAGATGAAGTCGGCCTCTGGCATCGCCAGGAGCGTCTTGCTCACCTCGCCCATGGACGGCGCGAGCTGATCCAACGTGGAGTTGGACGGGGTGCTGACGATGCCGAAGACGATGCCCTGGTCCTCCGTCGGCGCCAGCTCCGTGGGCGACTGGGTGAACATCAGGACGGCCAGCAGGCTCAGCACCACCCACGCGGCGTAGACGGGCCCCCGCGTCCGCAACGAGCGATCCAGGCTGCGCGCGTACGCGCCCCGCAGGCGATCAAAGGCGCGGTTGATGACCCCCGCCAGCCCCTTGTCCTCGTGGCCTGCCCGCAGCAGCGCGGCGGACATCATGGGGGAGAGCGTCAGCGCCACCACGCCCGACAGCGCCACGGCCCCGGCCAGGGTGAGCGCGAACTCCCGGAACAGCGAGCCCGTGAGCCCGCCCTGGAAGGCGATGGGCGCGTACACCGCGGCGAGCGTGAGCGTCATCGCGATGATGGGGCCCACCAGCTCCCGCGCGCTCTTGAGCGCGGCGTCCACCGGACTCAGCCCGTCGCGCAGGTGGCGCTCCACGTTCTCCACCACGACGATGGCGTCGTCCACGACCAGGCCCACCGACAGCACCACCGCGAGCAGGGTGAGCAGGTTCACCGTGAAGCCGAACATCTGCATCAGGAACACGGTGCCGATGAGCGACACCGGGATGGCCACCACCGGCACCAGGATGGAGCGCACGGAGCCCAGGAAGAGGAAGATGACCACCACGACGATGAGCAGCGTCTCACCCAGCGTGCTCACCACCTCGTCGATGGCGTTCTGGATGTACTCCGTCCCGTCGAAGGCGATGCTGGCTTCAATCTGCTCCGGCATCTCCCGCTGCAGCGCGCCCATCTCCTCGCGGATGCGCTGCATGACGTCCAGCGAGTTGGCGTTGGGCAGCGACCAGATGCCGACGAACACCGCCGTCTGCCCGTTGAGGGTGACGTCGTTGTCGTAGTCCTCCGCCCCCAGCACCACGTCCGCGATGTCCGACAGCCGCACCACCGCGCCGCCGTCCTTGCGGACGATGAGCTGCCGGAACTCCTCCACGGAGCGCAGGCTCGTGTTCGCGGTGAGGTTCACCTGGACCAGCGACCCCTTCGTCTGGCCCACGGCGGCCAGCGAATTGTTGCTGGCGAGCGCCTGACGGACCTGGCTGGGGCTGACGTTGAGCGCGGCCATCCGGTCCGGCTTCATCCACACCCGCATCGCGAACGTGCGCGCCCCCAGGATGTCCGCGCGCTGCACGCCCTCCACGGAGGACAGCCGGGGCTGCACCACCCGCACCAGGTAGTCGGACAGCTCGTTCTGCTGGAGGAAGTCGGAGGTGAAGTTGAGGTAGGCGACGGCGAACTGGCTGTCCGCGGACTCGATGCCCATCACGGGGACCTGCGCTTCGGGCGGCAGGTCTCCGCGCACCTGGTCGACCTTGGCGCTGATCTCACTCAGGGCGCGGTTGGAGTCGTAGTTGAGCTTGAGCCGGGCGCGGACGATGGAGACGCCCTGCAGGCTCTGGGACTCCACGTAGTCGATGCCGTCCGCGGCGGCGATGGCGCGCTCCAGCGGGGTGGTGATGAAGCCGCGGACCAGCTCCGCGTTGGCGCCGACGTAGGCGGTGGTGACGGTGATGTCGGCGTTCTCGCTGCGCGGGTACTGCCGCACGTTGAGCGAGCCCAGGGCCTGCAGGCCCGCGATGATGATGAGGAGGTTGACCACCAGCGCCACGACCGGGCGGCGGATGAACAGGGCGGTGAAGTTCATGGTTTCGCCTTCCTCCGCCCTACGGGTTCACGGGCTGGGGCGCGGCCTCGACGGGCGGCGCCAGCGCGTTGTTGAGGACGACGGCCGCGCCATTCTTCAGCTTGAACACGCCGCTGCTGACCACGCTCTGCCCGGCCTTCAGGCCCGACGTCACCTCGACGAAGTCCCCCCTGCGCTCCCCCAGCCGCACGAACTGCTGCCGCGCCAGGAGGGCGGGCTTGCCCGTGGCGTCCTTGCCTTCGGAGAGGGTGAACACCGAATCGCCATAGGGGGCGAAGAGCACGGCGGTGGCGGGGATGGCCACCACCGGGTGGCTGGCCTCGGCGAGCACCTCCACGTTGGCGAACATCCCCGGCAGCAGCCGGCCGTCCGCGTTGGGGACGGTGGCGCGCATGCGCACGTTGCGTGAGGACAGCTCCACCTCGGGGTTGATGGTGGTGAGCTCCCCCTCCCACGCGTCCGACGGGAAGACGTCCACGCGGACGCGCACCTTCTGCCCCTGCTTCACGGTGGCCAGCGCCTGCTGGGGGAGCTGGAACTCCACCAGGGCGGGGGTGATGGACTGCAGGGAGGCGATGGGGTTGCCCGGGGAGACGAGCTGCCCCAGCTCCACCTGCCGGATGCCGATGCGGCCCTCGAAGGGCGCGCGGATGACCTTCTTCGCGATGAGGGTGCGCAGGTGGGCCACCGTGGCCTCGGCCTGGACCGCCCGCGTCCGGACGGCGTCCAGCTCCGACTGGGTGTTGGCCCCCTGGGTGTGGAGCTTCTCCACGCGGGCCCGCGTCAGCCGCGCGAGCTCCGCGTCCGCCTCCGCCCCGGTGAGCTGGGCCGCCTCGCTGGACGTGTCGAGCTGGACGAGCACCTGCCCCTTCTTCACCGACGCGCCGTTCTCGAAGCGGATGTCGCTGACGACGCCCGGGAGTTCGGCGCTCAGCGTCACGCCCCGCACCGCCATCACCGTGCCGACCGCGCCCTGGCTCGCCTGCCAGCCGAAGGACTCCGCCTGGGCCGAGGTGACGGACTCGGGGGGCTGCACGAAGGCCTCCCCGTCCTGGATCATCGCGACGATCTGCGCTCCCTTGACGGCGACGAGCCCCGCGATGACCGCGAAGAGCAGCAGGACGCCGATGATCCACCGCTTGAGACGACCGGCGGGACGCGGGATGGAGAGGGGCACTTCAGGGGACGGGGCAGGGGGCGAGGCATGCATCGTGGGCACTCAAAAGAGCTGGATTGCGCAGCCGTGTCAGGGATTGCGCAGCCCTCTAGCCGAACCGCCCTGCGTTTGCGCTCTTGAAATTGCGTTTTTCTTGTGACCACACCGCGCGGGTAGGAAGTGCAAGGAATTGTCCAGTGAAAACAGGATGCTCCGGTTGCGGGGACCGTCCCCATGGCTCGCACCGTCGCCTACCTGGAGGGACAGGCAGCCGGGGCGCGATTCCGGGGTGCGAGCCGTCATGCTGGCGTGTATGGGTTCAAGAGGAGAGGCCCATGCTCGCGTATGTTTTCATGATTGCCGCCATCGCCAGCGAAGTCGTTGGCACGTCGCTGCTCAAGAGGACGGATGGCTTCACGCGGCTCTGGCCGTCCGTCGCGTGCCTTGGCGCCTATGCGCTGGCGTTCGTCTTCCTGTCGCGCGCCGTGAAGACGATTCCGGTGGGCATCGCCTATGCGCTGTGGTCCGGGTTGGGGACCACGGCCATCGTCATCATCGGCGCCACGTTCCTGGGAGAGCCCCTCAGCACCGTCAAGGTCCTGGGCGTAGGGCTCATCGTCGCGGGCGTCGTCGTGCTCAACCTGGGCGGCGGGCACTGAGGGGAGGACCTCCGGCCCTCACGGCTTCGACCCCGACGCGAGGCTGGCCTCGCGGGCCCGCGGCGCATGGCCTACCCTGGGCCCGGGGCGAGTCCTCTTCCGCTGGCTGGGGACGGCATCGCGTCAGGCTGGGCGGAGGGGGTGGCCCCCCGGAGGAGGACCGGATGCTCGCGTGCGTGGATGTGGACTACCGGCCCGACCTCACCGTGGCCGCGTGCATCCTCTTTCGCGGCTGGACGGACGCCAGGGAGGCTGGGCACCTGGTGGAGCGCGGCCCCGTCGCGGCCCCCTACGAGCCCGGTCAGTTCTACCGCCGCGAGCTGCCGCACCTGCTGCGCGTGCTCGCCGGGGTGCAGGAGCCGCTGGAGACCATCGTGGTGGATGGCTACGTGTGGCTCGGGCAGGACAAGCCGGGCCTGGGCGCCCACCTGTACGAGGCGCTCTGTCGCGCGGTGCCCGTCATCGGCGTGGCCAAGACCCCCTATGTCACCACCGGCCCGGCCCTGCCCATCGTGCGCGGCCAGAGCCTGCGCCCCCTGCTCATCACCGCCATCGGCATGGAGACCGCGACCGCCGCGGAGCACATCCGGAGGATGCACGGCGCCTCGCGCATGCCGACGCTGCTGACCCAGGTGGACCGGCTGAGCCGCTTGTCCTGAGGCGGGGCGCGCACTGGTGACCGGGGTCACCAGGTGATGGCTCCCGTCATCGCGCCACGCGATGCAGCGAGGGCTGAGGGATGGGGAGCGTGCGTCCCAAGCGGCTGATTTCCCAGGAAGGGGGGTACCCAGGTGGTGAGTCCTGGGAGCTGGCATGTGTCCTGCTCTGGGGTTGGACATGCCGCGCAACGGCGGCGCCGGTTTCGCTCGCAAGGCTTGTTCCCCCTCGTCGGCCTCCCAGAGTCTGAAATGTCCATCGCGCTCCCCCTCCGCTCGCCGTCCTCGCTTCCCCGTTCGAGCATCGCCGACCTCAAACCGGTCTCCTCTCCGGCCCAGGGCGTGATGGGCACCCCGGCGCAGCAGACCCGGAACGACCTGCGGCAGACGCTCATGACCGACTCCTTCGAACAGGCGGGCGGCATCGAGAAGACGCGGGCGCAATTGTCGGAGCTGCTGGGTGGGCTCGCGCAGTGGATGAAGTCGCTGGAGACGCAGACCCCCGGAGGGCAGGGTGGTGACCTGGGGCCCGGGTCGCGGGAACTCGCGCCCAGCCTGGGTGACGCAGTGGAGGGCGGTGCCCCGGCGTCCCTCCAGGGAGCCTCCTCGTACAGCGGCGCGGCCCAGGCCCAGCACGGGGTCGACCCGATGCATTCCAACCGCACCAGCGACGCGGGCCCTGGTTTCGGCGCGCCCTCCGCTGGGTCCACCGAGCAGGTGAGCGCGAGTGAGCCGTGGTTGGCGCGCAACAACGTCGGCTCGCCCTACAACAGCAACATGCTGCTCATCGACCCGAGCCAGAAGGGTGAATACAAGTACACGAACACGTTCACCAACAACACGGACAAGCCGCAGACCGTCACGCTCTGGAACAAGACGGGTGAGAAGGGCGGCCCGAACGACGGGCAGCACTTCGACAAGAGCACGCCGAAGACCTTCACGCTGGAGCCCGGCCAGTCGCGGGTGGTGGCGTTCGACGCCAACAGCAGCGTCGCGTGGTGCGTGTCCAAGGACGGCTCGGCGAAGCCGGGCGCGAACTCCGGCCAGACCTGGGGCGAGGCGACGTTCGCGAACGCTGGCACGGGCTGGAGCGGCTACGACACCAGCCAGATCAGCCCCGCGGGCCACAATGGCAAGATGTCCATCACGAACGATGCTGGCGGCCACACCGTCACGGAGGCCAATGCCTGGCAGACGCCTTCGGACGACCCCGCGGGCCTGGATGTCGGCGTCCCCGCTGGCCCGTTGAACCTGACCACCGTGTTCAGCTGAGTCCGACGTGCGGCCGGTCCACCGTGGGTTCGCCCGGATCCACGGCTCTCCTGCACCTGTGTGGAGCCCGGACTTGGAGTGGGCACGCCAGAAGTGGATCGCCTGGAACGTCGAGTGCAGGAGGATGGGCCGCTCGCCGAGCAGCAGCGGGACCGAAGCGAGGGACCGCGCTCGTCATTCACCCAGGCCTCCTGACAGTGACTCCACACAAAGTGCGGGAGGGCCGGACTCGCGGACTTCGCGCGCGACACGCTGGAGCACCCGGTGCACCTGGCCACCGGCACGTTGGACCTGTCGTTCGTGCTGCTCTACCTGTTGCCCCTGTTCGCGCTCGCGTTCTCCTTCGACCTGGTGTCGCGCGAGCGCGAGGACGGCACGCTCCGGCTGGTGCTGGTGCAGGCCACGGGGCTCCGCGGCTGGGCGCTGCGGAGGCTGGCGGTGCGCGCGGGCGTCCTGCTGGGCCTGTGCGTGCTGGCGGGCGTCGCGGGCCATGCGTTGACGGGTGGGGCAGGAGGCCTGGGGCGGCTGGTGGGCTGGCTGGCCCTGGTGGTCGGGTATGGCGCCTTCTGGTTCGCGCTGGCGCTGGCGGTGAATGCGCGGGCCCTGAGCTCCGCCACCAACGCGCTGGTGCTCGTGGGCGCGTGGCTGGTGTTGGTGGTCGTGGTGCCGGCGGCGGTGCAGCTTGGCGTGAGCGGCCTGTATCCGGTGCCGTCGCGGGTGGCGCTGGTGGGGGCCACCCGGGAGGCCTCGCTGGAGGCGCAGCGGCGCGGCAGCGAGGTGCTGTCCGCCTACTTCCAGGACCACCCGGAGCTGGCGCCCAAGGGGACCCAGGTGGAGGGCTACTGGCCCACCGCGCTGGCGGTGCAGGACGAGGCGGCGCGGGCGACCGCGCCCGTGGTGGCCGCCTTCCAGTCGCAGTTGGAGCGGCAGCAGGCCGCGCTCGGCGTGCTGCGCTTCCTCTCCCCGGCGCTGGCCTTCCAGCAGGCGCTCCAGGACGTGGCGGGTACGGGCGGGCTGCGGCACGCGCACTTCCTGCTGCAGGTCGACCGCTTCCACGCCGCGTGGCGGGACGCCCTGCTCCCGCGCGTCTTCTCGGGGGACACGCTGGGCGCCGCCGACCATGCGCGGCTGCCCCGCTTCACCTACGTCGAACAGCCCGGCGCGGACGTCGTGCACCAGGTCGCCCTGGGCTTCCTCGCGCTCGCGCTGCCCACGCTGCTGGTCCTGGGGCTGGGCCTGACGTGGCTGGGCCGCCCCCGCCTGTCCTGAAGGCCTCCAGGCAGGAGGGAGCGGCTCACGCTCGCCGTCACGGTGTCACCGTGGCGAGCTACTCCGAATAGTCAGACCGGGCGACGAGGCTCCAGTCGCGGTTGTACGTGTGGTACCGGGAGAACCAGCCGCTGTGGCAGCTGCCGCTGTTGCTGGCCGTGTAGCCGTAGACGAACCCGTTGTGGACGCGGGCCTCGAGGCTGGGCGAGCCGGGGTTCTCGCAGGGCTGGCTGACGCGGACGGCCTGGTAGGCGGCCTCGGCGAGCACTTCTTCCTGGCCCTCGAAGTCGCGCAGGGAGTGGACGCGGTCCGCGGTGAAGGTGCCAATCGCGGTGGCCTGATCGCTGGCGCTCTGCGTGAGGAAGGCCTGCAGGTGGGCGAGGGTAGCGGCCTCGGAGGTGAGCGAGCCGGTGAGGCGGTGAACGGCGCCGTCATTGTCGGAGAGCGCGGCGCGGATGGCGGTGATGCCGGACGCGCCCTGGTAGACGGAGCTGTCACCCCAGGTGAAGCTGAAGGCGCTGCCGGCGGTGTAGGCGCTCAGCGCGCAGGAGCCTCCGACGCCAGCGGGCTCGACGAGGATGATCTTCCGGAGGCGGTGCTCGGGGTTCAGCAGGGCGATGCACTCGTTGCCAGCGACGCCGTCATGGTTGGCGGCCGGGAGCACGGCCTCGACGACGTTGTAGACGCGGAACGTGGGATCCGTGGCCGACTGCTCGGTGGCCTGGAGGGTGTCCATGTCCGCCTCCGCGCCGAGACAGCCGGCGGCGAGGGAGGCAGCGAAGAGGAGGGAAGACAGTCGGAGGGAGGTGCGCATGGCCGTGAAGGGTATCACGCCTGCTTTGCCAGGTTTCCGATCATTTCCATGTGACACCGGCTGTGACTTCGCGCCGCCTGTGGGCGCTGTCCGCTCCCTGCGTCGGCTCGGCGAAGGAGGCATGGAGCGCGTCCATGCCACCTATGATTCGGAACCGAGAACGAAACCTCGAATGACCCCTGGCCCTGGACCCACGCCTTCGCGGTCAAGAACGGCGTCCTCTACACGCAGGATCTGACCTGGGGCGGGCCCATTGTCGCCTGGTGCAAGGTGGAGTCGCTGTGTGAGGAGAGTGCCTCGCTCAAGTGCATGGTGA
Organism: Corallococcus sp. BB11-1; assembly: GCF_026626625.1. Classification (NCBI taxonomy): domain Bacteria; kingdom Pseudomonadati; phylum Myxococcota; class Myxococcia; order Myxococcales; family Myxococcaceae; genus Corallococcus; species Corallococcus sp. BB11-1. The sequence goes on along the minus strand of NZ_JAPNJY010000022.1, from coordinate 285,164 downwards.
GCAATTGCGCCTGCGAGTTCACGAAGAACAAGCCTCTCATGGGACCGAAAAGCTGCTTCTGGGCCAGGACGCCGCAGGCCTTGGATGAAGGTGGCGCCGCTGGAGGAGGGCTGGGCGATTGTCCAGTTCGCACAGCCCGTCAATGCATGCGCCCATCGCCACGCCTTGCTTTCGAGATGTTGCGGATGACCGTGGGCTCCACCGTCAACCTATCCTCCGGACCGGGCAGGGACTGGAGGTGAATTTCACTCAGAGTGGACTGGCGGCTGTCCATCTGCGAGAGTTCAGTGACCGGACACCGGGCGCTGTTGGCGACGCATCTTGGGAGCCGCTCAATGCTTCTCGTGATTCAGGCGCTTGGGATGGCAAGCCCTCTCGGAACGTTGATCCAAGGCTGCGCCGCGCTTCGGGCAGGCATCTCCCAAACCCGCCCTTCGCCCTATCTGACCCATGCCTGCGAAGGTCAGAGCCTCGGGCAACCCGTCATGACCTGCGAAGTGCCTGTCATCACACTGGGGTTCTCGAATGTCGGGAGGTTGGCAGCCCTGGCCGCCGTAGCTCTCGAGGACCTCGGCACCCGGGCCCCCCTGTCCCGCCTGCCTCGGGACACCCTCATCGTCCTGGCATTGCCAGATCCCTTGGAGCGCGGGTTTCCCCTCACCCCCGAGATCAAAGAGGATGAACCCCGGCGACATGAGGCCCTCGGCCGACGTGTGTTGGAGTGTGCGTTCGAGGCGGCAGGAATCTCCTGGAACGCCAAGACCTGGCACATTGCAAGTGGGGGCCACGCGGCTTTTTCCAAGGCATTGAAAGCTGCAATGGAAGCACTCGTCGAACGTCGACATGCGCACTGCCTCGTCATCGCGGTCGACAGCCTCTGTGGCCCCGATGTGCTCCCAAGGCTCCTCGAACAGCGCAGGCTCAAAATGGACGACACGCCCACAGGCTTCATTCCGGGTGAAGGCAGTGTCGCTCTCTGGCTGTCGTTAGCGCAGGAGGCGCCCCTGGTCCCGCGGGGAAAAGAGCCTCGTGTCGCCCTCCGGGCCGTCGTTCTGGGCGACGATGAGAGATTCCGGGGAGGTGATCTGCCTCCAGACGGGCGAGTGCTTGCGAAATGCGTGACCTCCGCACTCCACGCAGCCGAAGCGGATGGCGCGCGTCTCGTGCTCATCGGAGACCACAACGGTGAAGAACTTCGAGCCCGTGAGTGGGGCATGCTGATGCTCCACCTTCGAGCAGCAGGGCTGGGCCACGAACAACTCGTATCCTGGCTCCCAGCGCTCAGCTTCGGAGACACGGGCGCGGCCTCGGGCGCGCTCGGATTGTGCGCGGCTGTCAGAAGTCTGCAGCGCGGCTACAGCCCGGCCCCAACGCCAGTTGTTCTCTCCTGCTCCGACGAGGGGGCGCGCGCAGCCATTGTGGTCTCCCCGCTCCCATAAAACCCAGGAGGAACGCCCATGCCGACCAGCAACAAGAGTGCAATCAAGCAAGAGCGAAAGGCAAGAGTCGGGGCAAGCAACCCACCCAAGGACAGCAAGTTCCCGGAGCTGAAGAAAGGCTATCCCGAATCCTACATCCAGGAGTTGGCTGACTCCGATTCGTTCCACACGGATCCGAGTCAGCCGGAGACCTCGCTGCTCACGAGCGGCGACTACTATTCATATCGAGGACCCCGATTCATCTTCCAGGACGGGCCACGGATGAAGGTCTACAACGACTTCAGTCGCTCGATTTTCAGCACGGCGAGTGTCCTCTTCTATTACAAGAAAGGCCATCGCGTCGCGAATGAACCGCCCCTCTATGTCACCGCCAGCCGGGAGAGATGGCTGCGTGTGGCTGCATTTCCCGAGAAAGATGGGGCATTTCCGGGAGGACTCGGAAACTTCTACTATCTCTCTCCCAATGGCCAGAGGCATCCCTATCCATGGCAGGCGCACCACCTCATCCCTCAGTCGGTGTTTTTCGAGAAGAACTCGCCATTCGACGCCGACATGATGATGGTGTTGAAGCGCTCCTTCTACAACATCAACAATGGGCATAACATCATCATGCTGCCCGCTGATCCGAAGTACAGCCCTGTCCATCGGCTCATTGCCCATATTTCCGATCACCCCGCCTATACCCTCCAGCTCAAAGCCCGAATGCAGGAGGTCGCCACGGAGCTCAAGAAGATCTTCAACGAGGCCAAACGTACCAAGAAACATCTTGCGCTTTTCAAGGCCATCCTGAAGGCGCTCCACACGCTCGAAGATGAGTTCTGGTCCCTCGTCATCCTTCTGAGCAATGCTGCTGCGGCCACGGCTCTTGGCGTGATCAAGGAAGAAGACATTCATGCCTACGATGGAATGATCAAGTTCTGGACGACCGACGCCAAGAGCACGAAAACCCGGCACCTCTTCGGTGTCATTGGCTGAAAGCCATCTTACATGAGCTACTGGGTCTTGACTCCTGCCAGCGTGAACGACGGGGCCGTGCTCGAAAAGCTGCCCATCGACAGTCCTGACAGCCCCGACTTCTTCGAAGCCATTCCGCTGGGAGACCGCTTCCCCCGGAATGGCGCCATGCGCTTTTCCAGCGACTACCCTGACTTCATCCAAGTCTTCGACTTCGTCACCAACACCCTGGGGCTGCCCATCGTCTCGGGCAGGATGGTGGATGTGCTCATCCAGTTCGGAGCGAAGCGCTTTGAGTCCCTCCCTGTCACGCTGCTGGACCACAAGGGGCGCGTCGCCTCCAAGGAGCACTCCATCCTCAACGTCCTGGACATCCAGGACATCATCGACATGGAGCGGACGGACTACGTCCCCAGTCCATTCGACCCGAGTCAGATTTTCCGTATCAACCGGCTGTCGGTGAAGACGGAGGGAGTCGAGCCGGGGGCACTTCTCTTCCGTGCCCGGACTCGCATGCGCGAAATCTTCCTCCACGCATCGCTCCATGAGGCACTCCTCTCTGCCGGAGTGACGGGGCTCAAAGCCGTCCCAGCAGAGGGCTGGAATGGGTTCGCCTTGTGATGCGAATCGACCTGCTCTCTCTTTGTCAGCGCTCGGAGGAAGCCGTCCCCTGGCTGCTCTCCCGCCTGGACCTGACGGGCAGCAGGGAGGAGACCCTCCGGGGTTTCGAAGAGGTGTCTCTGCATTTCCATACCCTGGCTGCGGGGGCCTTGTTGGTCGAGGGAAGTCCAATAAGGTTCCGTGAGGAACTCCACAGCGCCGCCAGTCACTGGCTCCGGTTCCTGAAGCATCAGAGAGCTCAAGAGTGGGCCCCTCCTGCTGCTTGTCGAAACAAGCCACTGCTCGGAGCCATCCTCGCTGGCCATTGGGAGCTCGCGCACCACCTGGCAGAGGCTTCACCGGACCACTGGCAAGAGAAAGAGGAGTATGAGGACGATGCGTGCTGGGCCTTGCTCCTCCAGCAACTCGTCCTCTCCCGCGACGGTAGGGGCCCTCGACTTGACACCCTGCTTGAGCGACTCGGGGCTCTGGGGGGCGAGCTGAACGAGCATCGACAAGCATGGGTTCGCGGCCTCCTTTCGCGAGGGAGTCTCGCAGTAAGCGTTCAGGTGGGATGGGCGGTTGAAGAAGGAGCAGGCCAGCAGCCGACGGTAGGCCTGGCGCTCGCTGACGCGGCGTGGGGCATGGGACACGGCGTGTCGTGGCCGAGGTCGACCCCAAGGATGCGGTGAGCGTCAAGGTAGATGTCGCGTGAGAGGGTTCCCCCATGCGTCAGGGAAGACGTCGTCTCGGCAGACGGGCCGAGCTGACGATGTCCTCCGCGCGCCTCGCTCGCTCGCATTGACGCAATGCCCATGGTGGCCTTGAAGCACCCATGACGCAGCGACCGAATTCTGGGTACGCACACGGGGCAGGCGCCTGCGCGTCTTTCGGTGCGCCGCGCTCGAAGCACGCGGCGCACCGATTCTCCTACCGAGACCGCGCTGAAATCAGGGCACACCGTCCCAGCGCGGTATCGCGGACAGCGACTTAGAGTCCGTTGGGGACCACGGTCACGGTGCCGGAGCCCCTGTTGGTCAGGATGAGATCGGCGTACCCATCCGCGTCCATGTCCGCGGTGGCGATGGCGTTGAGGCCAGGCGAGGCGCCGGTCGTGACGACGGTGCCCGCGGTGAAGCCTCCGTTGCCGTTGCCGGTCATCGGGCGGACGCCGCCCGAGGCCGCTGTCACGAGGATGTAGGCGTCGAGCTTGCCATCGCCGTTGAAGTCACCGGCCACGACGCCCAGCGCCGAGTTGGCGGCCGTATTGGTCGCGGCGGTTGACTGAGCGCCGCTCGCGAAGGTGCCGTTGCCGTTCCCTCTGAAGTAGAAGAGGAACCGGCCGGCCGCGCCGTTCGAGAGGATGTCGAGCGTGCCGTCGCCGTTGGCGTCGCCGAAGGCGATGCCCGCCGTCTGGCCGCTGGCGGAATTGCTGTAGGCGACGGGTGCGGCGAACGTGCCGTCTCCCTGGTTGATGAGGACCGACAGGCGTGCGCTGGCGGGGCTCGTCACCACGATATCGGAGAAGCCATCGCTGTTCAGGTCACGGCACGCGATGCTCGACTGAGCGCCGCCGGTGCTTTGGATGCCGATGAACGTGGGTGCGCCGAAGCTGCCCGCGCCGTTGCCGAGCAGCACGCTCACCAGGTTCTGGGTCACGCTGGTCGTGGCGATGTCAGCCGCCCCGTCGTTGTCGAAGTCCCCGGTGCAGAGGTGGACGGAGCCTGGGGTGCCCGTGGTGAAGCTCGTCGGCGCGCCGAAGGTCCCGGGCGCGCTCGAGCCCAGGTTCTTGTAGACGCTGATGTCTCCGTTGATGAGGGGCAGGTTGGTCTGGCCGTCGACGGTGACGGCGTCGAGCCACCCGTCGCCGTCCACGTCCACGGCCACGACCGCGTTGCTGGAGAGCGAGGCGCTCCCATAGTTGACCTCCGACTGGACGCTGGCGTCGCCATTCCCCAGGAAGACGGAGAGCGAGCCAGAGGGAGTCTGGGTCGACCCGGATTCGGCATTGGCCACCAGGATGTCGAGCTTGCCGTCGCCATTCACATCGGCGACCGCCGGGGCCAGCGGGCTGTGGTTGGCGGGGGAGCTGACCGGCGTGCCGGGGACCTGGCCGGTGGGGGCGGTCTGGCAGGTGGCGTTCGAGCATATCTGTCCCGTCGAGCACACGATGCCGCAGGCGCCGCAACTGGCGGCGTCGCTCTGAAGGTTCACCTCGCAGCCGTCGGACGAGTTCGCGTTGCAGTCCGCGAGGGTGCCGGAGCAAGACTGGCAGATGTTCCCCTCGTAGGTGGGCGCGCACTTGCAGGTGTAGCTACCCACGCCGTCGATGCAGGTGCCACCGTTCAGGCAGGGGTTTGCGGCGCACTCGTCGATGTTGGTGCAGGTCACGCCGTCGCCCTCGTACCCCGCATCGCAGGCGCAGGTGAAGGAGCCCCCGGTGTTGGTGCAGGAGGCGTTTTCGTTGCAGTTGTCGGTACCGGCGGCGCACTCGTCGATGTCGGTGCAGGTCACGCCGTCGCCCTCGTACCCCGCCGTGCAGGCGCAGGTGAATGAGCCCGCGATGTTGGTGCAGGAGGCGTTTTCGTTGCAGTTGTCGGTACCGGCGGCGCACTCGTCGATGTCGGTGCAGGTCACGCCGTCGCCCTCGTACCCGGCATTGCAGGCGCAGGTGAAGGAGCCCGCGATGTTGGTGCAGGAGGCGTTTTCGTTGCAGTTGTCGGTACCGGCGGCGCACTCGTCGATGTCGGTACACACTGTCGGCTGTCCCGTGCAGGTGTAGCCCGGCTCCACCTGGCAGACACTGTTACAGCCGTCTCCGGAGAGCTGGTTGTCGTCGTCACAGGTTTCGGCTCCACCAATCACCCCGTCACCACAGAAGGCTCGGATGGACGTCTCCACCGCGTCCACCTGGTAGGCCCCGAACAACGCGCCCCGCAGGCGCACGTAGCGATAGGGGTAGTTCCCGGGGTAGCTCGCCACCGCGACATGGGTCCCCAGGCCCATGTGCAGCAGGCTGGAGCCGACCTGGGTCCCATCCGCCTTCAGGAAGTCCACCTGGGCCACCAGGAACACCGACAGGCCATGGTAATAGACGCGCAGGTCGCCGGTGCCCTCCTCGCCCTGCCCCAGGTCCAGCACCAGCGCCGAGAGCAGGGTCGGTATCGTCGCCCGCTGCCCGTCCGGTGCGCCCAGCGCCCTGTTCGGGTGGAGAACCGCCGGCGTGGTGCCCGGCGCCACCGCGTCCGCATACAAGTCCCACGGCGGCGCGAGCTCCTGGCTCACCTGCGTCAACGCCTCATCACTTCCAGGCTCTGCCCCTTCGTCGAGGGGCTCCACACCACAAGCGCCCAGTGACAAGGCCAGTGTCACGCCCAGCCCCCACGACCACAGCACACCTTGACGGCTTCGCATCTTGTTTCTCCCCCAAGGAGCAGGATGGAACCCGGAATGGACCAGCCCCCCTATGGAACGAAAGACACTATTCCTCTCACCCTCCCGTTCGGCCAGCAACATGCAAATGGCCAGCGTCCTCTGGCGACCAGCCAGAAAGCACTTGAGAACCATGGACGCAGAGTCCATGACATGCATTTGAGCGCCTCCGCGAATCAGGGGGACGATGGGGGGGCACAGCGCACCTCCGACTGCGCCGGTGAGCCCCAGGAGCGTGGGTGCTTGGAGCCCCAAAGGCGCTGAAATGCCTTCCACGCCTTCTGCTGGAGTCCTTGCGCCGGGGCATGTCACGAATTGATGAGGGTTCTCCATTTCAAACGACAAATGTCAGAGTGGTATGGTTGTCTCCTGCTCCCCGGAATGCCTTCCGGAAAGGAGGCACCATGCTTCGACGCACATGGAAGTCCGCGCTGGTTGCTCTGTTCATCCCCAGTCTGCTGCTCACCGCCTGTGGTGAGGGACTGGAGTCGCGTCCCGCCCTGGACCCGGAGATGGCCCGAGTGCCGGCTGGCGCCCCGGTTCGCGAGGGCTACGCCTGGAACGCCGCGAGAGGGAAGCTGGTGCCAGTGAAGTACGCCGAGGTGGATGGACTGGCCATCCTCGATGGAGACATGGTTCTCGGCACGGTGGAGGAGATGGAGGCGCGCGTGCGCGAGGTGAAGGCCCGGGGAGGTCTCGACGCCCCGGGAGTCCACGCCCAGGGCGTGGCCATCACCGGAGCAAACTATCGCTGGCCCAACTTCGAGGTGCCCTACAGCATCGACGCGGCCACACCAAACCAGGGGAGGATCACGGACGCCATCAATCACTGGCAACAGCGTACACACCTCCGCTTCGTACAACGCACCGTGCTCAACGCGGTGCTGTACCCGGACTACGTCCACTTCCAGTCTGGCACCGGGTGCAGTGCCAACACGGGGCGAATTGGTGGCAAGCAAGGGGTGTGGATGGATGGCACCTGCAGCACGGGCAACATCATCCATGAAATCGGACATGCGCTGGGCCTCTGGCATGAGCAGGCGCGCGAGGACCGCAATACCTACGTGCGGATACGGTACGAGAACATCCTCGCGGGCCAGGAGCACAACTTCGACCAGCAGATCGCCGACGGCGACGACCTCTTCGCCTATGACTACGGCTCCATCATGCACTACCCCCGGACGGCGTTCACGAGGAACGGGCAGACCACCGTCGAGACCCTGGGAGGGCAGGCCATCGGGCAGCGCGACGCGCTGAGCATCAGGGACGCGGCAACCGTGGCGCGTCTCTACTCGAAAACGATCTCCCTGCGCACCTCGGGCGGCTACTACCTGTGGGCCGAGGACGGCGGCGGCGGCGATTTGTATTCCACCTTCACCGAAGACCATTATTCCTGGGCGAAGTTCCGACTGGTGGACCGCAACGGCTTCGGGCTGCAATCTGGCGACCTCGTCCACCTGCAGACGCACGAAGGCAACTATGTCATGGCCGTGAACGGTTACCCTGCGAGGCCCATCCCTACTGTCCGCCCATGGCATGGCTTCCCCTGGAGGAACGATAGCCAGTGACTGCTGAATGCCCAGGCATGTCAAGAGTCGGGTGAACGGACCACATCCGGGTCAGCCAAACGGATCGCGACTTCTGAACGCTCAGGACTGGCCGCTTGCCGTCTGCCTCAGGGGAGGTGACACCGCAGTCGCCGACCGGTGTTCCTTGCGCATGAACCTTCACTCCCGGCGTTTTGAAGTCAGCCACGGTGATCCACCCGGGCAGGGGGCCTCACGAGCGTCGCCGATGCGTTCGCCCGTGGAGGACCACGGCGGAATGTCCCGTGCACGGTCGAGGCTTGCCTCGCTCTCCTTCGCCCTGTGCCTCGGTCTGGCGGCCGGAGTTGTCACGGGGGGCGACGACGATGATGCGTCTTCGACGCTGCATGTGGATCTCCAGGCCATCATTGAGGACGCCGTCTCCAAGGGTGTGACTCCGGGCGTCTCGCTGGCCGTTGCCTCCGACGAAGGCCCGACGTGGCTGGGCGCAGCCGGTGTCGGGGACGTGGAGCGGAACCGTGCGCCGGAGGGGGGCCGGCCCGCTCCTCATCAATCTCCCGGCGACGTGAATGAAACTCCCGGGTCCCCGTCATGAAGGACACAGTGCAAGGGGGCGGTGAGAACTGCCCCTCCGCTGGAGACCTCAAAGAAAAGGGGAAGTCCCATGTTCGCGGTTCGCAGTGGCTCCGAGGCTGGTCGTGCGCGTGAAAACCGTTCGTCCGCGAAGGGCAGGGGATGGGCGGCGCTCGCGCTACTGCTCCTGCCGCTGACGGCGGTGGCGGGACCGGGCCCGAACTACCGCTGGGACGAGTCGCGCAACCGCCCCGGGCCCAACCGCTGCCACGATGCCTCGCAGTGCGATGGTGCGCGCACATGCAGCCCCGCAGGCTGGTGTCAGGGCGAGGCGCGTCCCACGCTGCCCGCTCCGCCTCCTGGGTGGTCGGAGCCGAACCCTGGCCGGGGAGAGACGCGTCCCCAGCGCAGCACCTTCATCCGCAGCAAGCTCGCGGGGCTCGTCATCGACATCGAGGGGGCCAACCGCTCGCCCGGCGCGGGGCTCGTGGCCTTCCGGGCCAAGTCCAACCGCGAGGGCAATGCCAACCAGATGTGGGAGCTGGTGCCCACGAAAGGCGGCTACCTCATCCGCAGCCGGCTCAACGGGCTCGTGCTCGACGTGGAGGGGGCCAACGAGGCCGCGGGGACCCGCGTGATCACCTGGGAGGCCCACGGCGGAGCCAATCAGGTGTGGCAGCTCGTGCCCGGGCGCGTTCACGGCACCTACTTCATCCAGAGTCGGCTCAACGGCCTGGTGCTGGACATCGAGGGCGGCAGGACGGATGGCTCGGGGCGGCTCATCACCTTCCCCATGCATCGCAAGGGGAAGGCGGACAACCAGCTCTGGCGGCTGGACGTCTGAGCCCATCACCCCGGGGCGCAGGAAGGGCCGCGAGCCCGCGGCTGCGTGCCCATGGGGCGTTACGATGATTGGGGACTTGTAGCCTGGGTAGACAAAGGGGGCCGACGAACAGTTACGCTCATGGCTGTCTGTCGAAGGCGCAAGCCTCGGTTTTTCTATCATTCGGACGAGGTCACCCATGCATCGGGGTTCCTGCTTGTGCGGCGCGGTCCGCTTCACCGTGGAGGGCGAGTTGCCTGTCCCTGACGCCTGCCACTGCAGTCAGTGTCGCAAGCACTCGGGCCATTATTTCGTCTCGGCCGACGTGCCGCGCTCGGCGGTCACGATCAATGGCGAGGACAAGATCGGCTGGTTCCAGTCATCCGAGAAGGCGCGTCGCGGCTTCTGCTCTGTCTGCGGTTCGTCGCTGTTCTGGGATCCGCTCCAACGCGATTGGATTGGAATCGCGATGGGTGCCTTCGACACGCCGACCCACACCCGTATCGCGGTCCACGTCTACATGGCCGACAAGGGCGACTATTACGACGTCGCGGACGGGATGCCTCAGTTCGCGACGATCCCGCCCAAACAGCATTGAGGAGAATGAAGTCCTGCGCGGACTTCACTCCTCGTGGGCCCAGATATCCTGCTTATGACGCAGCGGCCGGATTCTGGGGAGGCACAGGCCCGAACCATCGGGTCAGGGCCTCACGCAGACCCTGGTTCGTGCCCTCCCCGATCCACGCGACGTGTCCGTCCGGTCGAATCAGCACCGCGACGGGCGCGCTGACGGCGCCGAGCACCGGCAACTCCCACGCCCCCGTGTAGCGAGCAGCGATCCTCCGAACCCGGTCCGCCCAGGGCGTGATGTCGAGCGTGCCGGGCCCGCCCAGGTCGAGCAGCACTGGCCGCGCGTCGTGCAACAGGTGGAACACGCGCCGGGGGCCGTCGGCTGTGACCAGGTCGAGGTCCGGCATTCGGCGCCCGAGCAGCGGGTGTCCGTTGCCCAGGTCGTAGTGGACGTCCAGCCCCGACATCATCGCCGCGTACTGCTTGCGTGGCCCGTCCATCCGCAGCAGCTCCGCCAGCGTCTCGCGCACGGCGTCCATCCGCGCGTCACCGCGGCTCAGCGCGGTCTGCGCCAGGGTCTTCCGCAGCGCACGGGCCGCGACGGGGTGTCGCTCGGCCTGGTACGTGTCGAGCAGGTCCTCCGGCGAGACGCCGCGCACGACCTGGGCCAGCTTCCACCCCAGGTTCACGGCATCCTGCACGCCGAGGTTGAGCCCCTGTCCTCCCATTGGCGAGTGCACGTGGGCCGCGTCCCCGGCCAGGAGCACCCGCCGGTCGCGGTAGGACGCCGCCTGCCGCGTCATGTCGGTGAACCTTGAGAGGTACGTGGCGCTGCGCAGGCCGTGGTCCGTCCCGTAGAGCGCGACGAGCCCCTCGCGCAGAGCCTCCAGGGTCGGCGCGTCGCCCGTGCCGACCTGCTCCTCTCTCAGCACGACGCCCACGCGTCCGTCCTCCAGCGGGCCCATGGCGTAGGTGCCCTTCTCGTCCCGGCGGATGCCGAACGTCGGCGCTCCGGTCATCTCGACCTCGGCGATGAGGTAGCTGATCGACGCGTCCCACCCCGGGAACTCGATGCCCGCCGCCTTGCGGATGAGGCTGCGCCCCCCGTCGCACCCGACGAGGTACTTCGCCCGCAGCGCACGGCCGTCGGACAGCGCGACGTCGACGCCGGTGTCGTCCTGCGCGAAGCCCGTCACCTCACATCCACGGTAGATGGGCACCGCCAGCTCGCCCACCCACTGCGCCAGGATGCGCTCGAAGCGCTCCTGCAAGAGCGCGAGCCCATGGTTGTGACGCGTCGGGAAGTCGCTGAGGTCCAGAGGCGCCTGACCGAACGCGACGTTCTGGACCGCCTTCCCTTGCGAGACGAAGCGCTCGACGACCCCGCGTTGATCGAGCACCTCCAGGCTGCGCGCGTGCAGGCCGCGCGAGCGTGAGCCGGCGACCTCCTGACTGGCGCGCCGTTCGACGATGGCCACGTCCACCCGCGCCAACGCCAGCTCCGCCGCCAGCATCAGCCCGGTCGGGCCCCCTCCCGCAATCACCACCGCGTGCTGTGTCACCTCGTCCGTGTGCATCTCTCAGCCCTCCCGCTCCTGTGGGCGAAACGGACGATGGTGGAGCACGACCGGGGGGGCTTGCGGCAACACCCGGGGTCTGGCATCTGCTGACTGTGGAGAGAGCGGGGAGGGCTGCCATGGCTCCTCCAGCGACCCGTCGCGGACCCGGAAGGCGCACTCGCCTGCCCCCGCGCGTGGCGAGCCCAGGCGCTCGCCTCCGTGACCTCCCCGAAGCCCCTCCCTGGCCGTTCGCCCCATGATGCGGGTCAGGCCAAGGTGGAGCGTGAGGTGGAGCGGGACCTCGTCTATACACTCCGCTGGCTCTACGACCCTTCTCGGGTCGGAAAGGACGAAGTGAGGACGATGAAGAACAAGCTTCTCGGCTGTATGGCCTCCGCGCTCATGACCCTGACGGCGATGCCCGCGATGGCTCAGCTCCAACTGCCGGCGCCGAGCCCCGCGGCGAAGGTGTCGCAGGGGGTGGGTGTCTCCGAAATCTCCGTCGAATATTCCAGCCCCGCCGTGAAGGGCCGGAAGGTCTGGGGCGAGCTGGTCCCCAACGACAAGGCGTGGCGCAGCGGCGCCAACTCGGCGACGAAGATCACCTTCAGCCATCCCGTCACCTTCGGTGACAAGGCCGTCCCGGCCGGCTCCTACGCCATCGTCAGCCTGCCCTCGCAGAAGGGCTGGAAGGTGATGCTGAACACGGACCTGGGCCTGTGGCGGGGCGGCGCGCCCTATGACGCCTCCAAGGACGTGGCCTCGGTGAGCGCCACCACCACGGCGATCCCGGCGCGCGAGCGCCTGACGTACCTCTTCACCGACACCACGGACACCGGCACGCGGCTGGACCTGGAGTGGGAGAAGCTGCGCGTCTCCGTGCCCATCACGGTGGACACCGCCGCCCTCGCGAAGGTCAACATCGAGCAGGCGGAGAAGGACGCGGCCAACATGCACACGAGCGCGGCCGCCTACCTGGCGGGCACCTCCAAGGACCATGCCGCCGCGCTGAAGCACGCCGACGCGGCCGTGGCCGCCAACCCCACCTGGTACACCCACTGGATTCGCGCGAGCGTCCTGTCGCAGGCGGGCAAGTACGCCGAGGCCCGCAAGGCCGCGCAGACCTCGTGGGACCTGGGGCAGAAGGACAAGAACTTCTTCTACCGTGACCAGATCGCCAAGGCGCTGGCGGAGTGGAAGAACAAGAAGTAGCCCGCTGCGCTCCCGGGGCTCCTCAACGACGGAGGGGCCCCGTCAGGAGCCGGCGGTAGAGCGCCTCGTAGCGGTCGATGGCGGGTTCCTTCTGGAAGCGCTCCAGGACCCGCGCCCGCGCGCGGCGTGAGAAGCCCTGCCAGCGCCCCGCGTCCTCGACCAGCGTGAGCACGTGCCGGGCCATGGCGGGGACATCCCCCAGCGGCGCCAGGAAGCCCGTCTCTCCGTGCGTGACCAGCTCCGGGATTCCGCCCAGGTCGCTGGCCACCACGGGAATGCCGCAGCTCAGCGCCTCCAGCGCGGCGAGCCCGAAGCTCTCCTGCTCGCTGGGCAGCAGGAAGACGTCGGAGGCGGCGACCAGCTCCTCGAAGCGGTCCTGCTTGCCGAGGAACGCGACGCGGTCCTCCAGGCCCTTCTCCCGCAGCATCCGCTCCGCGTGCGAGCGCTCCGGGCCGTCTCCCACCATCACCAACCGGCAGGGACGGTGGCGGTGGACCTCGGTGAAGATGGCGACCACGTCGACGATGCGCTTCACCGGCCGGAAGTTGGAGACGTGGATGAGCACCGGCTCGTCGTCCTGCAGGGCCGGGAAGAGCGCGCGCAGGCAGGCGCGGTCGCGCACCGGGGCGTAGCGTTCGGTGTCCGCGAAGTTGGTGATGACGTCGATGGGGACGCTCTCCGGGATGTCGAAGCCCTGCCACGTCGCGCGGCGCAGGTAGGCCGACGGCACCGTCACCGCGTCGCTGCGCAGGATGGAGAAGCGCGTGATGGGCAGGTAGCTGGGGTCGATTCCCACCAGCGTCGTGTCCGTCCCGTGCAGCGTGGTGACGACGCGCGGCGCCCGGGGGCCCAGCACCTCGCGCGCCATCCACGCGGCGGTGGCGTGCGGCACCGCGTAGTGGACGTGCAGGATGTCCAGGCGCTCGTAGCTGGCGACCTCGATCATCTTGGAGGCCAGCGCGATGGGGTAGGTGCTGGACTGCTGGAGCGCCGGGTAGTCGCTCTCCGTCACCTCGTGGAAGACGACCTTCCGGTTCGCGCCGTGGAGGCGGACCGGCAGGTCCCGGGCGATGAAGTGGACGCGGTGGCCCCGGTCCGCCATCGCGAGGCCAATCTCCGTGGCGACCATGCCGCTGCCACCGAAGGTCGGAAAGCAGGTGATGGCCACGTTGAGCGGGGCGTTCATGTGCGTGCCGGGAAGAACAGGGGTCGGGCGAAGCTATTCCTGCGGAAGTGGTCGAGCGGGTCGGCCAGTCCCAGCGCCTCGCGCAGGACGTAGGGCTCGCCGTGGGTGACGCCAATCTGCGCGCCATAGAAGCGGTCCCGGGCCTCCAGCGAGGACAGCGACAGCGGTGAGCCCACCAGCGTGGGCGGGGCGTCCGGGCGGGGAATCACCTGGCTGGCGTAGCAGTGCACCGCGGCCAGCTTGCGCTCGTAGACGGCGGAGACGTCCACGACGACGCCAGGCTCGGCCAGGTGCCGCAGCGGGTAGTAGAGGACCTGCCGCGGCGTGAAGGGCTCCGCGGCGGGCTCCGCGTCGAACCTGCGCACGCCCGCGAAGAAGAGGGCGCGCGTCACCAGCGCGCTGGCCGCCTCGTGGTCCGGGTGTCGCTCCTGCTCCCAGGGCACGACGACCAGCTCCGGGCGCAGGCGGCGCAGCGCCTCCACCACGCGGGCCACGGCGGCGGTGCGGGTGCGCTCGGGTTCGGGTGTGTCGAAGCCCGCCCACGGATTGAGCCAGCCGTCGGGCAGCTCCAGGTTCTCCCGGTGGGCCAGCCCCAGCGCGCGGGTGGCGGCCTGCGTCTCCTCCGCGCGGGATTGCAGCGTGCCGCGCGAGCTCTTCTCGCCGCGCGTCAGGTCCACGATGCCGGTGCCGTAGCCGAGGGCGGCCATGCTCGCCAGGAGCCCGCCGCAGAACAGCTCCACGTCATCCGGGTGGGGCCCAAAGGCGAGGACGTCGATGCCGTAGGCGGTGCCGGTCGCGCTCATGGCGTCAGGTCCTTCGAGTCACCGGAGAAGGGGACACACGCGTCCAGCACCGTCTTCGTGAAGGCGCGCGTCCCGATGCGGCAGGCGAAGTAGGGCAGCCCCAGGACACGCTCCTGGGGCGCGTCCTCCGGGAAGAGGAACGTGCGCAGGCGGTCCACCTGTTCGGCCGCCGTGGCGTCGCGCCGGGCGAGCGCGCGGCGGTAGCGGCCCGTCAGCCGGGACACCGCGACCCGCACCGTGCCCTGGGTGCGGCGCAGCGCGTCCTGGAGGTTCGCGTCCACCGCCGACACCTGTCCGGTGACGCGCTCCAGCTCGGAGGAGAAGGCGCCGAAGAGGCGGGCCTCCAGGGCCTCGGGCGTCTCCAGCGACTCCGGGGCATCCCGCGTGGCCAGCCGCGTGAGCAGCGCGTCGCGCGGCACGCTCACCTCGTCCGGCTGGAGCCCCACCTTGCCCAGCCACCGGCGCGCGCGGTCATCGAGCACGCGGAAGCGGGCCCGGGGGATGGCGAGCGGCATCGGCTGGCCCGCGTGGGCGTAGAGCGGCGCCAGTTGCGCGAAGTACGCCAGTTCGCCCGGGCCGCCGACATACGCCGCCGTGGGGAGCAGGGTGTCCTGGAGGAGGGGGCGCAGCAGCGCGGACGTGGTGAAGCGCAGCGGTTCGCGCTCCAGGGCGGCGTGCAGCGCGTCCCGGGTGATGACGCCGCTGTCCGGGTGGCCCACCAGCCCCCAGGCGCCCGCCTCCGTCGGATCCAGCCGGTAGCGCGGGCCATTGAGCGCATCCGGTGAGAAGAAGCTGAGCGGCGAGCCTGGGCGGACATGGACCTGCACCGTGTAGCCCGCGCGGGTGAGCGCCTCCGCGCGGGCCGCGAGCACCGCGGAGAGTGTCCCCGCTTCCTGGAGGGCGAAGCGATGCACGGGCGCGGCCAGCGGCGCCAGCCGTGCGTCTCTCGGGTCGAGGAAGACAAGGCCCTCGTCGGCGAAGAGGGACGACAGCACGTCGGTGAAGGCTTGCGCGAGCGTGGCCTCGGGACGGTAGGCCTGCTCCAGCAGACAGAGGAACTCCTCCGCGTGGGGCTCTGCCTTCAGCTCGGCGCGGAGGGTGGCCAGGGCGGGGAGGACGCTCGGGCCCAGGTGGCGGTGGGCGATGGGCGCTCTGGACGTTGCCGCATCCGGAAGCTCGAGCGCCAGGCGACAGGGCCCTCCGCCCGGACGTGGGATGACACAGTGGTCGATCTCCGGAAGGTCGTGGTCCTCCGTCTGGAGCCAGAAGACGGGGACGCAGGGCCGGCCGGTCTCTTCCTGAAGCGCGCGCGCCGTGACGATGGCGGACGCGGCTTTGTAGAGCGTGTACAGCGGGCCCAGGAAGAGGCCCATCTGCTGCCCCGTCACCACCGCCACGGTGCCGGGCCGCGCGAGCAGCGCGAGGTTTCGCTCCCGGGCGGGACTGGGCGCGAGGCGCGCGTTCTGCGCGGCAAGCACGTCCAGCAGCGCGGGCGACACCGTGCGAGACGCGGCGGCGGCCACGGCCCGGGCACGCGCTTCACGGTGCCGATAGTCGTCGGAGAGGAAGGAGAGCGCGGACGCATCTCCGCGAAGCCACGCGGCCGAGAACGAGGACGTCACGGCATGCCGTACTAACAGGTCGCGGCGGGCGTGCCACCGGAAGTGCATGCGCGCACGTCGCGCGCGGCCATGGCGGAGGGCGTCATCCCGGAAGGAATGCGGGCCGCGCGCAGGGAAGGGGCATGTTGTAGGGTCCGCCCGAATGCGGAACCTGCTCCTCGGAATGACGCTGGCCATGAGCCTTGGAATCGGGTCGACGGCGGTGGCGCGGCCTGCCCGGCAGCCCCACGCGGGTGAAATCGCGGCGGGCCTGAAGCGGCTCGGTGTGACGGGCAGTGTGCTCTATGTCGCGGCCCACCCGGACGACGAGAACACGCGCTTGCTCGCCTGGCTGGTGGGAGAGCGCGGCCTGCGCGCGGGCTACCTGTCCGTGACGCGCGGTGATGGCGGGCAGAACCTCATCGGCACCGAACAGGACGCCCTGCTCGGGCTCATCCGCACGCATGAATTGCTCGCCGCGCGGAGCGTGGACGGCGCGGAGCAGTTCTTCACGCGGGCGCGGGACTTCGGTTATTCGAAGAGCGCGGAAGAGGCGCTGCGCATCTGGGGACATGACGCGGTGCTGGCGGACGTGGTGCTCGCCATCCGGCGCTTCCAGCCGGACGTCATCATCACCCGCTTCACCACGACGCCGCCCAACCACGGCCACCACACGGCCTCCGCGCTGCTGGCGGCGGAGGCCTTCATCGCCGCCGCCGACCCGCGGCGCTTCCCCGAGCAGTTGTCGGAGGTGAAGCCGTGGAAGGCGGACCGCCTGCTGCAGAACGCCTCCTCGTGGTGGTTCAAGCCCGATGAGGACCTGTCCCGCTACGTGAAGCTGGAGGTGGGCGGCTACGACGCGCTGCTGGGGCGTTCGTGGGGCGAGGTGGCCGCGGAGAGCCGCAGCCAGCACAAGAGCCAGGGCTTCGGCCAGGCCGCGGACCGGGGCCCCAGCGCCGAGTACTTCACGCCGCTGGCGGGGACGCTCCCGAAGCGCGACGTGTTCGAGGGGCTCGACCTCTCCTGGAAGCGTTGGAAGGGCTCGGAGGCCGTGTCCCGCGCGGTGGCCGCCGCGACGAAGGCGTTCGATGCGCGCGCCCCCCACCGCTCCCTGCCCGCGCTCGTCCGCGTCCACGAGGCGCTGAGCGCGCTGCCGGACAGCCACCCGTGGAAGGCGCCCAAGCTGCGGGAGACGGAGGCGCTCATCGCCGCCTGCGCGGGGCTGTTCCTGGAGGTGCGTGCCGCCGCGCCCGCGGGCATCCCGGGGCTGCCCGTGGCGTTGGACGTGGTGGCGCTGAACCGCTCGCCCGCTGCCGTCGAGTGGGTGGGGCTGACGCTGCCAGGCGAGAAGCCCGAGGCCGTGGGGAAGGCGCTGGGCGCGAACGTGCCCCTGAAGCTGTCGCGCACGGTGACGCTGCCGGCGACGGCGCCCATCTCCACGCCCTACTGGCTCCGGGAGCCTGTCACCGGAGGGCTCTACACGCTCAAGGGCGAGGACCGCGTGCTCACCGGCCAGCCGGAGGGCCCTGCCGCGCTGTCGGTGGCGTTCGAGTACGCGGTCGCGGGCCGGCGCTTCCGCGCGGTGCGTCCGGTGCTCTACGCCTGGACGGACCCGGTGCGCGGCGAGCTCTACCGTGACTTCGAGGTCGTCCCGCCCGTCACCGCCACGCTGGCGCAGGACGTGCTCATGTTCCCCAACGGCGAGCCCCGTGCCGTGCCGGTGGTGCTGGCCGCGGAGATGGACCAGGTGCCGGGCACGGTGCGGATGGTGGCGCCGCCCGGCTGGCGCGTGGAGCCCGCGTCGGTCGAGTTCAAGCTCGCGGCGCGCGGGGACGAGCGCACCGTCACCTTCCAGGTCACGCCGCCCCAGGGCTCGACGCAGGAGGGCGTCCTCTCCGTGGACGTCGACGTGGGGGACCGCGCCTGGTCGTGGCGTGCACGTTCCGTGTCCCATCCCCACATCCCGCCGTTGACGGTGCGCCAGCCCTCCACGGCCACGGTGGTGCCGTTCTCCCTGGCCACGAAGGGCAAGCGCATCGGCTACATCCCCGGTCCGGGCGACCGCGTGGCGGAGAGCCTGAGCGCGGTGGGCTACGACGTGACGCTGCTCCCCGAGGAGCGGCTGGCCCGGGAGAAGCTGGAGCGCTTCGACGCCATCCTCGTGGGCGTGCGCGCCTTCAACGCCAACACGCACCTGACCGTCCACCGGGAGCGGCTGCTCCAGTACGTGGAGGGCGGCGGGCGGCTGGTGGTGCAGTACAACACCAACAGCCGCGTGGGGCCGCTCACGTCCTTCGTCGGGCCCTATCCGATGGAGATTGGCCGCGACCGGGTGACGGATGAGACGGCGGTGATGACGCCGCTGCGCGCCAATGAACCGCTGCTGCGCGCGCCCAACGCGCTGACGGCCGCGGACTTCGAGGGCTGGGTGCAGGAGCGTGGCCTCTACTTCGCGTCGTCGTGGGACGCTCACTATCAGCCCGTGTTCGCCATGCACGATGCCGGCGAGGCGCCGCTCCAGGGCGCGCTGCTGGTCGCCCGTCATGGCAAGGGCACCTTCGTCTACACGGGCCTCTCTTTCTTCCGTCAGCTCCCCGCCGGGGTTCCCGGCGCCTACCGCCTTTTGGCCAACATCCTCTCTCCATGAGCACCGCTCCCAACCTGACCCCCCGTGAGCCCGCCGCCGGCGCCCCCGCGCACCGGCCCGAGATGGATGACGCGCCGCCGCTGCTGGGCTCCTGGCGCAACATCTACCTCCTGGTGCTGGGCATCTTCGTGCTGTTCGTCGCCCTGTTCTGGGCGCTCACCGAGGCGTACGCGTGACGGGGCTCGACTGGCTGGTCCTGGGAGCGACGATTGCGTCCATCGTGGTGTGGGGCCTCTGGAAGTCCCGAGGAACGGCCACCAGCGACGAGTACCTGCGGGGAGGCCGTGAGCTGAAGTGGCCCACCATTGGCCTGGGCGTCATGGCCACGCAGGCCAGCGCCGTCACCTTCCTCTCCGTCCCCGGGCAGGCCTACGAGGACGGGATGCGCTTCGTGCAGTTCTACTTCGGACTGCCGATAGCGATGGTCATCATCAGCGCTGTCTTCGTGCCCATCTACTACCGGCTGAACGTCATCACCGCGTACGAATACCTGGAGTCGCGATTCGACCTGAAGACGCGGCTGCTGGGCGCCTTCCTCTTCCTCATCCAGCGCGGCCTGGCCGCGGGCATCACCATCTACGCGCCGGCCATCATCCTCTCCACCATCCTCGGTTGGCCGCTGGAGCCCACGGTCATCGTCATGGGCGCGCTCGTCATCCTCTACACGGTGACGGGAGGCTCCAGGGCGGTGAGCCAGACGCAGAAGCAGCAGATGGTGGTGATGATGGGCGGCATGGTGGTGGCCGCCGTGGTCATCCTCTGGCGCCTGCCCGCGAACGTGTCGTTCGGCAAGGCAGTGGACGTCGCTGGCGTGTTCGGCCGGATGAACGTGGTGAGCTTCGACTTCAACATGCAGGACCGCTACAACTTCTGGTCTGGCATCACAGGCGGGCTGTTCCTGTCCCTGTCGTACTTCGGCACGGACCAGTCCCAGGTGGGCCGCTACCTGACGGGCCGCTCCATCTCCGAGAGCCGGCTGGGGCTGCTCTTCAACGGCGTGCTGAAGATCCCGATGCAGTTCTTCATCCTCTTCGTCGGCATCCTGGTCTTCGTCTTCTACCAGTTCAGCACGCCGCCGCTGCTCTTCAACGAGGCGCTGCGCACCCGCGTGCAGGGCACGCCGCAGGCGACCGAATACGCAGGGCTGGAAGCGAAGTGGGAGCAGGTCCAGTCCGGCAAGCGCGCGGAGGTGGAGCGCTACCTGTCGGCCGTCGAGTCGGGCGACGTGGCGGCCGGCGAGGCGTCACGGGCGCTGCTCCAGGGTGCGCAGCAGCAGGCGAGCGCTGTCCGCAAGGAGGCCAAGGAGATGGTGGCGCGCGCGCTTCCGGGCGCGGAGACGAAGGACTCGGACTACATCTTCATCGCCTTCGTGAAGCGCTGGTTGCCAAGCGGGCTGTTCGGGTTGCTCATCGCCGTCATCCTGTCCGCGGCCATGAGCTCCATCTCCAGCGAGCTGGCGGCGTTGGGGACCACCACGACGGTGGACTTCTACCGGCGGGTGTTCAAGCCCGGCGCCTCGGACCGGCATGTGCTGGTGGCGTCCAAGCTGTTCACCGTGTTCTGGGGGTTGGTCGCGGTGGCCTTCGCGACCTTCGCTTCGCTGTTGGACAACCTCATCCAGGCCATCAACATCCTGGGCTCCATCTTCTACGGCACGGTGCTGGGCATCTTCCTGGTGGCCTTCTTCGTGAAACGCGTGCGAGGCCATGCCGTGTTCGCGGCGGCCGTCATCTCCCAGGCGACGGTGATTGCCCTCTTCTTCCTCTCCGACGTGGGCTACCTCTGGTTCAACGTCATCGGCTGTGCGCTGGTGATGGTGCTGAGCCTGGTGATGCAGGGCGTCCTGCCGCGCGGTGAGACGCCGGCCCCGGCGACGGGGGCCTGAGCTGCCCGGCTGAACAACCGCTGCACGTATCAGCCGCCCTCCGGGTTCTGCTTCAGCTTCGACACATGCCTCAGGACCCATCGACCTTGCCATCCCCCCCGCTGTCCGTGCCAATCTGGCTGGATGAACCGCGTCCTCCTGCTGGCCGGACTGTTGAGCCTCGTTGCGTGCAAGGGCATCATCGAGCCAAACACCAACGACGGAGGCCCCAACAACCCCGCTGACGCCGGTCACCCCGGTGACGCCGGTGACCCCGGCGGGAACCTGGGCGCCGCGTGCGTGGTGCAGTCGGTGCTCACCCATCGCTGCGCCAGCTGTCACGGCGCGCTGCCGACCCAGGGGGCGACGCTGCCGCTGCGCACCCTGCACGACATGCGGGTGAGCTCGGCGATGGATGGGAGGCTCAGCAACGCCCAGCGCGCGCTCATCCGCATGCGAGACGATGCGTCTCCGATGCCGCCGGCCCCGCATGAGCGCGCGAGCGCAGCCGAGCTCGCCGCGCTCGATGCCTGGATCGGGCAGGGGATGCCCCTCTGCAGCGGCACGGACGGCCCGCCCGTGACCGTGGTGTCCGAGCCCAACCTGCTCGATCAGTCCGCGCTCTTCAGCTGCACCGAAGGCGTGCGCTCGGATGCGCCGACGCGCATCCGCCGCATGAACCGGCGCGAGTTCACCCGCAACGTCGGTGGCTCGGTCGAGCGCAGCTGGACCGGGTTCAGCTTCTACGACAACCCGCTCGATCCCAGCGCCATCGAGCAGTACAGCTCCTGGGCCACGGACGAGACGCTGGACGAGGCCACGGTGGAGCTCTTCCTGCCGGTGGTCGGCGCGGCCGCCGCGCCGTGGACGATGAACTACCCGGACGGCAACCGGATGGAGCGCGTCTACACCAACAGCCGCTTCAGCTGCATGTTCAACGACGCGAACCCGAGCGACGCCTGCAAGCGCTTCCACCTCGGCCAGATGCTCGAGTTCGGCGTCTTCTTCCGCCCGCCCACCGAGGATGAGCTCACCCGCATCACCGCCTTCGCGACTGCGGTCATCGCGCAGGAGCCGAGCAACTCCCCGCGAAACCGCGCGGACTCCATCACGCGGATCTCCAACGCCGCGTGGATGATGACCGGCGCCATGTTCCGCCGCGAGATGGGCGGTGAGCCGGCCGGCGGTCGCGTGGAACTGACCAGCCTGGAACTGGGCTCGCAGCTGGCCTACGCGCTCGGGGGGCGCGCGCCCTCGGCCACGCCGAGCTTCGTGTGGCCCTACTACTCCGCGCCCCTCGAGGGGCATCTGGCGGACGTGGCCATCGCCGCGAAGGATGGCTCGCTCACGCAGGATGCGACGACCACCGCCCTGATCAAGAAGCACCTGGGCGGCGTCGACGCCAACCAGAACGGGACACCGCGCTTCGATCTGGTGCAGGACTACAACGAGGACCAGCGCTCCAAGCGCGGGCAATACTGGCTGGGTGACGGCGTCGCGGGCTTCTTCCGCGAGTGGCTCGGCTACGGGCACGTGTCCGCGGTGTTCAAGGAGTCCCCGGCGGCGACCTCGCGCTTCGAACTCGAGGGGCTGGGCTACATCAGCTCGGCCTCGTATGACAACCTGCTCACCAACTACCATCCGCTGGAGCCGACCTTCATCCAGCAGTTCGACGATCTGATCGCGCGGGTGGTCGTCGAGGATCGGGACGTGCTGGCGAACCTGCTCACCACGCGCACCTTCTACGTGCCCTCCATGCAGCACGCGGCGTACGACTCGCAGAAGGGCCTCTCGTTCCCCTACAACGTCAGCGAGATCCTCCCGGCGACCGTCGCGGGCCGCTGGAAGAAGCTGCCTGACGCTGAGCGCGCGGGCGTGCTGACCCACCCGGTGTGGCTGGCCGCGCACGGCGGCAACTTCGAGGACGATCCGTCCATCGTCCACCGCGGCAAGTGGGTGCGCGAGAACCTCCTGTGCGGCTTCGTCCCGCCGCTCAGCAGCGTGCAGGTGGCAGCCCAGGTCGGCGATCACGCCGCCGACAAGAACGCGCGCCGCCGCCTGCAGGAGGCGACCGCCGGAGCGCAGTGCCAGGGCTGTCACCGCCTGATGGAGCCGCTCGGCCTGCCCTTTGAAATCTACAACCACGCGGGCTTCCTGCGCGCGCGGGATCACTCGACCAGCGGAGGCTGGACCACGCCGGACGGAAGCTCGACGCTCACGTCGATGCCGGACCCCGCGCTGGACGGCCCGGTGCGCGACGCGGTGGAGTTGAGCGAGCGCCTGGCGACGTCGCGGCACGTGAAACGCTGCTTCGTGCGACAGACCTTCCGCTACTTCATGGGCCGCCCGGAGAACCCGAGCGACGCCTGCGCGCTGACGCAGATGGAGCAGGCCTATGACCAGAACAACGGCTCGTTCTCCAAGATGCTGACCACGCTGATGACCAGCGACACCTGGAAGACGCGGCGTCTGCCGCAGGCTGGAGAGTGACTGTCATGTTCTCGCGACGAACCGTCCTGAAGGGCATGGCCGCCGGCCTCTTCGCGCCCTACTTCCACGACGTCTACGCCCAGTCGTCAGCGTTGCCGGCGCGCCTGGTGCTGGTCCTCGAGTGCAATGGCGTCTACCCCCGCGCGCTCCTGAGCACGGGCACCCGCGCGGCGCTGGGTGGACGCGCCAACACCTCCGACCGCCTCTTCTGGGACGCGTACAAGGCCACGCCGCTGGTGCGTGAGGGCGACGATCTCGCCAGCGCGATCAGCCTCGGGCCGCTGGCGGCGTCTTCCGGCAAGCTCGACCTGGTGAACCGCTCCGCCGTGCTGCTGGGGCTCTCGAGCCTCATCGCGGGCGGCGGGCACTCCAGCGGGACGGGCGCGCTGAGCTGCGCGGTGAACGGCGCGGGCGCGACCTTCGACGCGGTGATCGCACCTCGCCTGCGTCGGGGTGCACCGTTCGACGTGCTGCGCCTGGGCACCAGCTCCGCGCGTGTGTCGATCGTGTACGAGACCTGCGCGCTCGGACCCCGCAAGCCCGCGGGCATCATCGTCAACCCGTCGCTCGCGTTCGACAGCACCTTCGGCTCGCTGCTCGGCGGCTCGACGAACGGGCGCGATCGCAAGATGCTCTTCGACTTCGCGCTGGCCGACTCGCGCAAGGCGCTGGCGGAGTTCAGCGGCAACTCCAACGAGCGGCTGAAACTGGAGCGCTACCTCTCCTCGCTCGAGTCGCTGCGCACGCGGGAGGATCAGCTCGCGGGCATGGCGAACCGCGTGCGGCCCTACCTGCCGCTGGCGCCGAAGGACAACCCGCTCATCACCGGCGCGGGCTCACCGCCCGACTCGCTGAAGTGGTTCGAGGCGCAGTTCCAGATCGCCACGGCGTCCCTCCTGGGCGGGCTGACGAACACGGTGGTGCTGGCGACAGGCACCTCGGGCTTCGACGTGGCCTACGGCCCGGACGTGGCCGACGTCCCGCGACACAGCCTGCAGCACGGCCTGGATGCGGGGCAGAACTGGGACCGGGTCGCCGAGGTCACCCGCCGCCACGTGCAGCTGGTGGCGAACCTGGCGAGGACGCTGGCCGCCACGCCCGAGGTCGGCGCGAGCGGCTCGATGTTGGATCACACCGCGATCGTCTTCATGTCCGACAACGGTGAGCAGCACCACTCGACCGCGCGCGAGTGGCCGAAGCTCGTGGTGGGCGGCAACGCGCTGGGCCTGAAGACCGACGGGCGCACGGTCGTGTACCCGAAGTACGACGCGGCCCGGAACCGGCAGGTCTCCAATCTCTTCAACACGCTCGGCCACGCGTTCGGAGATGCGGACTTCAACACCTTCGGACAGGAGGGCAGCACGCGCATCGCGCCGGGACCGCTGAGCGAGCTGTATGGCTGAGCCGCGAGAGCGGGCTGGGCGGCTGTGACGCCGCCGCAGGCGCCCAACAGGAAGCGGCGCGGGGCCCTCCCCCCGTGTGTCAGGGAAGCTGTCGCCTCGGCGGACTCGCCGAGCTGAAGCTCTGGGGCGGCGCAGCCTCGGCATGCGTAGCGCGGCGCCGTCCCACGCGCGCTCCGGCGACGCCGCGAGACGTTGGGCGACCGGCACCCCACGCGCCGCGCGGGCCACCGCATCCTCCTTGGGGTAGCCCCTCTCTCGGAGGAACGTCCATGCGTGCCGTGCTCCTGCCCTGCCTCATCCTTCCGCTGTCCCTCGCACAGGCCCAGAGCCTCCAGGTGCAGCCCCACATCTTCCAGGCGCGCGACGGTCGCGGCGTTCAGGCCGAGCCAGGCACCCTCACCGTGCCCGCCGCTGCGCTACCGCCGTTCGCCCAGGTCATCGAGCGCGAAGTGCCGGCCCTCATGAAAGAAGCCCGTATCCAAGGCGCGGCCGTGGGGCTGATTGTCGGAGGCAAGCTGGTCTACGCCAAGGGCTTCGGCTTCGCGGACCACGCGGGCAAGGTGCCAGTGACGCCCGACACGGTGTTCGTCGCTGCCTCGCTGGCCAAGCCGATCGCCAGCTGGGTGACGATGCGTTTGGCCGAGCAGGGGCGCGTGCAGTTGGATAAGCCGGTGGCCGATGTGCTGTCGCCGTGGCCGCTGGCGCAGAGCCCGTTCGACCCTCGCCTGATCACAATCCGCCGCCTGCTGTCGCACACCGCAGGCACGACCTTGGGCGGGTATCAGGGCTGGCTCGACTTCAAGGAGCTGCCGAGCGCAACTGGCCCAGATGTACACACCTGCGGAACTGAGCACGCCGCGCGCGCCCGATGAGGGGGGCTACGGCCTGGGCCACTACATCGAACGCCTCGGCGATGGCAGCACCGCCGTCGGTCACGACGGACGCAATCGGGCCGGCTTCCGCGCCCATTTCTTGATGCGTCCGCTATCCGGCGACGGCATCGTCTTCTTCAGCAACTCCCGCAGCGGCCTGGCTTTGGACCGCGTCGTCTGCCTGTGGGGCGCCGACGTGGCCAAGGTCGATCCGGTGACGACCTGCAAGAAATAGCGTTGCGTTCTACCTGTGCCCGAATGCGCGGCGCTCACCGCGCCCGGACCCACCATCCGCTTCACCCTCTGGGACTTGAATCCATCCGTGTACGGCACTGCCTCCTGCCTGCTCTCGCCCCCGGGGCGTGGTCATCCCGGCCGCTCAGCAGAGGCGACAACTTCCCTGACACAGGGGGCTAGCGACCCTGCATGGATTCGACCCTGTCAAAGAGGGGCGCCAGCGCGCGTTCCATGGCGTTGGCGGTCGCATCGCCGCTCTGGTTGGTGATGATGAACACCCCCAACTGATACTTCGGCACGAGGTAGAGATAGCATTGCGCGCGAGGCACGCCGCCGTGATGCACGTAGTGGGTGCCCAACTGGCTGCTCTGGCCGATGTTCCAGAAATAGCCAATGCTGAAGTCCTCCGCGAAGCGCACCAGCGGCTTGTGTGACTCTGTCACCGCGGGATGGTTGCTCAACTGCAAGCGCAAGTACTTCACCATCTCCGGCATCGTCGCCTTCAATGCTCCCGCCGCGCCCCAGGGCAGGAGTGGCATCGGCGTGGTGCCGACCGGGTTGTCGCTGTGGTAGCCAGGAGCCAAGCGGTTGGCGTCCTGGGCACGCAGGCGCAGCCACGTGTCGTGCATACCGGCTTCCCGCGCCAGGAACTCCGCGAGCAACGACTCGTAGGGAGCCCCGTGGATCTTCTCGAGGGTGTGCGCGACCAACTCGGTGCCGGCGCTCGAGTAAGCATAGTCCTTGCCAAGCGGGCCCTTGATGCTGACGGTGTGCAGGTCCTGCCAGAACTGCGGCTGCCCGTAGTCCGCATAGGCGGCATTGAGCTTTGCCGGGGTGGCATGCGCGGTGAAGTCCCTCAACACCTCATTCACTTGCAGTGGCAACATCCCCGGCATGCCGCTGGTGTGTGTGACCAGGTGGCGCAGACGGACCGGCCCGCCGTCTGACTGAAGGTTCGGATAGGCGGACGGCAGATACTTTTGTATCGGGTCGTCGAGGGTCGCCTTGCCTTCGAGGACAGCGTTTGCCAACAGCAGGCCGACGAAGGTCTTGCTGACCGACCCTATCTCATAGAGGGTCGAATCATCGGGCGGATTGGACCTGCCGGTCTCCAGCTCACCCCGGTGCAGGATGAACTCCTCGCCGCGATAGACCACTGCGATCGACGTTGCGTGCAGCAGTCGTGATTGCAGCAGGGTCGTCGCGGCTTGGTTCATGGCCGTGGGGATATCGCGGGCGGGTGCAGGGCCCGTCGTCTTGCAAGCGGCGAGCACCAGCATCATTCCAGCAATGGTTACGGAGCGTTTTTTCATCAGGCGCATAAAGGGGATGGGCACTCTCGCAGGCCCCCCAGGCCGGAGCCAGGCCGAAACGGCCGTAACGGAGGATGGCACGAAACGGTTCGATTGCATTCGCGTGGCACCCGTTCGGATGCAGGCGGAGTGAGACGGACGGTCCAGGAGGGGGGATGTCCGCGGATTTGGCCACGAGCTTCTGCGGTCCATCTTGCAGGGGTCGTGGTGCGTGCCGACGCCTCCTACGACGCGCCCACCATCGCGCGACGGATGCCCTTCAGCTTGTCGGGGTTGCGCGTGACGTAAATGGCGACGATTCGGCCGTCCTCGATGGCGAAAGCCGTGGTCTGCAGCATTCCATCCGGATCCATCGTGACGTACGCGGGCAGGCCGTCGATGGTGCCTTTGTGCACGAGCTGCGCCGAGCCGACGGCTGGAATGCGCCACACCCGCTCGAAGAAGCGCACCAGCTTCTCTCGCCCGTAGATGGGATTGGGGACCGCCTTCGCCTTGCCTCCGCCATCGGCGTACAGAATGGCGTCCTGGGCCAGGAGTGCCTGGAGCGCCTGCGTGTCACCGCTTCGCGACGCGGCATGGAACGCCGACGCCAGCTCGTGGCCCTTCTCTTCCGTCACGGGGAAGCGGGGCCGGGCCTCCTGCACGTGGGCTCGCGCCCGGCTGGCGAGTTGGCGGCAGGCCGCAGGGGCCCGGTCGATGGTCTTCGCCACGGCCTCGAAGTCCTTGCCGAACACGTCGTGCAGGAGGAACGCGGCCCGCTCCAGCGGAGACAGGCGCTCGAGGGCCATCATCAGGGTCAGCGTCAAGTCGTCGCCCTCCACTGTCTCGATGATGGGCTCCGGGAGCCAGGTGCCCACGTACTCCTCGCGGCGGACGCGCGCGGACTTGAGGACGTCCAGGCACAGGCGCGTCACTGTGCGGACGAGTACGGCCTCGGCGTCCCGCACGGCGTCGCGGTCCGTTTGGTGCCAACGGAGGTACGCCTCCTGCACCACGTCCTCCGCCTCCGCGACGATGCCCAGCATCCGGTACGCGATGCGGAGCAGGCGGGGGCGGAGCGGGTCGAAGACGTCCGCGGGATTTGAACTAGGCGGCTTCACTGCGAGGGTTCACCGGGTGCACGGCTCGGAAGCCGAGGACGAGCCGATTCGCGGTGTTGATGACACCAATCATGAGGGACAGCTTCACGATCTCCTCTTCGGTGAAGTGCGGTTTGAGCGCAGCATAATCCTCATCCGGGGCATGGGTTGTGGCGATGAGCGTCAGGGCCTCGGTCCAGCCCAGGGCAGCGCGCTCGCGCTCGGTGTACAGCGGGGACTCACGCCACCCGTCCAGAAGGTAGATGCGCTCCTCGGTTTCTCCATGGGCGCGGGCGTCGCGGGTGTGCAGGTGGATGCAGAAGGCGCAGCCGTTGATTTGGGATGAACGGATTTTGACGAGTTCGCAGAGGCTCGGCTCCAGTCCGAGCGCCTCCACCTTCTTGCTGAAATCCAGCATGAGGTTGAGGGCGTCAGGCGCGACCGCGAAGGCATTCATCCTGGGCTTCATTTGTAGGTCCTCGTTTTGGGGGGCAAAGCGCCCTTCCATCCCCAGGACGACGCAGCCGATGCCGCGTGTGACATGGCCATTTAAAATGCCAAAAAGAACCCGGGATGCGCCCCGGACAAGGACCGTGAACGACGTACGGAATTGCCTGCCTTCGACTTCTCCACCTCAAGGAGGTCGAGCGGTTTGTCGCGGATGCCGAGCCCGGCCGACAACAAGTGCTGTGCCAGTCGAGAGGCGTAGCTGAGACAGTGGAGTTGCCCCCGTCAAATCGGACAGCTCAAGGTTGAGAGTTGGCAGTACGGAACTCGCGGGGTGACTTCATCTTGAGGCCCCGGTGAGGGTGGCAGCGGTTGTAGTCGTCGAACCAGGCGGGCAACTGCGCCAGGACATGGGCTGCCGAGCGCGAGCTCCCAGCTCGGAACAGCAAGGCCGGCCATGGGGACGTGCCCCACGACCGGCCTTGCTCCTCGGCGTGCCGACGCGGTCCTACCGCAGGGGCACGCGCTTGAGCCTGAAGGGCGAGGGGCTCTCGCTCATCGTGAAGTAGCTCGCGCCGTTGGCCTCGTACTCGATCGCCTCACCCTGGCCCTCGGTGGTGTCGGTCAGCGTGACGGGCGTCGCGAAGACGGCCGACTCGAAGCCAAGTCCCGGCGTCGCACGGAACTCGTAGACAGTGCGGTAGGTGCGAAGGAGGAAGCGATCCGCGCATGGGTGGATCGCCGCCGCGGTCGCGGCCGAGAAGTTGGCGTCTCCGTTCAGCGGCAGCTGGATCGTGTGGAGGTGGATCAGCGTGGCCTGCACGCCCGGCGTCAGCGGCTGGGGGAACTTGTACACGCCGCTCTGCCCCGTGCCCCCGTTCTTGGTGACGACGTAGATGTCCCCGGTGGTGGGGTGCACCATCAGCGACTCCGCGTCCTTCGCGCCGTCCGGATAGACGAACGGGAAGGCCTCGGCGACGAGCCCCCCCGAGGTCTGGCCGTTGGCGAGATCCGGCTCGGGCACGCGGTAGATCGTGAACGACGTGGGGCTGCCACCCGGAGGGAAGTTGGCGCTCCACTTCCCGATGTCACCGATGAAGATGCACGAGCCGCTCGGGCAGGGCCCGGTTGCGAGGTCCTCCCAGTCGGCCGGCGTCACGTTGGTCACGTTGAACGTGCCGATCGTGCTCGCGTTGAGGGTGTTGATCGCGACGATCGCGGTGGTGTCCTCGTTGTGCACGTAGAGCGCGTTGCCGACCACGCGGCTCGCGGCCAGGCCCGACGGCTCCACGATTTCCGGCGCGGTCACGGTGCCCTGGAGCGTGAAGGTGCTCGCGTACGTGTCGCCGACCATGCAACTGGGGGCGTTGGCGGCGCGCAGGACGATCACGTGCGCGGTGTTGGTCTGCACGAACGCGGAGCTGCCGGAGAGGCCCGTCTGGAGGCCCGGCGCGGTGAGCGACCGGTAGGCCGCATTGAAGAGCAGTCCATTGGTGTGACCCAGGCACGCGTCGAAGGCCTCGGTGAAGCCGAGCGGCGGCTCGATGCCGGTGGCAGGGCAGGTGGCGTCCGGCCAGACCTGTGAGCCGTACCAGACGGCGAGGCCACCCGCGCTGCCGGTCACCACGTCGGGCACGGTGAACGACGCGGAGTCGCCGTTCTTCTGGCCTGCGTGCACGTCGATTGGCTGGATCGGATCGACGCCGCTGAAGGCCTCCACGCTCCCCGCCATGTGGGTGGTCGCGTCCAGTCCGAACGCGTAGCTCGCGGGCTCGGAGGCGCCCGCGACGCGGTAGAAGATCCAGGTGCGGATGGCCCAGGCGCTCTGCTCCGAGCGCAGGAACGTCCAGCCGGCGGGCGGCGTGACGGTCGCGGAGATGTTGTTGCGCACGGTCACCCGCGCGATGAGCGCGTCGTTGGCCTCGGTCCCCGACGGCTTGGGGATCGACAGCGAAGCGATCGACAGGCCGCTGTGGCGCGAGCTCCCACGCAACGCGACCCCCGAGGACGGTGCGACCTCGGCGCGGCGAAGGGCGACGACCTGCGCGACGTTGGTCTCGGCGAACGTCGAGCTCCCGTTGAACGGTCCCTGGAGGCCGGCACCGGCGAGGGGCATGAAGGCGGCGTTGAAGACGAGGCCCTGGGACGAGGACACCAAGCAGGTGTCGTAGGTCTCGGCGAAGCCCACGGGGGGCTCGATCGCCGGGGTCGGACACGCGGCGCCGGTCCACGCCTGCGCGCCGAACCAGACGGCAGCCCCGCCCGCGGTCGAGGTGCTCAGTTGCGGCGTCGTGAAGGCCGTCGAGCCGCTGTTGCTCTTGCCGGCGTGCGTGTCGATCGGGTTGGCCGGATTGACGCCGGCATACGCCACGAGGTTGCCGACGAGGTTGCTCGCGATGGAACTCTGGAACGTGTGGCTCGCGGGCTCGCTGGCGGTGGCGACGCGGACGAAGACCCAGCTGCGGATGCTCCAGGTGCTCATGTCGGTGCGCACCAGCGTCCAACCCGCAGGCGGGGTGAGCTCGGCGCCGATCTGGTTCCGGTTCGCAAGGTGCGCCAGCAGCACGTTACCGGCGGCGACGCCCGTAGGGGTCGAGAGGGTCAGGCTGGTGACCGTCGTGCCGCTCGCGTGCGTGGTGCCGACGAGGGTGATCTCCCCGGTGGCCGGCGGCTGGAGGGGACGCAGCACCACCGCGTGCGTGATGTTGGTGTTGGGGAGCGTGGAGCTGCCGGTGAAGGCGGGCTGGGCACCTGCGGCCCCGAGCTCCGAGGTGGCGGCGCTGTGCAGCACGCCGCGCGACGACGAGACGAGGCAGGTGTCGAGCTGCTCGGTGAAGCCCGTCGGAGGGGTGTGGACCGCGGGGCACGCGGCGCCTCCCCAGACCTGGGCCGAGAACCACACTGCGAGGCCGTTCGCGGACGACGTGGTGGCGACGGGCAGCGCGAGGCTCGCGCTGTTGCCATTCTTCTGGCCCACGTGCACGTCGATCGGCTGGAGCGGATCCGCGCCCGACACCGCGACCAGGGTGGCCGCCATGGAGCTGGCGAGGTCGAGGGTGAAGGTGTGACTGCTCGGCTCGGCCGCGCTGGCCACGCGGAGGAAGAGCCAGGACTTGATGGCCGAGGCGCTCTGCTCGGAGCGCAGCAGCGTCCAGCCAGCGGGTGGGGTGGCGACGGCGGCGACGGCCTCGCGATTGCTCAGCTGCATCACCAGCACATCTCCGGCGGCCGTACCGACGGGGGTGGGGATGGAGAGGGTGGTGGTGGCCAGGCCGCTCGCGCTGGTGGTTCCTCGCACGGAGAGCGTGGAGAGGCCCTGGGCCGTCGTCGCATCCAGTACGTCGTCGGGCTCCGCGAGCTCAGTCGTTCCACAGGCGGCCATCAGTAGGGCGGCCGTGAGCCACAGACTTCGGAATGGGGTCATGGGGTTTCGATCGGGTGTCGACTCACCGGACTGGAGGACCGGGAATCGGCCATGTGAATGACCCCGAAGTGCGAAGCGCAATCGACTGTCATGACACGGGAAAGCTGCCGTGAAACGGTCGGGATTGTCGGGTGTCATCGAAAGAAGGTGGCAGTCCTGTCCATGCGGTCACGCGGAGTACTTGGAGAACGCGAAGCCCCAAGATATCTGCGCACGGTGCAAGGGCCGAAGGGCGGTCGGCACCCCGAGGGGTGGGCCTCCAGGCAAGCCTCGTGACCGTGGCTGTGACCGGCTCGTGACGTCAGCAGAACGGTGCTGACATCTGCGGAGTCTTGGCGCTCTCGGAGGCTCTTGGGGCGCTCCGGACCGGAGTGCCGTCCACCTCGCGTGGCAGGCAAACACCCTCCGTGAAACGGTGGCGGAGGCGGCTGATCCGAGGCTTCCGACGGGGGTGGCTACCGGAAATTCGCGTCCAGTGCTGCGTCAACGAACGCGTCAGTGTATGCACGGTACTGCGAATGGGACCCGAAGAGTGTAGGGACTCCAGAACATGCGGGTGCTGGAAGGGGGGCGGTGGGGGGCGTGACTGTCTCTAAGGTGCCAGGTGGCGCGTGCCAGGGCGTGGCAGAATTCTGGCCTGCCAGCTACGGTCGGCAAGAATGGCAAGATGCGGGTCTTCGTGAAGGCGCTGGTCGAGACGATGCGCTCGGCCCTGCGGAGCCGTTCGGAACTGGCGCTGGAGAACCTGGCTCTTCGCCAGCAACTCGCAGTCTTCCGTGAGAAGCGCCCATCCCCGAGGCTTGCCCGGGGCGACCGCCTCTTCTGGGTCGTTCTCCAACGCCTCTGGCAGGGGTGGCGGAGGTCACTGTTCCTGGTGCAGCCGGCGACAGTGGTGAAGTGGCATTGGATGGGCTTTCGGCTCTTCTGGCGCTGGAAGTCTCGGCGTCGGGTGGGACGTCCTCGGGCAACCCTGGAACTGAGGGCGTTGATTCGGCGCATGGCCGAAACCAACCCGATCTGGGGTGCCCCGCGCATTCACGGGGAGTTGCTGAAGTTGGGGATGGAGGTAAGCCAGACAACGGTCGCCCGGTACATGCCCAGACCGGGAAGGGGAGCGCCGAAACCGTCATCATCATGGCGGAACTTCTTGCGCTTGCATCTGTCGGAGTCTGCGGGGATGGACTTCTTTGTCATTCCGACTGCGACGTTTGGAGTGCTGTCGGGATTTGTGGTTGTGAGTCACCGAGACAGGCGAATCCTCTACCTCAATGTGACAGCGCACCCGACGGAAGAATGGATGAAGCAGCAGTTGCGAGAGGCCTTTCCCTGGACCAGTGCTCCGAGGTACTTGCACCGAGATAGGGACAAGCTCTACTCGGAGGGCGTTCGCGCCACGCTTACCCATTTTGGGATTCGCGAGGTGCCGAGTGCAACACGGTGTCCGTGGCAGAATCCCTATGCGGAGAGAGTCATCGGCTCGATACGTAGGGAGCTGCTGGACCATGTCGTCGTCCTGAACGAAGCCCACGCCCGGCGCCTGCTGCGCGAGTACCGGCGCTACTACAATGCGAGCCGGACGCACCTGTCGCTCGGGAAAGATGCGCCCGAGACGCGTGCGGTGCAGGGCCCAGAGCATGGAGCCAAGGTGATAGAGCTACGGGAAGTCTTCGGGCTCCACCACAGGTACGAGCGCCGCGTAGAGTCTCGGTCTTTCCAACAACATCCTCGTAGACCCGCGCGTGCTGCGCCAGCCTACCTGTGTTCGCAGGAAGGGCGGGGAGTGTCCACACGCAGGCAGAGAGGTGTTGAGGCGTCTGGGCTGGGCGTAGCTCCGACCTCTATCAAACGGAAGGGAGGACCAGCGGCTCGTCATGCGCATCGCTCACTTCATGACGCGCGTTTTGACGCAGCCTTGACGTACTCATGACGCAGCGACTGAATTTTGGGTAGGCACAAGTACTAGAACTCCTTTCAAAATCCGCTGGGGCTCTGTCAACCCGAGGGGCGCTCCCGCTCTGTTGCGGTTTCTAAAGGAAATCTAAGCTAGGAAGGGAATTGCTTGCGGTATATTTGGTGGCCAATCCCTCGAAAGGGCTCTCTCGTGACGAGTGAAGAAATGGCAAAGCTGATCATATCGACGGGAGCCTATGAGCCCGTGAAGGTTCTACCGTGCCCGAAACACCTGCATGATTTGGCGGCACATGGGGGCGTCGTCGTGCTCGGGCCCAACAGTTGCCAGGACAATGCTTCGGCCATGGCTACCGAGCTATGGAGGCGGGGCGAACGGGAATGGAGTATCGTTGCTGGCCTATCATTGGTGCCGCTCCATCCCAGAGTCAATCGTCCAGAGTTGCCGCGAGTTCATGTCTGGCTCTCTGATGGAGCAGGCGGGTACTTCGACCCAACTTATGAGCTTACATGGGAGGAGCTGTCGCTGGATCGCGTTCGATACTTCCTTGGTAGTGGGCTTCGGCACCCCGCTGCGGAACTCCCGCAGGGTGTCCTGACGAAGATGGCGCAGCGTGCGCATGCAGATTCGCTCCTGACACAGGCCACCAAGTTTGCTGCGGATCACGGTTTACCCTACTTGGAGGGCTTCGGAGGGGATCCACCTTTCTTTGAGGTTTGCTTCACTCTCAAGAGCCGGGACGGCAAGCTCGTACGCAAGTATGAGAACTGCACGTCCAGTCTCTTCGAAATAAAGAGTGCCCTGGGCCGGCTTGATGGCGGCGTGTGCACAGAGCTCTTCGTCCATGGAGACGATTACTGTCATCAGCCGTCAGTCTGGATTTGGGGTGGGAACGAGGGACGTTACGTTGTTGAAGTTCAGGACGAGGAATACAGCCGGGTGCCGACTCTGCATCCCCTATTGAAGGGGCAGGCGCGTGTGGTGCGGAGCGACGGTGCCGAGGAGGTTGAGGCTTCTAACATCCTCACCGTTCATGAGGTGTTCTCGTATTTGGAGCGCTATTGCCTAAGCCGTGGGAAAGCCCACGCAACCGATCCTGTCGCACAGGATGAGTGACGGATCAGCGAGTATTCGACGGGGGGTAAGGAGAGGGTTATGCGCAAATCACTGGGAGGGACGTCGGGGAAAGCCTCTGGCGCGTCAAGGCGTACCTGGGAGCTGCCGGAGACGAGGGCCTGTGGCGGCGCCTCGCCGGGGACGCCCCAAAAGGCTCGCTCCCAATTGTGGCTCGACCCGGCTGGAAAATAGACTTTCTGAAGTGAGTCGTGCAGTGCGTGAGTGGGCAGGTGAGCTATGTCGTTCGGCGAAGGAGGCGCATCGGTGGCTGGTCTGCGGTTTAGTCGCAATGAGGTGGTGCTCTGCACCTATGCCGCTCGCTTCAACGGCGACGACTTCGGTGGCGTCGAGGCAATCCACTCACTTGAGGGACGTAGCCGTGACTCCATCCACCTCAAGGTCCTGAACATTGCAGCCATGCTGGACGAGAAGGGGATCGCCCGGGAGAGTGACGTCAGTCCCCTCAGTGGCCTACCGAAAGGCCAGCAAGGGCGAAAAACGAACTGGGATATTGTGGCGGAGTTGGTTGGTCTCTCGCGAACCGAGCACTTGGTCGAGTGCCGCCGAGTCTTGGAGCGACAGGCTGCTCTTCCCGGCGAGTTGCCCGTCGGCGAACCGTTCATCGAGGGCACGGCGCGACAAGTGCTCGTCAACCGCTATGAGCGTGACCCTGCGGCCCGGCGAGCATGTATTGCCCACTATGGCCCGGCGTGCGTGGTGTGCGGGTTTAGCTTCGCTGCTGCGTATGGCCCGCTCGCCGAGGGGTTCATCCATGTTCATCACCTGAAGCCACTGGCGGAGATTTGGGCAGCGTACATTGTTGATCCGGTCGCGGACCTGCGGCCGGTTTGTCCGAACTGTCATGCGGTGATCCATCTGGGCGGGGAAACGCGGAAGGTAGAGGATGTGAAGCGTTTGCTCGATCAGAGGCGTCGCGCCTAATACGAACTGGTCACTTCGGGTCTTCCACAAGGAAAATTTTCCGCAGAGAAACGCCGGGAGACAGGGGAAAGTGACCGGGTAGTATTAGTGGGGTGGCGGCATTGGGCGTCGCGCTAGAGTCTACCGGGCCGGCTATCAACAGAGCCGCTCAGGGCTCTGTTCCGGAGGAAATAGGTGAGAAATCTCGAGCAAGAAGAGGCAGAGGCCAAGGAGAGGATGCGGCGAGAACTCCTGCCTGTGGTGCTTGAAGAGATTGGTTTGACTGGATTGTATATGACGGATGGCCTTGCTCGGCCGATGGCTGGAGTGTTGGCCGGTCTGATTGCGCAGGGTGGCGTGGAGGTGATTCACCTTAATGTTAACCATTGGGTTGGTGTTCATGCCTATTTGACGCATGCGAAGTATGATTTGGTGAAAGGTAAGTTGGAGAGTATGGCGATGGCTAGGTTTGGTGACGGAAGCATCTCGAGGTAACCGGTAGAGTCCAAGGTGGACTCATCGAAAATGGCGCCTGGGGTCCAGGTGGGCCGCCACGAGGGAACCAGCCTTCAGCCTCCTTTCGGCCGGGTGCGGTGGAGGCTCGGCGCGACAAGGGACGAGTCCATGTGAGTGGCCCTTTGCGCGCCAGAGAGTGTCGACTGGCGCGCCGGTTTCGGTGAGGCAGGTTGGGGTGGCTACGCTGCTTCCTAGAAGGTGATGGCGTGTAGGTGGACGAGGACCTCGTTGCCCGGCCAGCCGAGAAGAAGGTCAAACGGCCCGACGGCGAGCAGCGGTAGGTGCAGCACCATTCCGTCACGAAGCACGAGGACGAGCGGCTTTCCGATGGAGGAAAGGGCGTGGATCCGCGACGGGCCTGTGTGCAGGTGCGGCCTTCGCTCGCTGTCCTCCCATGGCGAGTTCAGGGAGATGGACATGCGCCATCCCCATGGTGCGCCTCACCTCCGTGGATCAGCGGGCCGGTGTGGGGCGGGTTGCGGCGGGCTTCTGCGCGGGGCCTCTGGACGGCTCAGCACAGGCGTTGGCGACCGCGGGCGCATCCTCGGGCCGTCATTCCTTGCCCAGCAGGAGCCACGACGGCGCGCGGGCAAGAGCAGCGAGGCGGGGCAGGGGGCCGGGCCGAGAACTCGGCCAAGAGCTTCTGAGAGTCTTCTCGGAGAGTCTGCGCGCGACGAAATCACGAGTACCCAGTAAGGACTGGGGGCGTTTCGCTCTCTCGGTTAACAGATACGAGGGGGCGCGGTAGCCTCAAAAGGCTCCGAGCCGTCTTGGAAACAGGGAAGAGAAGCAACCCTGGAAGGTACGACATCGAAAGCCCTGGATTATTAGAATCGGTCGCCCGAAGTGGTTAACAAAGCTGTTAACCACTCTCGGCCTCTCTCTCCCCAAAAACGGGTGAAAGAGCGATCCAGAGAGCCCAATCAGTGGCGGAGGAGAGGGGGCGTCTCGCTCTGCGGGGTAGAGGGACGAGAGCGCCCTCTTCAGCACCGCGAGCCAGAATCCCTTGGGATTCAGGAGCTTAAGCACGAAGGCCCCGCGATGTCATCGCGAGGCCCTTGTTAAACAAAAAGGGCCTTACCGGTTGGTAGGGCCCTTCAAGTAGCTCCCCGAGTGAAGCCCTGCGCGAACTCGTTCTCGGCTTCTCTCCGAGAGGACTCAAACTCTCTGATGGGCCGAAAACCAAGTAGTATTCAGCGGTTTCAAGGAGGGGGCTGGTGGCGCACTTCAATCGGGGCCGATTGAACCTCCGCGAACTTTACTCCCTGTGTGCCCAAATATCATTAGTAAAGGGCCGCTGTCAGCTTTCCACCCACAGTCGGTGAGATGGGTGGAAGTCGCATGGCTTCGCGGTGCGCGTGGGCTCGAGGGCGAAGCACTGAGGTGGGGGAATGTCGTATGCTTTCAAGGCGCGCGCAGGCTCTAGGCCGAGGCGCGCTGTCCAGGTGGCCTCGTGGCCCATCTCGGCCGGTCCGGCCAGCGTCCACAGCCTCCGCAGGCGGTGTCGAGCCGACCGCGCCAAGTTGCCGCTGCCCCAACTCGCGGCTGCATGTTGCGTGGCCCGGCCCCCTCTGCTG
This sequence comes from Corallococcus sp. BB11-1, assembly GCF_026626625.1. Lineage (NCBI taxonomy): Bacteria > Pseudomonadati > Myxococcota > Myxococcia > Myxococcales > Myxococcaceae > Corallococcus > Corallococcus sp. BB11-1. The sequence goes on along the minus strand of NZ_JAPNJY010000022.1, from coordinate 247,050 downwards.
GGCAAGGAGGGCTTTTCGTTGGGCGCCACGTACTCCGAGAGGTTCTCCTGGCAGACGCTGCTCCCGAGGGGCCCCTGGAAGGACGCTCGTAGCCGCGCCCATCCGGGAGGCGTATTGGGCACTCCGGCAGCAGCCGATATTATGACGGGGCACCGGCATTCCGTAAGTGTTCGCCGCCCCCCGTTGTGACAGGGTGTCCACTGAAGCCGGGCAAGCTCACTCCAGCTCCAACTGGAAGCGGTGGACGGTGTGGAGCTGCTCAGCGAACGCGCCCTCCGAATTGTGGCCCATGCCGGGAACTGGGCGGCGCCGCGGGCAGCTTGGCGGGGGCTGTTGGGGTAGGTTGATCTCTTACCTTTGTTGTTTTTCGACTCTAGTCGAGCCTTTGGGGCATAGCTTGGTCCGGCTACCCTGCCCCAATGCGCAAGGGGCTTCACCCGACCGGAGCGAGTCGATGACGACAGGCCCTTGGGCCTCGGTTGAGGACGTCGCGAGGCACCTTGGGGTAGCGAGGGACTCGGGTTACCGATCAATCGAGACGCGCAGCTTGCCTACCCACAGGATAGGCTCCCTCTGGGAGTTCAATCTGTCCGAGGTCAACGAGTGGGTCCGTGCTAGTGGGGCCGACGCTCACAATGACGGTGCGGACAAGGGGGAATCTCGATGACAGCGCCTGCGATCGACCTCGACCGTCTCTTGAAGCTTCGCCTTCTGGTCGCGCGATTCGGCGAGATGGATCTCGCCAAGTGGTGGAATTCCAAGGGCCAACTCGGTCGCCTCGGCGCCGCCGCGCTTCGGCGAGGCTTCCCGCGCACTTACCGCTTCGCCCAGGCCCGCTCCGTCTTCGCTGTCGCCGCGCATCGCTGCGCAGAGGTGTTCGATCCCCCTGGCTGCGTGACCCTGTGGCGACTGCCAGAGGCTACAGAGGAGGAGTTCGACGCACGCTGGGAGTACTGGCTCGACAACGCAGCGGACTGGGCTGCGTTTTTCGAGAAGCTCGAAAGCATCCAGGGCAATGATCTCACCGCGATCCTGCGCGCGTTCGAGGTCGTGAGTGACCGCGACGTCGATGCCTACGCACGCCTTCGCCGCTCGGCGGAAGGCCGCGCAGTGCCGCTGCCCGGGCTATTCTCCGGAATCGACGACGACGTGGCGCTCCTCGCCCTTGGTTTCGCCCGTGGCGAGCCTAGTGCGCCGGCCGTCCCCTACGCACGGAGGGCGGAAGCGTGACGTCGTCCTTGCGCGCGAACGTCGCGTCGTCCTTCACCGTGGTGAAGGGCGCGATGATCGAAGAGACCTACGCCGTCTTCGCGGCGTGGGACTTTGAGCGCTCAAAGCGCGCGAACCTCGATCGCCTTCGCCACGAGAATTTCATCGGCGCGAGCAGCGCGACCTGGCTGCGTGACGTCGCCAAGGTACTGAACCGCCGCTTCGATCCCGCTGGACACGACAAGCCTCTTGTGCTCCTTGCGAAGCATGGCTTCCCGCTCGACGAATGGAAGCCCCTCTTGCTCTGGCACATGACGCGCGACGAGTTCCTCGTTCGCGACTTTATCGAGACCTGGCTCTTCTCCGCCTACGACGGCGGCACGTTCCGCGTTCGCACCGAAGATGTCGAGGGCTACCTCGGAAGCATCGCCAATCGCGGAGCGACCACCGAGCATGCGTGGTCGGTGCAGACGACGAAGCGCGTCGCGGCGGGCCTGCTCAAGATCGCCGTGGACTTCGGCCTCTTGCGCGGCTCCATCACCAAGGAGTTCGTCTCATTCCACCTGCCGGAGAAGAGCTTTCTCTACCTCCTGCACGCGATGCGCGACGAGAAGCTGGCCCCCAGCAAGGTCGTCGCGTCGCCCGAGTGGCGCTTGTTCCTCATGCGCCCGGCCGACGTCGAGCACGAACTTCTACGTCTGCACCAATACCGCAAGCTCGAATACCAGGTCGCCGGCAGCCTCGTGCAGCTCTCTCTGCCCTGCACGAGCACCTGCGAGTACGCCGAGAGGATGGTTGCGTGAGCGACCTCGAACACCGCATCAAGCAAAGCCTCGAGCCGGTTCTCAAGCTGCCCGATCCCCGGCAGCGCATCAGCGCGTACCACGACATGCCGTACGCTCTGTTCCGCTATGACCCGGACGACGAGTTCGACCTGCGCAAGCAGGTGACGCTGCTGGAGACGCGTCTGTCCCAGCAGGGCAAGCGCGTGAAGCGCATCTCGCTCGCCGAATGCCTCGACGATGCGATGCGCTCGCAGCGTTCACTCGACGAGTGGTTCGCTGCCGAGAGCGAACAGGGCGTCGAGACCATCGTCGAGACGGTTCACTCCGTCCTATCGGAGTACGCGCCACTCGTCGAGCTCGTCGCTGCACGCATGCCCGAGGACCCTGACCCACTGCGCGACATCGTGTTCATCTTGCGCACCGGGGCGCTCTTCCCCATGTACCGGACCTTCTCGCTGCTCGAGCAGCTCAAGGGCCGCGTTCATGTTCCGAGTGTTCTCTTCTACCCGGGCGACCTCGATGGCGTGGCAGGCCTCCGTTTCATGGGCGTGCTCGACGCGGAGCACAACTACCGCCCGAAGATCTTCTGAGGACTACCGACGATGACGACGTCCATACCCATCAAGACGCTCTTCGCCAACGACATCCACCGTCGCATCGAAGAAGTCATCAAGGTCGACCAGACCAACGAAGAGATCATCCGCGACGAGATCAACGAGTACGTCGTCACGGACGCGATTCGCTCGCACTACACCAGCATCTTCGACGTGTACCGCGAGACACCAAACAAGCCGCACGATGGCATCGCCATCTGGGTCTCGGGCTTCTTCGGCTCCGGTAAGTCGAGCTTCGCCAAGATGCTTGGCCTCTCGATCGAGAACCGCACCGTCGCGGGTGAGTCCGCGGCCGAGCGTTTCGCCGAGCGCGCGGGCGACAAGAAGCTGTCCGTTCTACTGAAGGCCATCAACGAGAAGATCCCGACCCACGCGGTCATCTTCGACGTCTCGACCGACCGCGGTATCCGCAGCGGCAACCAGACGCTCACCGAGATCATGTACGGGCTCTTTCTCCAGAGCCTCAGCTACGCGAAGGATCTCGACCTCTCGGAACTGGAGATCGAACTCGAAGCGCGCGGCGAACTCGAGCGGTTCAAGCAGAGCTACGCAAAAAAGTTCCCCGGGCGAGAGTGGGACAAAGAGAAGGGCCGGCTGGCGTTTGCCTTCAACGAAGCGAGCGTCGTGCTCCACGAAATCGACAACAACCGCTTTCCATCCCCCGACTCCTGGTGGAAGGCTGCGAAAGGAAAGAACGACATCACGCCGGGCAAGTTGGCCGAGCGCGCGGGCGAGCTGATGAAGCGCAGGAAACCTGGCCACGCGCTCATGTTCGTGGTCGACGAGGTGGGCCAGTTCGTTGCGCGCGACGTCCAGAAGATGCTCGATCTCCAGGCCGTCGTGCAGAACCTCGGTGTGAAGGGCCGCGGCAAGCACTGGGTCGTCGTCACGTCGCAGGAGAAGCTCGGCGAACTCGTCTCCGGCCTCGACGACAAAAGGATCGAGCTGGCACGCCTGATGGACCGCTTCCCGCTGCAGGTCCACCTTGAGCCGTCGGATATCTCCGAGGTCACGAGCCGCCGCGTGCTCTCGAAGAACTCCGGCGCGCAGGCAGCACTCGGGAAGCTCTTCGACGAGCACCGAGGTCGGCTCACCGAGCACACCCGTCTCACAGCCGACATCAAGCTTCCCGAGCTGTCGCGCGAGGCCTTCATCGACCTCTACCCGCTGCTGCCCTATCAGATCGATCTCATCATCCAGGTCGTCTCAGGCCTCCGCACGCAGGGCGGCGCGAGCAAGCACGTTGGCGGCGCGAACCGCACCATCATCAAGCTCGCGCAGCAGCTCCTCATCAACCCGGCAGTGAACCTCGCCGACGGAAAGCTCGGGGACCTCGTGCGGCTCGATCAGGTCTACGACCTCGTCGAGGGCAACATCGGCTCGGAAGTACGTGCGAAGATCGCCGCGATCTCGAAGGAGCTGAATCACCCGCTCGCGCAGCCCGTCGCCAAGGTCATCTGCCTCCTTCAGTACGTGAAGAGCGTCCACCGCAGCGCGGAGAACATCGCGGCCGCTCTCCACCGGAGCGTGAGCGGCGACTCGCAGCTCGCCTCGGTGAAGGAGGCGCTCCGCGAGCTCGAGGCGGCCCACAAGGTCCGCCACGGCGACGACGGCTACCGCATCCCGACGCCCGCCGAGGACGACTGGGAGCGCCTGCGCAACGGCATCAGCCCGAAGCCCGGCGACTCGCACCGCCTCTACTCCGAGGTGCTGTCGGGGTTCTGGCAGCCGCAGCCGTCGCACACGCTCTTCGACACCAAGACCTTCAAGGCAGGTCTCGCCATCCACGGCCGCGAAGTGACGAGCGGCGACATGATGTTCCAGGTCCACCTCGCCGAGGACGGCAAGGAGCTGGAGTCGCTCGCCGCCGAGCTGCGCACACGCAGCCAGCAGGAACGCAAACACGTCTTTTGGGCCATCGGCCTCACCGACGCGATCGACCGCGAGACCGTCGAGCTGTTCCGCGGCAAGGAGATGCTCGCGAGGAAGGAGCGAGACGTAAAGGGCGAGGACACGCCCGCCCTCATCGCCGAGGAGCGTGTTCGCCTGCGCCGCCATGAGGGTGAGCTTCGCCGCCTCCTGCGCGCGGCGTGCCTCTCGGGCCACATCTACTTCCGAGGCAACGACCGCAGTCCCACCGACCGCGCCGTCGACGCGGGCAAGACCGCCGCCGAAGTGCTCGGACAGGTGCTGCCCGAGGTGTTCGACCGTTTCAAGGAAGCCGCCGCCAAGGCGACGGACGTGAAGAAGGGCACCGACGCGCTCTTCACGGCCGAGAACCTCCAGGGCCTGCCGAGCGTGTTCGGCGGCCTCGGTCTCCTTCGAGACGAGAAAGGCAAGACCGTCTTCCGCACTGAGAGTGGCCCGCTGAAGGAAGTGCTCGACCGCATCGAGGCGCGCGCCAACTACGGAGACACCGCGAGCGGCCGCTACCTCACCGACGAGTTCGCCAAGGAGCCGTTCGGCTGGGACTTCGAGGTCGTGCGCCTGGTGGTGCTCTCGCTGCTTCGCGCCGGCAAGATCGAGGCGACCAGCAAGGGCCAGACACTCGATACCGTCACCGGTGTCGAGGCGCGCGACACCTTCTCGAACAACAACCTGTTCCGGCAGGCGTCGTTCCGCCCGAAGAAGGGTATCGAGTTCGAGGAGCTGGTGAAAGCCTCCGAGGCCTTCCGCGACACCTTCGGCAGCGAGGTGAAGGAGCTGAATGCCGGAGCCATCGTAGCCGAGCTTCGCAAGGAGGTCGCGCGCAACGAGGACACCGTGTCGTCCGCTCTCGCGACGCTCACTACGCATCGCCTGCCGGGCGGCGCGGTTCTCGAGGGAGCCATTGGCCAGATGAAGGCCATCCTCCGGGGCTCCGAGGACAACGCCATCGCGACGTTCAACACGAGCCACCGAGCCGTCAAGGACGCCATCAAGCGTGCCGTCGAGCTCGAGCAGGTGCTTAACGATCCTCGCCTCCATGACCTCGAGAGCGCGCGCAAGGCGCAGGCGAGTCTCTGGAACTTCCTGAGCCAGGAGTCAGACATCTCCGATGCCCTGCGCACCCGCGCGGCGGCGCTCGAAGACCTGCTCGCCCGCGAAACGTTCTTCAAGGAGCTTCCGACCATCGAGCAGCACTCTAAGGCTATCGAGGCCGAGTACACTCGCCGCTTCGACGATGCACTGGAGGCACGCGCCACCGCCTATGAGGACGCATTTGATCGGTTCGCCAAGGCGTCGGCCTGGCTAAGTCTCACCAAGGAAGACCGGGAACGCCTCCAGCCAGCGCGAGATCGCCTCGTCGCATCATTCGAGCTGCTCCGTAAACGGGATGTGGAGCCGGTCCCAATCCCTCAGCTGCGGTCGGATCGCGACGCCTGTGAGGGTCGCCTCCGGGCCGCGCTCGCGGAGCTCAACCGGCTCATCGACGGCGAGCGCGTCGTTACTATGAGCGTCGCGAGCTACTTCGCCGGCGGCATTGAGTCCGAGGATCAGCTCGATGCGGCGCTCGACGGTATCCGCGAGGAGTGCGCCCGCCTCATCGGTGCTGGCAAGAAGGTCTTCATTCAGTAGCGCGCCATGACGATCTCAGACGATACCATCAAGAAGGCTGTGCAGCGGTACCACCGCGAGTACGACCGTTACCTGAAGCTCGCTGCGCGCGTGGCCGAAATCTGCCGTTCGGAGATCGTCGAAGGCAACGCCATCCGCGCTCAGGTGACGTCACGGGCGAAGAGCCCGAAGAGTCTGGAGGGCAAGCTGCGTCGCTTCGCGGCGACCGGCAAGAAGTCGATCTCCGACGTCGATGCGGTCTTCGACCAAATCCGCGACCTCGCCGCCGTCCGGGTCGCCACGTACGAACAGCGTCATGAGGACCAGGTCGTCCAGCTCGTTTGCAAGCGCTTTAACGACGCCAGTGGCCAGCGTCCAATCCACGAGCGCAAAGACAAGAACCGCGACGATCCCAACAACTTCTACCGAGCCAGCCACGTCGAGGCCTTTCTCACGACAGCGGACGGAGTGGGCACCTACGCGAACGTGATGGACGTGCCGTGCGAGGTGCAGGTGTGCAGCATGATGGCGCACGTCTGGAACGAGATCGAACACGATCTCGGCTACAAGCCGGCCGCCGGAGTGCTTTCAGACCAGGAGCGGAACTTTCTTGGGATGCTCGGTCAATCAGTCCGGATGGGTGACGGCACCATCTCGAGTCTCTTCGCCGAAACCGAGCGTCGGCAGCGCGAGCAAGGTGGTGCGTTTACGGACGTCTACGACTTCGTGGCTCGTCTCCGTGGCTGGTTCCCGGGCGTCGACTTCGGCCGCAATGCAGGTGCTCTCTTTGAGGCTCTGCAACCGATTCGTCTCGTAAGTCCTGACAGCATCCGTCGGCTCCTCGTGTTGCCCGAGCCGCTGACTGACGCCGGCCGAGCCGCCCTCGATGCGTTCTCGCGTCGACTCGAGGATCGAGGAGACTCGCGCTTCACTCTAGACCCGAATTCTTCGGACCTTCTTCTAGTGCTGCTCCTTCCGAAGATCGGCCGGCATCTCCACGCCCCCACCACCGATTCGCCAACAGACGGCGTGGCGCGGGTGCCGTGGTTCGCAGAGCGGTATCCGGAGGCGCCTGCACCAATGAACCCATTGGCCCAAGCGGGAAAGACCTGATGGACAAGGACACACGCAACGCCATCGAACGCGCCACTCAGCGAGCGCGGAAGCTCCTTGAGGAGGACTTCGCCGTGCAGCTCGATGGTGACTTCGACGTGCACCAGGGAGGCGCGGTGGCCGCGAAGCCTGGGGTTCACCTCTCGGCCCGCCAGGCGTTCCAGCGTGAACGCATCGTCGCTGCCATCGAGCACAAGCGCGCCGCCGGGATGAGCGCCGCTGACTCGGTCGCCGACTACCTGCGCGACGCCGCGTTCACCACGCTCAACCGCTTCGTCGCCTTGAAGATGCTCGAGGCCCGCGAGTTGGTGCAGGAGTGCATCACCAAGGGCGAACAGTCGGCGGGCTACCGCGAGTTCTGCGGTATGGCTCGCGGCCTGCCGCTCCTGCCCGACAGCGCGGGCTATCGGCTCTACATCGAGTCGCTCTTCGACGAGCTGTCGACCGAGGTGAAGGTGCTCTTCGACCGGCGCGATCCGTCGAGCGTGCTCTGGCCGAAGCGCACGACCTTCGAGCAACTCCTCGAGATCCTGAGCGCCACCGAACTCGCCCGCGTGTGGGGCGAGGACGAGACGATCGGCTGGGTCTACCAGTTCTTTAATGGCCAGGACGAGCGCCGGAAGATGCGCGAGGAGAGCCAGGCGCCGCGCAACAGTCGTGAACTCGCCGTGCGCAATCAGTTCTTCACGCCGCGCTACGTTGTCCAGTTTCTGACGGACAACACGCTCGGCCGCATCTGGTACGAGATGCGCAGCACGAACACGGTGCTCACCGAGAAGTGCGAGTACATGGTCCGCAATCCCGGTGAGGAACTCGCGCCGCGCGCGAAGAAGGATCCGCGCGACCTGCGCGTGCTCGACCCGGCGTGTGGCAGCGGCCACTTCCTACTCTACGCCTTCGACCTGCTCCTCACGATCTACGAGGAGGCCTACTCCGACCCGGAGAGCCCGAAGAGCGAAGCCACGGGCAAGACGCTCGCCGAGGACTACCCGAGCCGCGATGCGCTTCGAAAGGCCGTCCCTGGGCTCGTGCTCGCGCACAACCTCCACGGCGTCGATATCGACCCGCGCTGCGCGCAGATCGCCCAGCTCGCACTATGGATGCGCGCGCAGAAGGCGTTCCGCGACTACGGCATCGGCCGCGCCGAGCGCGCACAGATCCGTCGCTCGAACATCGTCGTGGCCGAGCCGCTCGTCGCCGACGAGCAGATCGCCAAGGAGTTCGTTGCGAAGCTGGGTGACGCCGAGCTCGGGCGCGTGTTTACTGGCCTCATCGATGCTTTGAAGCTTGCGGGTGACCTTGGGCTGCTCCTGCGCATTGAGACCCGCGTCGCGCGCCAGCCGATGCGGGGCCAAACGGGAGATCTCTTTGCGCCGCCGGAGGAGCGGATTCGGTCGGCACTCGCGCGCTTCGCAGCCGAGGGTGGCGCTCGAAGGAGCACGAGGCATCGAATCTTTGCTGATGAAATGGCACACGGAGTTGGACTTCTCACCGTCGCAGAAGAACAGTTCGACGTGGTAGTAATGAACCCGCCATTCGGCCTGCCTGTGGACGGGACCTTCGACAAGCTATCGACCGAATATCCCGGCGCCCATCACGACATTTTCGCGGCCTTCGTTCAGCGCGCGGTAGAACTCGCGCCCCACGGACTAGTCGGTTGTATCTCATCTCGATCGTTCCTTGTAACGACTCGTCTTGAGGATTTTCGTCGCAAGAGCGTGCTGCCATCCATCACGCTTCTTGCGGACCTCGGTCCAAGCGTCATGGACAATGCTTCGGTGGAGTCAGCCGCCTACACGCTCCAGGCGCCCGCTGCGAGCGCGGAGACTTTCGCGGTCCTATCTCGCGACGACCTGCATTCGCTCGCATCGCGAGAGCCCAGAGGACGCTATCTGGCGCGTGCGGCCTTTCAAGACCTTCCCTCCGCGAAGATCCTGCACAGTCTCCCAACGGAGTTCCTCGAACTGCTTCGCGCACCTACGGTCTTCGAGGGGGCTTCGGGAACAGCGCGAGAAGGGATGAAGTCTTTTGATAATTTTCGCTTCGTACGAACTTGGTGGGAGGTCGAGCTAGATTCCATTGGCGCGAACCGCCAGTCTGGCTGGACTTGGTTCGCCAAAGGAGGCGGCCATGTTGAATGGTTTGTGCCTTCTGACTTGGTCCTTAATTGGGGAACTGATGGTCGTGAGTTGCAAGAGATCAACCTTCAGCTGAACGGATCGACCGCTCAAGTAAGACAAGCCTCCACTTATTGGCTCAGACGAGGCGCCACCTACTCCCGCCGATCAATCCAGTTCGCTGTCCGCGTTCTCCCCGAGGGTCATATCTTCTCGACCGAGGGGCCAGCGGTTCTTTTGGAGCCTCGTGCAGGACCGACCGTAAGCGACGAGTACCTGCTGGGGTGGCTGAATGCACGGCTGTGTCGGTTGCTGGTCGAGATGCAGGCGAACAAGCAAAAATATCTTACGGGAATAATCAAACGCCTGCCCTGGCGAGTCCCGCCGAAGGCTGTTGCAGCGGACGTCAGCAACTCGGTAGCACAGACGCTGCGAGCCCTCGTCGCCGCGCACTCGCTTTCGGAAACGGCTCCGCACTTCGTGGGATTGCCGCGAGGCGAAGGCTTTGACTCGTCCTACGAGAACGCCCTGCGCCTAGTTGAGGAAGCGAAGGCTAAGATTCGCGAGTGCCAAAATCTCTGTAACGATCGCATCGACGCTCTCTATGGGGTGGATTCTTCCAAGGTCAGGGAGGTCTTGGAGGCGACTCGGGTCGAGGGCGTTAGGGAGGAAGGAGACAGTCGTGCGTCTGATGGAGAGGGGGAGGACGGAGTTGATCAGGAGCCGAACGAACCGCAGCTCTCCCTGAGTCGCAATGACTACGCGCGGCGCGTCGTCGGATGGGCGATTGGACATGCTCTCGGTCGCTGGCAGAGGCGGGAACCTTTTGACCCTGCGCCGATGGATCCATTCGCTGAGCCAGTACCAACGGCGTCCCAATTAGAGTCCTTGCAGGGATCCCGGAAGCTCGCGGCTGCCTCTGAGGACTGGGGCGCTCCAGATAGCCTCCTGTCGCGTGTTCGAGAGGCGGTCGGGTGGCAACTTCGCCAAGACGAACAAACTGTAGAAGCGGCCTTGTGCCGGGAACTTGGTGTGCGCGACCTAGGCGAATACCTCTCGTCGAACAGCAGTAACGGGGCTTGGGCGAATCATCTGGCGACGCACACGAGCGGACGGCGTCGAGCCCCCGTATATTGGCGGTTGACGGCCGGAGCCGTAGTCGGGGTGTGGATAAACTACCTCTGCGCCACGCAGGACACTCTGCCGTTCGTAGTCAAAGAGGTTGTCGAGCCGTGGATCGCTTATTTGGGCCGTGCGGCGGCTGCTTCTTTGAGCGTGGCTGAGAAGCGTGCGCTCATGGCGCGCGCCGATGGTCTGAACTCGCTCCTCTCGGAGTTGAGGCTCGTAGCTCCTCTCTGGAATCCACACCTCGACGACGGCGTCATCATCAACTTCGCGCCGCTCTGGCGGCTCGTCCCGCAGAACAAGGCATGGCAGAGGGAGCTGAAGTCTACCTGGGACGCTCTCTGCGAGGGCAAATACGACTGGGCCCACCTGGCGATGCACCTCTGGCCCGAGCGCGTGGTCCCGAAGTGCGCGAGGGACCGGAGCCTCGCCATTGCCCACGGCCTCGAGGACGTGTTCTGGGTCGAGAGAACCGACGGCAAGTGGACCGCCCAGAAAACGCCCACGCGCAGCGTCGACGAACTCGTGCGCGAGCGAACCTCGACCGCCGTGAAGTCCGCGCTCCAGAGCCTGCTCGAAGCGTCCGCTGCGACCGGCAACGCCAAGAAGATGAAGAAAGGCAAAGCCAATGCTTGAGTCCCTCCAACTCCAGAACGTCGGCCCCGCGCCCGAGATGAAGTTGGAGCTCGCGCCCCGGCTGAACCTCATCACGGGAGACAACGGCCTCGGCAAGAGCTTCCTGCTCGACGTGGCCTGGTGGGCGCTCACGCGGAAGTGGCCGCAAGACCTCAACGCGAACCTGACGTCGGGCTACGCCGCGCGCCCCACCGACGTCACGAAGAGGGCCACCATAGCGTTCGAGGTCGAGAGCAAGACAGGATGCGTGAAGTACGAGAGCCCTTACGTGGCCGACGAGCAGGCGTGGAAGGGCAAGGCCGGGCGTCCGTGGAATCCGGGGCTCGTCGTCTATGCGCTCGCCGATGGCGGCTTCGCAGTCTGGGACCCGGCCCGGAACTACTGGAAGAAGCAAGGAAACATCGACGTTCAGGATCGACTGCCCGCCTACATCTTCAGCTCGAAGGAGGTGTGGGACGGGTTGCGGCTCTCGGTCGATGGGAAGCCTACGCAGGTGAGCAATGGCCTCGTCGCCGACTGGGCATCTTGGATTCGCGAAGGCAGGGACGACGCGAAGCGCATGGCGGCGGTGCTCGCCCTTCTCGCTCCGACCGTGGGGGATAACAGCCTGAAACTAGGTGACAGCTTTGCGCGGCTGTCGGTCAACGACGCGCGTGACATTCCCACGGTCCGCATGGGCTACGGGCAGGACGTCCCCATTCTCTACGCTTCGCTCGGCGTCCGCCGCATCGCCGCGCTCGCGTACATGCTCTCGTGGGCCTGGCGCGAGCACCTCATTGCGTCAAGGCAGCTCGGGCAGCAGCCGTCCTCCCGCGTCGTGATGCTATTCGACGAGATCGAGGCGCACCTCCACCCACGCTGGCAGCGCGCTGTGGTGCCTGCGCTGCTGAAGGTCGTGCAGACGCTGACCGAGGATGAAGGGGCGTCGGTCCAACTCATCGCCGCGACGCACTCGCCGCTGGTGCTCGCATCGTTAGAGCCGCTCTTCGACGTCGAGAAGGACGCGTGGTTCGACCTCGATCTCGAAGGCGGGCAGGTCGAGCTTCGCAAGCGAGAGTATGTCCGTCTCGGTGAGGTCGGGAACTGGCTGGTCAGCGACGCCTTCGACCTGAAGGAACCACGGTCGCTCGAAGGCGAGCGTGCTGTGCGTGCCGCCCGTGACGTCCTGAGCGCAAAGCCCCCCTCGCTCGAGGAGATCGAAGCTGCCGACAATCAGCTCCGCGAAGCCGGGCTGCCGGACATCGATCCCTTCTGGGTTCGATGGACCTACTTCGTCGAGCAGGCCAAGAAGGCCGCCGCTCCGGAGAAGAAGTCATGATCCCGGTCGCGCTCGCCCACGAGCCTCCCGAGTTCGACGCGAAGGTCCGGCAGCCCGGCCTGTCTGCCATCGACGAGCTGGTCGGACGCCAGCCGCGTCTGAAGCGGCCGGGCCGGAAGCGGGAGAAGCTCGCCGACAAGGAACAGGACATCCCTGCCGACGCGTTCCCACCGTGCTGGCGCGAGGCGCTCCCCGAGATGCTCGTCGCGTACGAGCGGAGGTGCGCATACCTCGCGATGTACATCCATCACGCGACCGGCAATCCGACGGTCGATCACGTGCTGCCGAAATCCTACACGTGGAACCAAGTCTACGAGTGGGCGAACTACCGGCTGTGCGCGGCGATCATCAACTCCAAGAAGGGCGCGCTGCTCACGCTGGTCGATCCGTTCTCCATCGGGCCGGGCTGGTTCGTGCTCAACTTGAACACTCTGCACGTTGAACGTGGCGACGTGGCTCCAGAGGCCGAGTGGAACCGCATCGACGCGACGCTCCCGATGCTGAACCACCGGCTCTGCGTACAGGAGCGTGAGGAGTACGTCCGCTGCTACCGCCTCGGTCCGGGGGCGGGTGGTTTCGACCTCGCGTACCTCGAGTACCGCGCCCCGTTCATCGCGTCCGAGCTTCGGCGGCAGGGACGGCTCGTGCGAGGAGACACCTGATGCACCCGCTTCACGACTATGTGGCGAAGCAGCTTGCCGACAAGATTAAGTCCCGTCGGGTGGTCGTCTGGTACGACGAGCGCGGCGAGTTTCGGACCTTCGTCGACGAGCTGCGCGGCGGCGCACGTTCCGGAAGCGCCCCCGTGTCGGTCGCTGTCGTCGGCACGAACGCGCACCTGGCCGAGTACTCGGGCTCGATGTTCGAGCTGCGCGCGGTCGTCGAGCCGCACGTCAGCGGCGACGCGCCGTCTGCCGTGGTCGTCTACATCCCTGGCGTCGGGCGCGACCGCCGTGCCTCCGTCCTGATGGAGCTGGAGAAGGCCGGCACGACGTGGGAGCCGCAGCTTGTGCAGCTTGCGAAGAACGTGCTCCTCCAGAAGTACACGCTCGGCGTCGTCGACGAGATGCTACCCGGGGGCCGCAAGGTCTCCTACGAGGACCTCGCGCGCGCGGCCGCGGGCAACTCGGGCGCCGAGCCGCCGTCGATCTTGAAGATTATCTACCAGGAGGCCAGCGGCAACGACGGGCTGCTCACGGCGTGGCTCGTGAGCGACGCGCGCGACGCGCAGATCGTGGAGAAGGAGGCGACGCGGGAGCTGACGAAGCTCGTGAAGGCACGCCTCGGGCTCGACCTCGCCCCTGACTCGCCGCCCTCGAAAATGCGCGCCATCACACTGCGCTACGTGCTCGCAGGCGAGTTTCGCCTCGACCTCTCGTGCGATGCGCCCGCGTCACTCGATGGCATCCCTGCGCCCAGGTCGAAGGACGAAGAGTCGGCCGTGCGAGAGCTCGCGCGTCGCCTCCGCACTGGCCATGCGGACGCTTACGCGGCGCTCGCCGATCACGTCGAGGAAGAGCTGGGGCTCAAGAACGCGAAGCTCCTGCCCGGCGCACTGGGAGCGATCGACACGTTCCGTTTCGAAGAGCGCGCGCTGCTCCGTTACGCAGGTGACCTCATCGCGAACGGCGAGTTCGAGTCCGCGATCGCCCTCGTCGCCGAGCGAGAGCAGAGCTTCTGGCTTGACCGCGACGTGAGTCGGAAGGCCCAGTGGGAAGCCACTCGGCGCATGGCCGAGCTGGGCAACGTGGCGGTCCAAGTGGAAGCGGCAGTCAGCAAGACCTCGGGAGGTCCGGCCACATGGCTCGACGCCTATGTGTCGCCGGGAAAGGATGGGACCGGCTGGTTCCGTCTCGACCAGGCGCAACGTCGGCTCGAGGCCTGGGTCGCGAACCTCGATGAGGAGCCCGAGGAGCGCCCGCTGGGCGTGGTCCGGCGCGCCTACGAGGACGCGTGCCATGTAATGGCCGAGGGCTTCACCAAGGCGCTCGCCAAGGCCGGGTGGGCCGTGTCCGGCGCGCTCCACCAGACACGCATCTGGAGCGAGGTCGTCGCCGACAAGCCCAAGCCCGTCGCCTACTTCCTCGTCGATGCGATGCGCTATGAGATGGGCGTCGAGCTCGCCGAGCGCCTGCCGAAGACCTCCGAGGTTTCGGTGCGTGCGGCGGTCGGTGCGCTGCCGAGCATCACGCCCATCGGCATGGGGGCGCTCCAGCCCGGAGCGTCGGCGAGCTTCTCGGTCGCCGAGCAGAACGGCAAGCTCGGTGCCCGCATCGACGACTCCTTCCTGCCGGACCTCGCGAGCCGAAAGAAGTTCGCCTCCGCGCGCGTGCCGAAGCTGGTCGACGTGGCGCTCGACGAGCTGCTGAGCCTCCAGCCCTCGAAGCTGACGAAGAAGCTCGACGGAGCGCAGGTCGTCGTCGTCCGCTCGCAGGAGATCGACCATGCTGGCGAAACGGGCTTCACGTTCCAGGCACGGCAGGTGCTGGACACCGTCATAGACAACCTCGCGCGCGCAATCCGCAAGCTCGCGGCGGCGGGCATCGAGCACGCTGTCGTCAGTGCCGACCACGGCCACCTGTTCTTCGCAAACGACCGTGACGAATCGATGCGCACCGACGCGCCCGGTGGCGACACGGTGGAGTTGCACCGGCGCTGCTGGATTGGGCGCGGTGGGGCGACGCCTCCCGGCTGCGTGCGCGTGCAGGCCTCGGCGCTCGGCTACGCGTCCGACCTCGAGCTCGTTTTCCCGGCGTCGTCGGGTGTATTCAAGGCAGGCGGCGACCTCGCGTTCCATCACGGCGGACCGTCGCTGCAGGAGATGGTGATCCCCGTTCTGACCGTGCGCACGAAGGCGCGCGAGTCGGTGCGTCCTTCGGTGGGCCCGATCGAAGTGACCGGCCTGCCCTCGGCGGTGACCAACCGTATCTTCAGCGTCACGTTCACCTACGGAGCGAAGCAGATGATGCTCGGCGCGACGGGGATCCAAGTGCGGCCGCTCTTGATGGCGGCCGGCAAACAGGTCGGCGCCGTCGGCATGGCGGTCGACGCGCAGTTCGACCGGTCCACCGGCGCCGTAAATCTCGAGCCGAACAAGCCGGCGACCGTTGCCTTCTTGCTGAGCGACGAGAGTGTCGCCTCGTTGCGTGTCGTTGTGCAGGACCCGACGACCGACGCGGAGCTATACCGATCGCCCACTGACATCTCGGTTCGACTTGGAGTGTAAGCCATGAGCAACGGAGCAACCCCGACACGAGATGCGCTCGACGACAAGGTCAACCGCCTGTTCGCTGGGAAGGTGGTGCGCAAGGACCTCGTCCGAAAGGTGAAGGTCGGCGCCAACGTGCCGGTCTTCGTCCTCGAGTTCCTCCTCGGGAAGTACTGCGCGTCGAGCGACGAAGTCTCGATCCAGATGGGACTCCAGGTCGTCAACGACACACTTGCGAACAACTACATCCGCTCCGACGAGTCGATGAAGGCGCAGGCGATGGTGAAGGACCGCGGGCGCCACACCTTCATCGACAAGGTGAAGGTGCGCCTCGTCGACTCAGACTACTGGGCCGAGGTCACGAACTTCGGCCAAAAGAACGTCCACGTGCCCGAGCACTACGTGCGCGACTACGAGCGCCTCGTCATGGGCGGCGTCTGGGCCCAGATCGACATGCGCTTCGAGTACGACGAGGAGTCGAAGGGCAAGAACCCGTTCTGGATCGACAAGCTCACACCCATCCAGATCGCGACCTTCGATCTCGAGGAGTACCGCCGCGTCCGACGCGAGTTCACGACCGATGAGTGGCTCGACCTCATGATGCGCAGCATGGGCTACGAGCCCGGCGAGATGACGCGACGGCTGAAGCTGCTCTTCCTCGTGCGCCTCATCCCGCTGGTCGAGCGCAACTACAACCTCATTGAACTCGGCCCGCGCGGCACGGGCAAGAGCTACGTGGTGCAGGAGGTCTCTCCGTACTCGGCGCTGCTCACCGGTGGCACCACCGTCGCCAACCTCTTCGGCCACATGAACGGCCGCCAGAAGGGCATGGTGCAGATCTGGGACGTCGTCGGGTTCGACGAGGTCGCCGACCTTCAGAAGATGCCGAAGGAGGTCATTACGACGATGAAGACCTACTGCGAGTCCGGCACCTTCCAGCGCGGGCAGGAGGCGGTCTCTGGCGACGCGAGCATCGCGATGTTCGGCAACACCAATCAGCCCATCGACGTGATGGTGCAGACCGGCCACCTGTTCGCGCCGATGCCCGACATGATCCGCGACGACATGGCCTTCATCGACCGCATGCACTTCTACCTCCCTGGCTGGGAGATCCCGAAGATGCGGAACGAGATGTTCACGATCCACTACGGCTTCGTCGTGGACTACCTCGCCGAAGCGCTCCGCGAGATGCGGAAGCACAACTTCACCGAGATCATCGACCGCCACTTCTCGCTCGGCGCCCACCTCAACGCCCGCGACCGCAAGGCGGTGCGCAAGACCGTCTCCGGCTTGATGAAAATCCTCTTCCCGCACGGCGAAGTCACGCAGGAGGAGCTCGGCGAGATCCTCGAGCTCGCCATCGAAGGCCGCCGCCGCGTGAAGGAGCAGCTCAAGAAGATGGGCTCCTTCGAGTACTACCACACGTCATTCAGCTACACGCTGCAGGACACCGGCGAGGAGAAGTTCGTCGGCGTGCCCGAGCAAGGTGGCCGCGACCTCATCTCCACCGATCCGCTGGCCCCTGGCACCGTCTACAGCGCGGGTGTCACCTCCGACGGCACCGTCGGTCTCTACCGCGTCGAGGTCTCCGTCTCGACAGGCACGGGCAAGTTGAAGCTTGCGGGCGGCGTGTCTGGCGCGATGAAGGAGTCCGTCCAGCGCGCTTTCAGCTTTCTGCAAGCGAAGAAATCGGAGCTGGGCATTGCACGCGACCTCGACGTCTCCGACCTCCATGTCGAGGTCATCGACCTACTCGCCAATCGCGTCGAGGCCGAGCTCGGCGTCGCCCTCTTCGTCGCCGCCTACTCAGCGCTGCGTAAGGCGCCCGTGAGCCCCGCGCTCCTCATCCTCGGGGACATGAGCGTCCAAGGGAACATCAAGCCCTTGCGCTCGCTCACCGAGCCGCTCCAGGTCGCGAAGGACAACGGCGCGAAGCGCGCTCTCATCCCCATCGAGAACAAGCGGAACTTCCTCGACGTGAGCGCCGACATCATGGAGCATGTCGACCCGATCTTCTTTGGCGATGCCAAAGCCGCCGCGATGAAGGTCCTGGGGAGCTGAGTCGCGGAGGAGGATCTTCGAGGCGCGGTTCGATGGTTGTGATTACCGGATATTTGGGGCCGGTGAGAAGCGAGCGTCGGCGAACGCGTTATTGCATGCATAGTCCTACGGATGGGGCCGAAGGATGCTGGGCTTGACGGAGCGAAAGTGGGTGAGTGTGCACAGATGCCTCTGTGATGCCATGCGGTCCGTTACGGGGCGCGGCAGAATTCTGGCGTGCTGGCTATGGCCGGCAAGAATGGCAGGATGAGGGCCTTCGTAAATGCGCTGGCTCAGACGTTGCGCTCGGTCTTGCGGAGCCGTTCGGAACTGGCTCTGGAGAATTTGGCTCTTCGCCAGCAACTCGCGGTCTTTCGCGAGAAGCGCCCATCACCGAGGCTTGCACGGGGCGATCGCCTCTTCTGGGTATTTCTCCAGCGCTTCTGGCAGGGCTGGCGGCGTCCACTGTGCCTGGTGCAGCCGGCGACGGTGGTGAAGTGGCATCGGATGGGCTTTCGGCTCTTCTGGCGCTGGAAGTCCCGAAGCCGGGTGGGACGTCCTCGGGCAGCCCTGGAGCTGAGGGCGTTGATTCGGCGCATGGCCGAAGCCAACCCGACATGGGGGGCCCCGCGCATTCACGGGGAGTTGCTGAAGTTGGGGATGGAGGTAGGCCAGACAACGGTCGCTCGTTACATGCCCAGACCGAGAAGGGGAGCGCCGAAACCATCACCAACATGGCGGAACTTCTTGCGCTTGCATCTGGCGGAGTCCGCGGGGATGGACTTCTTTGTCATTCCGACTGCGGCGCTTGGCGTGCTGTTCGGACTTGTGGTTGTGAGTCACCGGGACAGGCGAATCCTCCACCTCAATGTGACAGCGCACCCGACGGAAGAATGGACGAAGCAGCAGTTGCGAGAGGCCTTTCCCTGGGCCAGTGCTCCGAGGTACTTGCACCGAGATAGGGACAAGCTCTACTCCGAGGGCGTTCGCGCCACGCTTACCCATTTGGGGATTCGCGAGGTGCCGAGTGCAGCACGGTGTCCGTGGCAGAATCCCTATGCGGAGAGAGTCATCGGTTCGATACGTAGGGAGCTGCTGGACCATGTCGTCGTCCTGAACGAAGCCCACGCTCGGCGCCTGCTGCGCGAGTACCAGCGCTACTACAATGCGAGCCGGACTCACCTGTCGCTCGGGAAGGATGCGCCCGAGACGCGTAAGGTGCAGGGCCCGGAGCATGGAGCCAAGGTGATAGAGCTACGGGAAGTCTTCGGGCTCCACCACAGGTACGAGCGCCGCGCTGCGTAGAGTCGCGGTCTTTCCAACAACACCCTCGTAGACCCGCGCGTGCTGCACCAGCCTACCTGCGTTCGCAGGAAGGTTGGGGAGTGTCCACACGCAGGCAGAGAGGAGTTGAGGCGTCTGAGCCGGGCATAATTCCGACCCCTATCAAACGGAAGGGAGGCCCCAGCGGCTCGTCATGCGCATCGCTCACGTCATGACGCACGTTTTGACGCAGCCTTGACGCACTCATGACGCAGCGACTGAATTTTGGGTAGGCACAGGTGGTGCTGGAGGGGCGCGAGCGCTTCTCGGTCCTGGATGCCGGCCTCAGCACGTTGCGCTTGGTTCCTTCAGCCGGATTCAATGCGGGAGATCGGCTCAAGCTGACGGTGCGGTTTCTGGATGGAGCAGCCCCGGCGAGTGCGACGTTTGTCTTGGTCGCGCACCCGGCAAGGTCAGAAGCGCTCGTCGAGGTCTATCGGCGCAAGAGGGGCGTCGAAACGTACCAGGAGGAGGTCCGGCAGGCGCGTATTGAGGCTGAGCGGTGCAAAGAGGAGAATGCGCGCCTGCGCGCGGAGCGAAGTGCTCCTGATGGGTTGACGGGACTCATATCGACAGCAGTCCTCAGCGGACGAGGCGTTGACTTCCGCGACCTGACCGAGATTGCCACTCAGGCCCCGGGAGGGGCAGCAAGCAAACACAATGTTTATGCATATCGTGCATCCCGCAGAGTGGCTGTAGAGATCAGCCTCAAGTCAGGCGCGGACGCCCAGCCGTGGACCGCAGAAGGTGCGACGCTTCGGGGCAAGGCAAACGAGGAACTGCAGGTTCTCCAAGTGTGGCAGTCCGGCCCTTTGGCCCCCGGTTCGGCGACCCAGCGCGTGGTGGTAGAGGCTGAGACTGCATCCGAGTCCCCGCAAGGGAGCTTCACGCTCAAGCTCTGGGATACGGATGGGCGCCGCACCGTCACACTGGGCAACGTCACCTTCCCATAAGCTGGAGTGTGCGCGAGTGAATGCGCGACTCACTGATGGCTGCGGGCGCCCTGATGGCGACGCTCCTGCACCACCCTATCACTGCACCTCGATGTCGGTGTTGGTCTCGCGAGCTGCGCAGGGACCTCCTGTGCCATGTAAGGCACTCGCTGGCAGTCGTCGTGCGCGAGTAGCGGTCTGCGCTTCGTCGTGCAGCATGCCTGACGGACGCTGAGGAGTGTCGCCACTGTCATTCCTATTCGCGCGGCTGGCGCCGTAGCGTGGCGTGGCACGTCTGTCTATCCCCCGGCGGGCCGGGTCGTATGTGACTTTTTCAGTGCAATGCCCCACCCGGTCCTCCGCCTTGTCGGACCGAACAGGGAACCTCTGTCCTAAGCGCCCCTGCTGGGGCCTGCCACGGAGGCGTCGATGGGCATGCATTGGAGTTGGGCCGTCGTCTTGCTGCTGCTGTTACCCGGGGCAGGAGGGGCGCAGGAGGCCGTCGCCCCAGAGGACTTCGATGCCACCGTGAGCAGGCTGGAGGAGGCCATCTCGGACAAGTCTTCCGGCGAGGAAGAAGAGGGCGTGGCGCAGCCCGAGGAGGAGGCTTCTGCGCTCGCCACGTCCGACTCGACACCCCCGATGACGAACCTGCTGCGCATGGACGCGGCGACGTTGACGTTGTTGCCGCGAAGGGGCGAGGGCACCGACGAAGGCTTCGTGCAGGTGGAGCCCATGGTGGCCTTGGGGAAGGGAGAGGCGTTGCGCCTCATTCTCGGGGCGCCGGTACGGCTGCGGCTGTGGGGTGGAGGGGAGGGGGCGGGCCTCATCAGGAAGGAGGACTGGGACACGCTGTCCGACTGGGGGCAGGTGGTGCGCCTTTTCATGGTGGGAGGGGACACGCCCAACTCGTTGTGGCTGGGGATGATGGAGGGCTACTCCCTCTTGTCCGGGCACCTGGTGCGGCGCTACGGCAACCGCGTCAACCCCGACTACCACCCCGCCGGAGTCATCGCGACGGGGACGCTGGGGCCGGTGTACGCGGAGGCCTTTGCTTCGGACGTGCTGAGCGCTTGTCTGGCGGGAGCCGAAGTAGCCCTGGACGTGCAGCACGTCCTCTTCGGCAGGCCCCCTGTCCCCGGGCGCTACACGCTGGCGCTGTCCGCGGTACATGACTGGGGGCGGGTGGGCGGCACCTCGAGGCCCATGACGTTGGCGCACCTGGATGCCACCGCCGTGGTGCTGCGGCGAGGGCGCAAGGGCAAGAGGGTGGAGGCGCACCTGCTGGGCGGGTGGGGTGGACGCCCGGGCGAGGGCGGGGCATGGGGCGCGGTGGTGGGCGTGGGCGTGGATGCGCTGACGCCGACGGTGGACTTGCGAGCCCGCCTGGAGGGGCGCCTTCAGCGTGGAGGCTTCCGTCAGGGCGCCTTCGGCCCGGACTATGAGTTGGCGCGCTTCCAGGTGGCGGGCCTGGCCTCCGTGCCGCTGGCGGAGGTGTCCTTCCCGGAGGGGGCTTCCGCCTACGGGGAAGTGATTCTCAGCTGGGACGCGATGCGGCTGAGTGGCATGCGCCAGCGACACCTCTTCCTCTCCCTGGGAGTGGAGGCCTTCTCCTGGGGCCGGGTGGACGTGGATGGGCGGGTGGAGGCGCAACTCTTCCACCGTGATTTCAGCCTGGGCGTTGGTGGGTTGGCGACGGCCATGGGCCAGCCCGGAGCGCGCTACCTCGTCTCCGGGGAGGCCCGGTGGCGCTTCCTGGGAGGCAACCTCTACGCGCTGGGGCAGGGTGGCACGCTGCTGTTTCCTACGCCGGAGGGGACGCTGCGACCGGGGGTCTTCGCGGCCGTGGGGCTGGGGGTGGACAATGCGCGCTGAGCAATTGTCGCGCGGCGGAGCTGGCCTGGTGCTGGCCCTGGCGCTCCTCACAGTGGGGTGTGCCTCACTGCCCTCACGGGCGGGCCCTGGAGGCACCCTGGCTGCCGTCTCGGGCGCGACGCCCATGGCGGCCTTGGGGCGCGGTGCCGTCGCGAGTCTCCCCGAGGACGACGCGCTCGAGGACTTCGATGGCGAAGAGGCCGCGGCCGGACCGCTTCTGCACCGCCGCCGGGCCACGCCGTCTCCCCCGAACCCCGGCGGAGGTGAGACGGCACCGCTGCGTGTGGTGGGCGCCCTGGCAGGAGCGTGCGGGGATGTGCCCTCGGGCTGGCCACATCTGGACTCGGAGGACGAGGTGCTGGCGCCATTCTTGGAGTGCACCACACCAGCGGCCTTCCTGGCCTTGCAGCGCTTGGCGGACATGCCTCGGCTGGTGGAGGCCTTCTCGGACTGGAACGCTGTCCGGTTGGGCGCCCTGGGCCCCCTGGAGGCCGAGGCCGCCCGCGTCCTCCTCAAGAAGCGCGCGGCCTTCCTCGCCACCGCCGTCGAGAAGCACGGCCTGGCCAAGGCGGAAGTCCTGGCCCTCTTCGTCCTGCACACCACCCACGACGACGAGGTGCGGCAACTGCTGCGCCTGTTGGCCGAGGACAAACTGCTCAAGCGCGCTCTGGGGGCCATGGAGGTGGTGCGCGAGGAGCTGAAGCATCGGGGCATGGCCCTCACCGACTTCCCGGAGAGGGACTTCCGTGCTGGCGACATCGCGCGCGGGCTGGGACGGGCCGCAGATGACGTCGCGGCCTCCATTCCCCTTGTCGGCGGAAGCCGGAGTGTGGATGCGTCCGCGCTGCCCCCGCAGCTCCCACCGCCCTACCGGGCTGCATACGAGGAGGTGGAGAAGGCGCAGTACCTGGGGGCCTTCGCACCGGTCAACGTGGCCCTGGCGTCCTTTGACCACCTCACCTTCGGTGTGCCGCTGGGTTTCTACCACCTGGCGGCAGGGACGGCGCAGGGCGGGGCTTCCCTCGCTAAGGGGGAGTACGAGGAGGCCACGCGACAGTTGGCGCCCGCGGCCCTCATGGTGGGCTTGTACGCGGGAGGAAAGGGGGCGCGTGCATTCCGTGAAGCCGGCCTCTCCAGGCAGGAGGGGGCACGGCTCCAGGCCGTAGTGTCTCGGGTGGAAGCGCTGAAGGCCGTGCTGGAGAGGTTGGAGGCGCAGATAGGGGAGAGCGGCGTGGGAGAACTGGCCCGCTACCTCCAACAGAGCGGGGAGGCGGCCTTTCTGGTGGCGGAGTGGGGCGAAGCCGGCGCGCTGGCTCTTCACGAGGCGCGAGGCAACGTCGCTCAAGCACAGGCCACGTTGGCGGTGCGGTATCGCGAGCCTCCGAGTGCCGCATCCACCGGCGGGGGCTCAGGGAGAAGAGGCGGCAGTAGACCCTCCGTGCCTCCTGAGGCAGCCGGACTCCCTGCGGAAGTGGCGGAGGCGAAGTTCAAGCAGTTGGAGGCGGAGTTCCCGGGAGAGCGCCTGTCGATGGACGTGGCGGAGCTGACGAGGCACCGCCAGGCACTGCAGAAGGCTGCTCCTGCCGAAGTCGCTGCGGAGCCACTCTGGTCCGACTACGTGGCGTACCTGGAGACGAGGGCCGCGGAAATAAAGAAGAGAATTGCGGAGAAGGGGCCACTGAAGTGGGCCGGCTACCAGCTTCTTCGTGACCGGTACGCCCGGGGACTGGCCTTCGAGAGGAAGATGGTCGCCCTCCTGGAAGCGGACGCGGCCCTCCCACGGTCGAAGCGGCGGTGGCTCAAGGACTTCGACCAGCCGCGCATCGAGACGCACGTGGGGGTGGCGAAGGCGGACATCCGCTTCGCGGACGTGCTCGTCATCGAAGAGGGGCCCTCTGCTGGCCTGAGTCCCCACGTGGAGACGTTCAGCTTCAAGAGTCGGGACCTTAAGGCGTTGGACAAGGACTCCCTGGCGGCACAAATGACTACGGACGCGAGCAGCGCGCTGCGGTATTACGGTGGTGAATTAAACATCCTCCGAGAAGGGATGCGGCAGCAGGCACGAGTCCAGAGGGTTCGCCTCGTTTATGAAGGGACTCTCAAGCCCACGAAACCGGAAGCTTGGGAGACCGCATTGAGACGCACGCAGAGGAAAGTTCCCGCGGTGGAGGTGCTGGTCCAATGAGTGCCCCGAAGACTCCCTGCACGAGCGAAGTCGATCACCTTCTGCTCACCCTCGAAGGCACGTTCAGCGACCAAACTGAAATGGAGGTTGAGCTTGTCCCGTTTCTCAATGCACTTGAAAAGTGCCCAGGGGACTGGGCTCCCGATATCGTCAAGGGGGCGCGGAAACGAAAGTATGCACGCGCTGCCTTCTGGCAGGCACTGAAGGAGCGCCGCGACGATGACAGTGCGTCTGTCGCGCTTTACCGCGCAGAATCTCCTGCTGTGGAGTTGACGCTTGAACTCTGGCTGCCGCCCCACCCTTCTGAGATCAACATCTGGCTCGACGTACAACCGCTCGCTCACTTCTCAAACGAAGGGGACTGTAGAGGGATCGTCGAGATGGTCCGAGCTTGGGCGACTCACTATCCGGCTTCCTATGCTGCAGCACACAGTATGGCTGACCGCGAGTTGGCGGGCTTCCCTCATTTCGGCCGCGAAGCTGAAGTGTCTCGGAGGGATGGCTTCGAAAAGGTTTATGAACTGTGTTGGCTGAACGTCTTCGGTCCCAAGCTCGTAGAACGCGTTGGTCGTGAGCGGATGCTCTCGACTCCTGCACACCTCGTGGAGGAGCTTCCCAACGGCTCCGTCCTCCTGGTGCTGCGGCCCACCGCTGTGGACTTCGCGAGCGACGAAGCACGTGTGGCCCAGGCCCGAGCCCATGTCCACCTGCGGCCGGATCTCGACTTCGACACGGTGCTGTGCACGCTGAGGGAGCGCAGTGCTGCACTCGTACCCGTCGAGCCGCGTTTCCACCCCGACGTGGCGCCGTTCCTCTCGCGGCTGCCGGACGAGTTCGCCATCAGCGAGCGGCAGCGGAAGATTGCCGAGCTCAACGCCTTCCGGCCTCCAGAGCCAGAGGAGTGGCTTCCGGTCGCCCTGCCGCCAGATGTGGAGAACCCGGAGCGCGTCCTCACGTCCTACGGAGACCTGTCCGAAGGCCTCGTAGCAGCGCTGCACACCAAGGTGCCCTCCATCATGGATGAGACGCCTGAGTCCCTCACGGACCTGGACTTCTACTTCTGGAGGGAGAACTTCCCGGAGCGGTACACGCGCGAACTCATCGACAGTCACACAGCCCCAGCGCTGGGGGCCTACCTGGGTGACGTGCTGGTGCGGCGGCTAGGCGGGACGTGGGTGCTGCGGCAGAAGATGGAGGAGTCCCAGGTGCGGGTGGGCAAGCGCGTCTGGCTACCCTTCCTCCGCGCCCGCCGGTACATGCAGTCCCGCCAAGCGCTGCTGGAGTACTCGCTCACCCAGTTCTTCAGGGAGGTAGAGCGGCAGTCTGGCTAACTTACGGCAAGATCCGTGTGTAAGGGCGAGCCCGAGAGACTGTCAAGTCCCGATTGCCAACATTGCTTGGCTTTCGTAGTCTACGCTTAGAGCAAAGGAGGGTGCCTGAACAACGATCTGAGTCTTTTGACATGTGGTGACTCTGGCGCAGTCGTCGGAACCTCGGAGCTGGGTAAGATTCTTACCCATATCCGTGGGTCGATGGATTCTGTGCTGAGTCAGTTAGCTTGGTTGGGGGAACAAGACAGTGAACGCGTTTCAATGTTCGGCCCCTTCCTCGGGCGCTCCCTTCTTGAGCTTGCGGCCACGGCGCTGATTGGACGGCTTGACCCACTCCGAGTGCTCGTTGTCAGGCAGGTCCAATTGCAGCCTGAATATGACGCTGCAATTCCTTGGAAGTCTTCTATCCGCTGGCAGGGTGATGTGTTGGCCCCGAAGAAGGGGCAGGGTGATGTGTTGGCCCCGAAGAAGGGCTCAGGCCTTTGGGGAGATGCGTTGGAATACGAGAAAATTACCAAAGCGCTCCTTGGAGACTACTACGATCATCTCCTTTGGCGACCAGCTCTTCAGCAAATGCTCGGAGGCACAACAGCAGGGGGGAGATGGATTGCCGAACTTAGTGCCCTCCCTCCGGACAGTTTTGTGTCACGCAAGCGAGAAGAAATTGGGCGTCTCTACTCGGCCCTCTCAAAGGGGATCCATCATGAGTTTGTGCTGCCACCGGGTACTCTTTATGATCGGGCAACCGTTGTTGATTTGGTTCAACGCGTGATTCATTTAGTCGCCGATGTCGGATTCGTTTCGCATTTTGTGCCTCATGCGGCTACCTTGCTGTCTCCAGTGGATGCTGTGGCAGCTTTGGGCCGGATTGAGAATGTCGAGGTGATGAAATGAGCCAGGAAATAGACGCCCAGGCAGAGTTGATTCTGGCTGCAGAGGATTGCGCGCCCGAGTTGTTCGATGAAATGCACACGTTCTCTACTCTAAATGATCGACGTGTGTTGCTCACTCTCGTTGCGCATGGGCCGGTGCTTCTTCGTGGCGGACGCGGGACCGGGAAGAGTGCCTTTATGATCGCGGCCTCGCGACAGCTTTATCCGGCCATTCCCCAGGCCGCAGCTTTGGGGGTTTATATGAGCCTCCGCCATGCGCCCCTGCTTAAGAGTACTGGCGAAGCATACGAGAGGATTCTTGCTCAGATAGTCATTCGGAAGGTTCAGGAAACGCTAGGGGACTTGGCGAACGACTTTGACCCACATCCGGATGCTGGGTCTGTGCAAGTGGCACTCTCAAGGTTGGCGGCGACGCTGGGGAAGCGAATCGTTCTTTTCTTTGATGATGCGGCTCATCTTGGGCGAGAGGCCTCGCTTGAAGAATTTTTTGATATCTATAGGATGCTCTCTAGTAGCGTGGTTTCGTGTAAGGCGGCGATCTATCCAGGGGTGACCCGTTTTGGGACGCGTTTTGATGTGTATAACGATGCGACGGTGATTGATCTTCTCCGGAGTGATGAATTTCCCGGTTTTCGGGAGATTTTTCTGGAGGTGATGGAGGGGCGCTATTTTGATGCTTTTGGAGAGGATGTTTTTCGCTCTAGTCTGAGTCGGGGAGGGGCGGCAGGATTTCTTGGCCAGTCTGTTCTGGGAAATATGCGTGGGTTTGTATTCGCCTGCAATGCCTTGAAGGCTGCGTGTGCGGATGGGCGAAATATCGGCCTTCCGGAGTTGGGCGAGTCGCTCATTCAGTTGGCGCGGAATTACTACTGGCCGCTGCTTGATGAAATTCAGCCAAAGTTGGGTAAGTATGAGCCAATGGTTGCTGTGGCTAGGCAAATCGCTGAATTGCTATTCGAGGAGTGTGGTCAGAAGGCGAGAAATCCTCGGGATATGTTGATTCATCGGGAGGTGGATGAGAGGCTTGCGAAGCCGCTCCAGATTTTGGAGTATGCGGGATTTATATCTAAGAGAGAGGCGTCGCGTGCGATGAAGTCTGGCGGTCGCGGTGCGCGCTATGCTCTCAATCTTTGCGTCCTATTGGAGCAGACGCCCGGTTCTCGGTTGACTAAAGAATTGTTTGAGCGATGGACGATGCATCCTCGTGAAGAGGCTGTGCAGTTCAATAAGACTAGTAAGCTTGCTGCGATTCAGTTGCCCGCATTGCCGGAGTCTGCAGAGCTCGCGATCTTCAATGAGCCAATTGATAAGCTTGGAAAGTCTGCTGCTTATCCTTATGGATTGACAGCGCAGAAACTTCAGGTTCTGACCGAGGCTGGGATACGTACCGTGGGGGATTTGGCTGAGACAGACGATAAGACTCTTGATGCTCTCCCGAAAATTGGACGTGCTATGGTGACTCGAATTCGGAATGTTCTTGGTCAGGCCATTTGGATGTAGATGGTTCCCTGATTCTGGTACGAAGGCGCAGACGCGACTTCACTCATCGACGCTTCACTGCTCGCCGAGGTCGATTTGGGGCTGTGGTGGCACTTCCTGTCGTGGGCCCTGTTCGGGACTCCTGCAGAGGAAGCGGCACGAACTCGACTACGGTGAGCGTCAAGGTAGTTGTCGCGTGAGAGGGTTCAGCCGATGCGCTTCAACTCCTGGACCGCCGGGGTGGTGTTGGGTGAGGGGTTGAGGCGCACAGGACCTGCGGGTGTCCAGTCGCGGGTGTCGCGGCTCCAGCGCTCGGGGTGACGTGCGCGGGCGCGCTGGTACACCTGGTGGCGCTGTTCGAGCAGCGCCGCTTCGCGGCCGAAGTGTCTGTCCTCGGGCGTGACGAAGCGGATGGCGGAGTGCCGGTGCTCGGTGTTGTACCAGGCGACGAAACGAGCCACCCACGCGTGCGCATCCTGAGTCGACGCGAAGGCGCGCTGGGGGAAGGAGGGGCGGTACTTCAGCGTGCGGAAGAGGGCTCCGGAGAAGGCGTTGTCGTCCGAGACGCGGGGCCGGCTGAAGGAAGGGGCCACGCCCAGCCACTGCAGCGTCGCGAGCATCGTGGCGCCCTTCATGGGGCCGCCGTTGTCCGAGTGCAGCACCAGGCCCTCGGGGCAGCCTGCCTCGCGCCAGCTGTCGCGGATGAGGGCCGCGGCATGCGCGGATGACTCCTCCTCTTGGACGCGCCAGCCCATGATTCGGCGGCTGAAGACGTCCACCACGAGGTACAGGTAGAGGAAGGTGCCCTTCACCGGGCCCTTCAGGTAGGTGATGTCCCAGCTCCACACCTGACAGGGCGCGCTGGCGGTGTGCTCCGCCTTGGGGCGCGGCGTGGGCGGCTTCGCGAGGCCTCGGTGGGAAAGCTGTCCCGCTTCGCGCAGCACCCGGTAGAAGCTCGCCTCGCTGGCCAGGTACTCGCCCCGGTCCGCCAGCCTCGGCACCAACTGCTTGGGCGAGACGTCGCGGAACTCCTCGCTGTTGGCCACCGCCAGCATGCGGCGCTTCTCGGCTTCGGAGAGGCGGTTGGCGGGCCGGGTGCGCGGACCGCACCGCCCGTCCTGAGCCGTCTGGGGCTTCCGCCACCGTTGAATGGTGCGAGGGGCCACCCCGAGCCGCTCACAGACGGCCTCCAGGCGCATGCCCTGCTGGAGGGCTTCCTGCACGTGGGCGAGCGTCATTTCTCGCGCTTCTCGTCCACTGCGTCGTCCTCGTCGTCCAAGGGCCCCTCGTCCCAGCCCATCGCCTGAAGTTTTTTTCGAGCACCAGCAGCGCCGCCGTTTCCGCCAGCGCCTTCTCCTTGCGGCGCAGCTCGCGCTCCAACTCCTTCACCCGCTTCTCGGCCACCGCCAGCCGCCTGCGCTCCTTGGCCGGCAGGGCCTGCGTGGACGCGCCCGACAGGGCTCCAGCGGCCGCCTGCTGCCACTCCGTCAGCAGCCCCTCGTGCAGCCCCTCACGGCGCAGCAGCGCCCCCAGTTCCTCTCCGGTGAGCCCCTGGGCCGCCACCAGCACGCGCAGCTTCTCCTCGGGCGTCCACTTCTTCGGTCCAGTCGGCGGGGCGGGCTTCTTTTCCTCGGGCGGGGGCGTCATCGCCGCCAACTTATTCGCCTCTCTCAACCACTGCGACAACGTCGGTTGCGACACGCCCACCTGGCGGGCCAGGGCGGCGGCACTCACCGCGCCGGGGCCCACCATCCGCTTCACCATTTCTGACTTGAATCCATCCGTGTACGGCACTGCTTCCTGCCTGCTCTCGCCCCCTAGGCCTGCTCAGCCCGGCCGTTCAGCCGAGGCGACAACTTCCCTGACACAGGGGGCACCCTCGTTCTCCGAATGCAGTCCGCCGGCCCGAAGGCTCCCAAGAGGTTGTGTGGCCCCTATTTCAAACGCACCGAGGAGGGGCCCTCTTCGGGATGATTCGTGCTGTCACAAATGAGCGGGCCAGCTACGGCTATCGCCGCGTCATGGCCCTGTTGAACCGGCAGATGATCTTCGAGGGGCAGTCGCTGGGGACCCCAAGAGGATGTACCGGGTGATGAAGACCATGGGACTAAGGGCAGGCGCTCGCTTGCTCGGTCGGTCCCGGTTCACCTACATTGTGGGCTGTGAGCCAGAATCCAAGCACGAAGGACTTGCGCGACGCGATTGGGCGGGCGCTTCAAGCCCATGTGAAGAGTGACGATCTAGCTCCTGTCTGCATCGCGCTTGGAATGGTTGTGCCGGATCCGAATGCTGGCCTGATCTACAATAGCAAGTGGGCCACCGTTCGAAGCTGGCTTCCGCATGATCGCGAATCGGTGTTGTCAATCGCAAAGCGGGTGTTGGAGCAGTTCTGGACCTATCGCCTTGAGGAGCTTGTGTGGGCTGCGCAAGAAGAGTCGGTCGAGTTTTCGGAGTTAACGCGCCGAAACCTTCTTGCGACTCTCAGTTCGCTGCCTGCGCCGTGGGGAAAGCTGGGGCTGAACACGGTCGTTGGAGAGGTGATTCAGCTGGATGAATCCCTTCGCAATGCGACTCTGTCGGAATCAGAGCTTCAGGATGTGCAGGGCGTTTCTGAGCAATGTGGCGTGCTGGGTGTGTCGGATAGGCGCTTTCGAGCGCTCGTTGAACGAATGGTTCATCCATCGGTTCGAGGCGAAGAAGATCAAAGGAAGTATGTTGATGCGCTGAGTGCGGAATTGCGAAAGTCCGGTTGGGACCTGCACGCGACAGGCTTGGATGCAGGACGGACGCTATACTCAGTGGTTCGCGCGACTGGCGGAGTGGGAGGGCGACCCAAGCAGATTATATTTGCTTCGCAGGTCAAGCCTGATTTGAGATTCGCCGATGCCATCAATGGCGATATTGAGATTGTGCGATTCGCGGACAAGGTGCTGGTGTATGACCACCCAATCCCACCGACCGGATTGCTCTGGAGGCATCTTCAAGAGTGGTGGGCTGCGACTCACGGCCTTGTGCCTGAGGCTCGGGCGACGAGGGTGAGTCTCTATCAGCGTCTTAGGGACTCATTGCCAAAAAATTCGCCACCACAACGACTATTGTTCGAGGAGTTCTTTTCGACCTATCAGGGGTCGTTTGGTGAGTTGCCTGCGTTGCTTCCAGAGGTGTGGTTGTATTATGATCCACTAACAGTTTCACAAAGAGGGAGGGATGCGCTTCTTCGGCAAAGAATGGATTTTTTGATGCTGTTCTCACAGAGTGTTCGTGTTGTGATCGAGGTTGATGGGGTGGGGCACTATTGCGACCCTCAAGGAAAAGCTAGTCCGTCGAAGTATGCTGAAATGGTCGCGGCAGATCGTGACCTCCGTCTTTCTGGTTATGAGGTCTATCGGTTTGGCGGAAAGGAGCTGGAGGGGGATTTAGGAAGAGAGATTGCGCGAGGCTTTTTCCGCCTCTTGTTCCGGCGTCACGGCGTTGAGGCCGAGAAGTCCAGATAAGGACTGCTTGTTGTGCTTCATCCAGAAACGCCTCGGCCACGCCGAGAAGCTCCACAAGCTCAAGCCCTACAAGATGGGCAATGGCGGGTAGCTCCGGCACCGGATCTTCGCCGTCATCTTGCGAGAAATCGTCGAAGGGTCGTCCGTTGCACGCCTTTGCGCCGAGCGGCCTCCGTCGCAGACACACCCGGCCGACCAAGTTCCGCCGCTGCGTGAATGAGTACGGGCGAACACGGCGGCCGTCCAAGCCGCTTCCCCTCCTGCCGGGCGCGCTCCAGCCCTGCACGAGTGCGCTCGATGAGACCGGGCGCGCTCCTGCTCGGCGCCCCATCCGAAGATGGCCACGAGCAGCCCGCGCACTGGCCCCAACGTGTCGAGCTACGCCTCGCGCACCGAGAGCGCGCACACCTAACGCTAGGTACCAAGTTTCCGGATAGGGGCCCGTCGGAGAGTCGCCCGCCGCCGCTGCGTATGCATGGTGGAGACCTCCTGGGGTGTCGTGCCGCATGGGAGGGAGAGCTGTGGCCGGGTGGCTCGGTTTTTCAGAAGCGAGAATCGTAAGGCTGTGCCGACCGCACTCTTGGGGCTCTCGGCAAGACTCTCTTGGGCCCGAATGACGGCGGCCCGGCGGCATGAGAGGGCGAGGGACGTGGACTGGCGCTGCGTGGATCAGCGACCCGCCGCAACCGCCCTCACCGTGAGTATGAGTTGGGCCGCCCCGTACCAGCCTTGCGGCGCGCTCGCCGGGAGCCGCAAATCAGGTAAGAGACGAATCCGAAAAGCGGAGAGAGGTGCCTTTCCAGAAACCTCAGAGCGGAAAGAGCGGGTCTCCAGGGGAATGTTGTTAACCGCCTCCCCAATGGTTAACAGCACCTGTTAACCACTCTCGGCCTCTCTCTCCCCAAAACGGGTGAAAGAGCGCTTCGGAGAGCCCATTCGACGGCTGAGAAGAGGAGGCATCTTGCTCTGCGGGGTAGAAGGCAGAGAGTGCCCTCTTCAGCACCGCGAGGCAAAATCCCTTGGGATTCAGGGGCTTAAGCACGAAGGCCCCGCGATATTCATCGCGAGGCCTGTGTAAAACAAAAGGGCCCTACCGGTTGGTAGGGCCCTTCGTTCAGCTCCCCGAACGAAGCCCTGCGCGAACTCGTTCTCGGCTTTTCTCTGAGAGGGCTCAAACTCTCTGAGGGTTGAAACCCGAGTCGTATTCAGGGTTTCAAGGAAGGGACTGCTGGCGCCCTTCAATTGGGGGCCGATTGAGTCGCCGCGAACTTTACTTCCCGTGCGTCCGATTTCATGGTGAAGGGCCGCTGTCAGCTTTCCACCCGTCTTCATCGAGGTGGATGGAAGTCGCACGGCTTCGCGGTTCGCGTGGGTTCGGGCGAGGCATTGGCCGTGAGTGCCGCGGCGCTGGTTGCCGGGGCACGCAGCCGCCGTCGGTGGGCTGGTGGTCGTCGAGCCCGCCTGGCGCTCCCTTTGTCACGAGCGCTCAGCCTCTTGCGTGCGCGAGACGGTGTGGGCGGTGCCTCGGCGATTCGCACTCCGCGCCGCCGCTATGGGACCTCGCCGGCCCCGTGTTTGCTGTGCTCACTAGAGGCAGCGACCGGATTTTGGGTAGGCACAGGGCTCGACGGCCCGTTGGGCGCGTCGCTCATCCGTCATGACGCGAGTTTTGACGCAGCCTTGACGCACCCATGACGCAGCGACCGAATTTTGGATAAGCACAAGGGCTCGCTTCTTCCTCCGGTTCTTGCGCACACAAGGCCGAACGGAGCGAGTCCCTGCCCCTTCCCCGCGTCGCTGGCGCCTGCCTACTCTCCAGGCCGATCGAGAATCGCGCTCCGTCGTTTAGTCGTCCGCTCGCGTCATGAACAGGGCCGGACGCCTCCCCCCAGGCGTTCGGCCTCAGGGTTTCCCGAGGGTGGGTCGAGCTGCGTGAATTGGGAGGCTCTGGAAGCAGATGTGCATTTCTGGAAATATCTTGGAAAGGTCTTGACGCCTTTAGTGAAGGCAATCACGCTGCGGGTCAAGTCGTTGGCGCGCCAATGTTGAGCTGTTCTGGCGCCCATTCTGGATGCCTTGGGAGGGGCAGAACCCGTGAAGACCGTGACCCAGTCGAAGACCCTGCGGATTGTCGGACTTGAGCTGCGGACCACCAATGAGACCGCGTTCAAAGACATCCCCGCGCACTGGCAGCGATTCTACCAGGATGGAATCCTCGAGAAGATTCCGAACAAGGTCTCCGCGGACGTCTACGCCGTCTATACGAATTTCGAGAACCCCGGGAAGAACAACCTGGGGACCTACTCGCTGATTCTCGGCGCGGAGGTGCCTGGCCAGGGCCCCGTTCCCCCGGGACTGGTGGCGGCGGTGGTTCCCCAGTCGAAGCGCCAGGTCTTCGAGGTCGCGAAGGGCCATCCGGAGAAGGTCGGCGAGAAGTGGCAGGAGATCTGGGCCCTGGGGAGCGAGGGCAAGGCCTACCTCGCCGACTTCGAGCACTACACGCCTTCGGGCGAGATCGCGATCCACGTCGGGGTCGTCTAGCTGTTCCAGCGCATACGAGGGGGCGGAACACATGGCGCGCAAGTTGGATGTCACGATCTTTCCCGGGCAGGGGGCTCAGTTTCGCGGCATGGGCCGGGGGCTCTTCGAGGAGTTCAAGGACCTGACCCGGCGCGCGGACGAGGTGCTGGGCTACTCCATTGAGGTCCTCTGTCTGGAGGACAAGGAGCGGCGGCTGAACCTCACGCAGTACACCCAGCCGGCGCTCTACTTCGTCAACGTCCTGCACTATTTCAAGGCCCAGAAGGAGGGGGCTTCAAAGCCAGACGTCCTCCTGGGCCACAGCCTGGGTGAGTACTGCGCCCTTTTCGCGGCTGACGCCTTCGATTTCGAGACGGGCCTGCGCCTGGTTCAGCACCGGGGCGCCCTCATGGGCCAGGCCACGGGCGGTGGCATGGCCGCCGTCGTGAACCTTCCGGTGGCTCGCGTGACAGCCCTGTTGG
Organism: Corallococcus sp. BB11-1; assembly: GCF_026626625.1. Taxonomy (NCBI): domain Bacteria; kingdom Pseudomonadati; phylum Myxococcota; class Myxococcia; order Myxococcales; family Myxococcaceae; genus Corallococcus; species Corallococcus sp. BB11-1. Next base: position 212,834 of record NZ_JAPNJY010000022.1, on the reverse strand, counting down.
GTGACCGCGACGCCGGGGGCGTGGAGGTCGCCAACTTCAACGCGCCGACGCAGGTGGTGCTCGCGGGGCCCTCGGAGGCCTTGAAGGCGCTCGCGCCGGTGCTCGAGCGGGAGGGGGCCACTGTGCTGCCCCTTCCCGTCAGCGCCGCCTTCCACTCGCGCTACATGCGGCCCGCGATGGAAGCGTTCGAACGGTTCCTCCAGGACGTCCCCCTGCGGGAGCCTTCCATCCCCGTCATCTCCAACCTGCACGCGCGGCCGTACCGGCCGGGGGAGATCCGGCAGAACCTGGTGCGGCAGATCTGCAGCCCCGTCAGGTGGGTGGAATCCATCTGGTACCTGCTGTCGCAGGGCGAGCCCTCCATCCTCGAGGTGGGCCCCAAGAAGACCCTCACCAAGCTCGTGGACCAGAGCCTCGCGGCAGGTCTGCCCCCGTCTTTTGATGCCACGCAGGTGGATGCCCTCACGGACGCACGGTCATGACCCACAGGTGGAGCGAGTCCCTGAAGCCGATGCGCGTCGTCCTGTCCGTGCTCCTGCTGGCGGGGGTGGGGTGCAAGCCGGGCACCGAGCCCTGTGGCGTGTCCGGCCGTACGTGCGCCGCCGGTCGTGTCTGCGTGGATGACACCCAGGACCAGTGCAACCCCGCCTGGGGTGACACGCACTGTCCCGGGGTCTGCGCCCGGCCGCCCGACCCCGTCGTCGACCCGGGGCCGTCCTACACCCTGTTCGAGTCGGGCCAGGTCCGGCCGCTGGCGAAGTCGTCGGACGGCAAGGCCCTCTTCGCCGTGAACACGCCTGACGGACGCCTGGAGGTATATGTGCCGGGCGCGGCGGGGCTGGAGCACGTGGACTCGATTCCCGTGGGCGTCGAGCCGGTGGCGGTCGCGGTGCGCAACGACCAGGAGGTCTGGGTCGTGAACCATCTCTCCGACAGCGTCAGCATCGTGGACGTGAGCCGCCGTCCGGGCCGGGTGGTGCGCACGCTGCTCGTGGGCGACGAACCCCGCGACATCGTGTTCGCGGGCGCGGGGCGGCAGCGCGCGTTCATCACCACCGCGCACCGGGGCCAGAACGCTCCGTTCGACCCGCAGCTGACGACCCCCGGCATCGGTCGCGCGGACGTCTGGGTCTTCGACGCGGGCTCCGTCGTGTCCGGCGGCACGCTGGGCGGGACGCCGCTGACCATCCTCCAGCTCTTCACGGACACGCCTCGGGCGCTGGCGGTCTCCGCGGATGGCTCGCGCGTCTACGCGGCGGGGTTCTTCACCGGCAACCGGACGACCGTCATCCCGGAGGAGGTCGTCACGCTGAATGGAGGCCTGCCGCCACCCACCACCAACGTCGAAGGCGCCGAGCAGCCGCCCACCAGCCTCATCGTGAAGTACGACGGCGAGCACTGGCGCGATGAACTGGGCCGGCAGTGGGACGCGCACGTCAAGTTCTCCCTGCCCGACAAGGACGTGTTCGTCATTGACGCCACCGCCAATCCCCCCGCGCAACTGGCCGGGAGCGCCAGCTCCTACTCGGGCGTGGGCACGGTGCTCTACGGTATGGCCGTCAACCCGCAGACGGGCCGCGTCTACGTGGCCAACACGGAGGCCCTCAACGAGGTCCGTTTCGAGGGTGCCGGCGGCGGTGAGCGCTCCAGCGTGCAGGGCCACCTGCATGAGAGCCGTGTGACGGTCCTGGAGCCCGGCGGCGGCGGCGTGCGGCCCCGCCACCTCAACAAGCACATCGACTATTCCACCTGCTGCGCCCCCGTCCCCAACGAGGAGAACGCCCGCAGCCTGGCGATTCCCAGCGGCCTGGAGGTCTCCTCGGACGGCCGGACGCTCTACGTCGCGGCGCTGGGGTCCAGCAAGGTGGGCGTGTTCTCCACGGAGGCGCTGGAGAACGACACCTTCACGCCTTCCACCAGCCAGCGCATCCAGGTGTCCGGAGGCGGTCCCACGGGGCTCATCCTGGACGAGGCGCGGCAGCGGCTCTACGTGCTCACCCGCTTCAACAACGCCATCGCCGTCGTCGACCTGCGCCAGGGCCGGGAGATTGCTTCCGTGGGCATGCACTCACCGGAGCCGTCCTCCATCACCCAGGGCCGGCCGCTGCTGTACGACGCGAGCCTCACGTCGAGCCATGGTGACTCCTCCTGCGCGAGCTGCCACGTGTTCGGGGACCTGGATGGCCTGGCTTGGGACCTGGGAGACCCCGACGCCGTCGAGGAGGTCAACCCGGGGCCGTTCAACCTGACGCCCGCCATGGTGGGGCTGGAGGGCAACGTCAACTTCCGTCCGCTCAAGGGACCCATGACCACCCAGAGCCTGCGCGGCATGGCCAACCATGGCTCCATGCACTGGCGCGGGGACCGCACGGGTGGCAACGAAGCCCCCACCGCGCAGCCCAACGGTGGAACTTATGACGAGGAGGCCGCCTTCAAGGCCTTCAACCCGGCTTTCGTCACGCTGCTGGGGCGCGACGCGGAGCTGTCCGCGGACCAGCTCCAGCGCTTCACGGACTTCGCGCTCCAGATCACCTATCCCCCCAATCCCATCCGCAACCTGGACAACGGGCTGACCCCCAGCCAGCAGGCGGGCCACGACTTCTACTTCAACAGCGTGTCGGACCGGCTCTTCACCTGCAATGGCTGCCACGTGCTCGACCCGACCGCGAACGCGGAGTTCGGGGTGGCGAAGCCGGGCTTCTTCGGCGGCAACGGCAACAGCTCCTTCGAGTTCGAGCCGCAGATGATGAAGATCCCCCACTTCCGCAACCTGTACCAGAAGGTCGGCATGTTCGGGATGCAGGGCACCAGCAAGCTGCTGCCGGATCATCCCGACGGGCAGAACGACTTCATGGGCGAGCAGATCCGCGGCTACGGCTTCCTGCACGACGGCAGCCATGACACGCCGCTGCGCTTCCTGACGACGGTGCTGTTCCGCTACGTGCCGCCGTCGCCGGGGGACCCCGCGGGCAATCCCGGTGGCTTCTCACTGGAGCGCGCGCAGGGCGACGCCGCGCGCCGCCAGGTGGAGGACTTCCTCTATGCGTACGACAGCAACCTGGCGCCCGTCGTGGGCCAGCAGGTGACGCTGTCGCGGAGCACCTGGGTCCAGGCCCAGCCCCGCGTGGACCTGCTGCTCAACCGCGCGGTGGCGGGGGAGTGCGACCTGGTGGCCCGAACGTCCGCGAGCGTCGGCTACCTGTACACGCCGGACGGGAAGGTCCGCTCCAACAAGGCCGGAGAGCGGCCCACCACCGATGCGGCGCTCCGGGCGCGGGTGCGGCAGCACGGCATCCCGCTGACCTTCACCTGCGTGCCCCGGGGCTCGGGCGTGCGGCTGGCGCTCGACCGCGACGGTGATGGCTTCCTGGACGGCGACGAACTGGTGCTGGGCAGCGACCCCTCCCGCCCGGACAGCACGCCCTGGTAGCGCCCTGACGGCCTAGACACCCCGGACGACGGCCCGCCGGGTCTGGTGGAACGCGCGAGCGGTCCACCCTGGGCCGGGCCATGCCTGGAGCCGGTTCCCGCCGGCCCCTTCCTCCTCGTGCCACACCCTGGAGAACGCGATGACGCCCGCACCTGCCGTGGAGCCCCGCCCGCGCTCGGATGATGACGTCGCCATCATCGGGATGGCCTGTCGCTTCCCGGGCGCCAACACGCCGTGGGAGTTCTGGGACAACCTCGCGCGGGGACGCTCCAGCGTGCGGGAGGTTCCGGCGGAGCGCTGGGACGGCGAAGCGTTCTATTCGCGCGATCCGGATGCGCCGAACCGGGGCGTCAGCAAGTGGGCGGGCTTCATCGAGGACGCGGACAAGTTCGACGCGCCCTTCTTCCGCATCTCGCCGCGCGAGGCGGAGTTGATGGATCCGCAGCAGCGCATCCTGCTGGAGCTGGCGTGGAGCTGCATGGAGGACGCGGGCTACGCCGCGTCGCGGCTCAAGGGGTCGCAGACCGGCGTTTACGTGGGCGTCTGCAACTTCGACTACAAGGAGGCCCTGGAGAAGTCGGTGGCCACCATCGAGGCGCACCTCTCCACCGGCACCTACGGGACGCTCATCCCGAACCGCATCTCCTACGAGTTCGACTTCAAGGGCCCCAGCATCCCGGTGGACACGGCGTGCTCCAGCTCGCTGGTCGCGCTCCACGAGGCGGTCCGCGCGCTGCAACGCGGAGAGTGCGCGCAGGCCCTGGTGGGCGGCGTGAGCGTGCTGTGCAGCCCCACCTACTTCGTCGCGTTCTCGAAGGCGGGAATGCTGTCTCCGGACGGCGCCTGCATGACGTTCGACCACCGCGCCAACGGCTATGTCCGCGGCGAGGGCGCCGGACTCGTGCTCGTCAAACCCCTGCGCCAGGCGCTGGCGGACGGGGACCGCATCCGGGGGATCATCAAGGGGACGGCCATCAACCACGGCGGCAAGGCCGCGAGCGTGACGTCCCCGAGCGCGTTCGCGCAGTCGCGCGTCATCGTGGACGCCGTCCGCCGCGCGGGCGTCGCCCCAGAGCGCATCCGCTACCTGGAGGCGCATGGCACCGGCACCCCCAAGGGTGACCCCATCGAGCTGCACGGAATCCAGCGGGCGTTCCAGTCGCTGTCGGGCGCGTCCGGAGCGGCGCTCGAGGAAGCCTCGTGCGGCATCGGCAGCGCCAAGACGAACATCGGACACCTGGAGGCGGCGGCAGGGATCGCGGGGCTCATCAAGGTATTGCTGTCCATGGAGCACCGCGCGCTGCCGGGGTTGCTCCACTTCGAGCGTCTGAACCCGCGCATCCGCCTGGAGGGCACCCCGTTCTACGTCGTCGACTCGCTCCAGGAGTGGAAGGCGTCCCCGGACGACGCCCCCCGGTGCGCGGGCGTCAGCAGCTTCGGGTTCGGCGGCGTCAACGCGCACGTGGTGGTGGAGGAGTACCGCGAGCCGCTTCACGAGCCCTCGGGTGCGTCCACGCCCCAGGCCATCGTCCTGTCGGCGAGGACCCAGGATCGGCTCCAGGCCCATGCCCGCGCGTTGCTCGCCTTCCTGGAGGCGCCGTCCGCCGCGCCGTGGAACCTGGCGGACATCGCCTTCACGCTCCAGCGGCGTGAGTCCTTGGAGGTGCGTGCCGCCTTCGAGACGGACTCGCTTCCGGGCCTGAAGGCCGGGCTGGACCGGCTGGCCCGCGGTGACACCGACGAGGAAGGTCTCTTCCGGGGGAAGGCCACGGCGGCGCCCCAGGACGCCGACGCCGCCCGCCCGCTCGCGGAGGACGCGAACCTGCGCGAGCTCATCCGGGGATGGGTGTCGGGGCTGCCAGTGGACTGGCGGACCCTGCGCACCGTGGGGCCCAGGCCCCGGTTGGTGTCGCTGCCCACGTATCCCTTCGAACGCCTGCGGTATTGGCTCCTTCCTGGAGCGGAGGCGTCCGCGCGGAGCCTGAAGGACGTCTGGCACGTCCGCCCGGCGTGGACGCGGCGTCCGCTGGCGCCGCCCCCTCCGGGTGTGTCCGGAGGCCCGGGTGCGGACGTGCTGTGCCTCACCTTGCTGGAGGCGACCACCGCCGAGGCGCTGCACGCGCTTCCCGGCATCCGCGCCGTCGCCCTTCCTCCGCTGGCGGCAGCGTCAGGGAGCGAGGGCTGGGTGGAGGCGTGCGGGTCGGCGATGGAGACGATCCGGGAGGCGCTGACCCGGGACTCGCCCGCGCGGCTGCTCTTCCTGTCGGACACGGCCCCGGATCAGGCCGCCATGCTCTTCGCGATGCTGCGCTCGCTCCACAAGGAGCTGGGGCTGCCCGCGCGGTGGTATGCGTGGGCGCCGGAGGCCGGCGCGCCTTCGCCGCTGCGCTCCATCCTGGCGGATGCCGACCAGGACCGGGAGGTGGGCGGCGCCATGCGGCTGCGCTTCGTGGACGGCGCGTGGGAAGGCGAGTCCCAGGACTTCACCTTCGAGCCGGTGCCCGCCCGCGCGCGGCCGCCGGACCAAGCACGGGGCGGGGTCTTCTGGATTCCGGGGGGCAACGGCGGCATCGGCTGGAAGCTCGCCGAGCACCTCGCGGACACCCGCGACGCGACGGTCATCGTGAGCGGTCGCTCCCGGGAGGGCCTGCGTCCGGACCGCCCCCGGGGGACCCCAGGGGCCCGCGGCGCCATCCACTTCCTGTCGGGCGACTGCACCCAGCGTCCGGACATGGAGCGGGTGCTGGCCACGGTGCTCGCCACGCATGGGCGGCTGACCGGCGTCATCCACTGCGCGGGCGTGCTGCGGGACCGCAGCTTCTTCTCCAAGACGCGCGACGACGTCCACGCCGTGCTGGCGCCCAAGGTGGAGGGGGCGCGCGTGCTGGATGAAGTGACGCGGCACCTGCCGCTGGAGTGCTTCATCCTCTTCTCGTCGCTCACCGGCCTGTGGGGCAACGCCGGCCAGACGGACTACGCGGCGGCCAACGCGCTGCTGGGCCTGCTCGCGCGGCGGCGCCAGGCGCAGGTCCTCCGGGGCGAGCGCTCCGGGACCTCCATGGTGCTCCACTGGCCCTACTGGGAAGAGGGAGGGATGCGGCTGCCGGAGGCGCTTGTCGCGCGGCTGGAGACGTCGCTGGGGATGCGGCCCCTGAAGGACGCGGAAGGGTTGGCCCTGTTCGACCACGTGCTCGCGACGCGCGCGGAGGAAGCAGCCTTCACGTGCGGCGACTTGGTGCTCCTGCGGAAGGCGCTCGTGGGCCACGTCCGTCCCCCCACGGAGGCCGCGGCCCCGCCCCGTTCCTCCGCGCCGCCCCCTGCCGCCACCGACGCGGCGAGCCTTCGCGAGGCCATGACCCGGCTGGTGGGAGAGCTGACCGGAAACCCGCCGGAAGGCCTGGACCGAGGCGCGCACTTCGTCGAACTGGGGGTGGACTCCATCCTGTTGCAGGCGCTCGTCCGCCGCGTGAACGACGCCCATGGGACGTCCCTGGGCATCCTCGATCTCCACAACCATCCCTCCATCGAGGAGCTGTCCGCGCTCGTGGAGGGCCTCGTGGGTGGGGGCGTGGAAGCGCCGGGGCCCGCCGCTGTCGTAGCCATGCCACCCGCGCCGGTGGACGCGCCGGTGGACGCGTTCGCCATCGTCGGCATCGACTTGAAGGTGCCTGGGGCCTCCAGTCTGGAGGCGTTCTGGGAGCTGGTGGGGGCGGGGGAGCGCAAGCCCACGCCCTACCCGGAGGCGCGCTGGGCGCTGCTTCCGCCGGCGCTGGTGGGAGGACTGCGCCGGGAGGATTGCCAGGGGTTCTTCCTCGAGGACGCGCTGGGCTTCGACCACCGGCTCTTCGGCATCTCGCCCCGTGAGGCGATGCTCATGGATCCCCAGCAGCGGCTGCTGCTGCACAGCGTGTGGCATGCGCTGGAGCACGCGGGCTACTCGCGGGAGGAGTTCGCGCGCCGCCGCACGGCGGTGTTCCTGTCCATCGACGCCATCGACTACGAGCACCTGGTCGCCCACGACGCCGTCGTCGACGAGTTCTCCGGCACGGGCGTCTCCCGCTACATCGCGGCCAACCGCATCTCCCACGTCTTCAACCTGCGCGGGGTGAGCGAGTCGGTGGACACCGCGTGCTCCAGCTTCTTCGTGGGCCTGGCGCGGGCCATGGACGCCATCAGGAACGGGACGGCCGAGCAGGCCGTGGTGGCGGCCGTGCAGATGAACCTGCTGCCCCACCGCTTCCAGGTCCTGCGCGAGCGGGGGCTCCTGAGCCGGGGCGACACGACGCGGCCCTTCGACCGGGACTCGGACGGGTTCATCCGCGGCGAAGGCGTGGGCGCGGTCGTGGTGAAGCCCCTCCAGCGCGCCCTGGAGGACCGGGACCGCGTGTATGGGGTCATCCGTGGCGTCGGGGTCTGGCATGCCGGGATGTCCATGGGCGTGACGGCGCCCAACTCCCGCGCGCACCAGGAGGCGATGAAGCAGGCGCTGCGCAACGCGGCCGTGCCGGTGGACAGCCTGGGCTACGTGGAGGCCCATGGCACCGGCATGCCGCTGGGAGACGCCAGCGAGCTGGATGCGCTCCAGCAGGTCTTCCGGGAGCTGGGCCGCGATGCGTCCGCGCCCTGTGTCCTGGGTGCGGCGAAGGCGGCGCTGGGGCACCTGGAGGCGGCCTCCGGCGTCGCGGCCCTGGCGAAGGCGCTCCTGGCGCTCCAGCACGGTCGCGTGCCCGGGCTCTCCCACCTGCGGAGCACCCATCCGGGGTTCAACCCCGAGGGCCCCTTGCGGTTGGCGCGAGCGGAACAGCCGCTGTCTCCCGGCGCGGACGGCGCGCCCCCCCGGGCCGGGCTGCTGTCCTACGGCCTGGGCGGAGTGTCCGCGTTCCTGGTCCTGGAAGCGCCGCCCGTGGCTCCAGCGCCGGCCGTGGAGCCGGAGCGGCCCGGGCTGTTCGTTCTCTCCTCGCAGTCCCCGCGCGTGCTGGAGGCCTACTCGCGCACGGTCCTCCAATTCCTCTCACGGGCCCGCGCCTCGGGCCGGGCACTCGACTTCGAGCAGTTCATCGAGGCGTACCTCCACCAGCGTGACGCCATGACGCACCGCCTGGCGGTGGTGGCGGCGGGCTTCGCCGACCTGGAAGCGAAGCTCGAGCGTCACCTGGCGGGGCAGGCCACCGACGGCGTCTACACGTCGCAGGGCGCTCCGAAGCCGGCGGAGCGCTCGCGGGATTTCGCATCCCAGGTCGCGGCGGAGGCGTGGCACCCGCTGGCGGAGGCGTGGATCCGCGGCGAGGACGTCCCATGGCCCGCACCGACGCGGCCGCGCGCCGCGTGGCCCACGTACCCCTTCGACACCGAACGGACGTTTTGGATTTCACCCCGGCACGAAGCGCGCTGAGTCCGGAGGGCGCCGGGGGGCGTGAGCGGACCAGACCGACACAGGCATTCAGGAGGTGGCAATGAATCAGGATGAAAGCTTGCAGGCGCTGCGCAAGGTGGTGGCGGAAGCCATCCTGCTGGGAACGAAGGTGGCGGACAAACCCTACGGCGGCAACTTCTGGGATGAAGGCAACCGCCCCTACTGGGAAGGCCTGCGGCGGCTGCATCAGCTGACGGCGGAGTTCCTGGCGGCCAGCGGCCTGAAATCCCTCTCACCGGAGGACGTGTTCCCCGTGCATGAGGAGATGAAGCGCATCTCGGAGTCAAGGAGCTAGGAGCCCATGTTCGACCGACAGTCCGTACGAGACCATCTGGCGCGGCTCATCGCGCAGGCCATGTACATGGAGGAGAACGAGCTCGTGGAAACCGAGCTTTTCTCCAACTTCGGCCTGGAATCACTGACGCTGGCGAAGATCGTCACGAAGATCAACCAGGAGTATCACGTCTCCATCCAGCCCCGGGACGTGCTCAAACACCAGACATTGAGAGACGCTTCCGAGTTCGTCTTCCAGGAGCTTTCCCGTCAGCATGGCCAGTCGGGGGGGACGCCATGAGCGCCCAGGTGCATTTCAGTGAGTCGGTGACCCTGCCGGAGGACGCCGTCCGGCAATACAACCACATCTTCATGCTGCGCAATCTCTTCCAGGACCCGAAGCTGTTCCGGGCGGAGATCCGGAAGCTGGAGCAGGAGGTCGCATCCCAGCTCCCCGCGCTGCAGGAGGATTGGCGGGAGATTGACTGCTTCGACGCGGCGAAGTTCGACTCCGCGGCGCTCCAGAAGTGGTTCCGGGAGGGCATGCGGCCGCTGGTGCTGCGCGGGTTCGCCCGGGAGCACGCGTGCGTGCGGACCTGGACGCCGGAGTACTTCCTGGAGCGCTATGGCGACTTCCGGATGTGGCACTCCTCCACGGAGCACCTCTTCGTGGAAGGAGCCCTACTCTCCGAATGCATCCGGAACACGCTCGCCGGAGACAAGTCGCGAGCCTACGTGGAGAACCTGTCGGACATCTTCAATGCCTTTCCGGAGCTGCATGATCAGATTGGCCTGAAGCAGGTGGGGGACTACCTGGGAAGCGCGGCGTCCTATCACAAGATCGCGCAGCTGTTCATTGGCGGTCCGGGCACCGGTGCCGCGTTCCATTGCGCGAACGAGTTGAACTGCTTCCTCAACATCTACGGCCAGAAGAAGTGGACCTTCGTCCATCCCAAGTACTCGTTCGCGATGTCCTCGACCATCTTCAACAAGGGCATCTTCGTGGGCTCGCTGGTGAAGCACAACGCGCCCAAGCGCTTCCTGGAGGCGAAGCAGCCCCTCTACAACCGCGTCCCGAAGCTGCAGGTCGTGCTGGAGCCGGGCGACATGCTGATCAACCCGCCCTGGTGGTGGCATGCCGTCAACAACCAGGGGCGGGCCTCCATCGCGGTGGCGTCGCGCTGGCGCATCCTCACGGAGTACCTGCCGCAGAACCCGCTCTTCGACTTCGTGCAGTCGTTCCGCGAGGAGCGGCTGACCCTGGATGGCAAGGAGATGTCCGAGTCCGACGTCGTGGTGCCCGACAGCGAGCTGCGAAAGAAGTACGTCACCTACGAGCAGATGGGCTGGCAAGATGACGAAGAGCAGGCCTCCTGACGGCTGCTCCATCGTGGGTCTGGCGACGCGCTTCGCCGACGGTGCCTCTTCCGGGGAGTTCTGGGAGGCATTGAAGGCGAAGCGTTCGCTCATCGGACGGATGAGCGAGCAGCGCCGGGCCCTGGTGGACGCGGGGACGGGGACCCACTGGGGACCCGCCGATGCGGTGCGCGGTGCGTTCCTCGCGGACATCGACTGCTTCGATGCGCCTCTCTTCGGGCTGGCGCCCGCCGCCGCCATGTTCGCGGATCCCCGCCAGCGTCTGTTGTTGGAGTCCGCCTGGGCCGCGATGGAGGACGCGGGCCTGTCCCGGTCCGCGCTCGCGGGCCGGAAGGTGGCGGTCTTCGTCGCACACGACGGCTGGTACCTGGGGTCCTACGTCAAACGCATCCCCGCCGGGATGATGCGGAGCCAGGAGTTCATCGTCCCGGGCAACGCGCCGTCGTTCCTGGCCAACCGGCTGTCCGCGCTCTTCGACCTGCATGGCCCGTCCATGGTGTTCGACGCCACGTGCTCCGGGACGTACGTCGCGCTGCACCATGCCTGCCAGGCATTGGAGTCGGGGGCCTGCGATTACGCCCTGGTGGCGGCGGTCACGCTGTTCCTGGACCCGTGGCGGGACGGAGAGACCTCCGCGACCCCCTTCGAGTCCCCCCTGGGGGAGGTGGCGAGCTTCTCCCGCGAAGCGAAGGGCTACCGCACCTCCGAGGGGTGCGGGGCGTTCCTGCTCCAGCGCGACACGCCGGAGGCGCAACGCCGGCACTCGGCCTACGGGGTCATCCGGGCCAGTGGCTACAACTCCGGCGGCAGGACGGCCTCCTTCGCCCAGCCCAGCCGGGACCGGGTCGCGGGTCTCTTTCGCGACGTCCTGGACGCGGCGGGGTTGGAGCCCCGGCGGATCGACTATGTCGAAGCGCACGGCGTGGGGGCCCTGATGGCGGACGCCATCGAAGCCAATGCGCTCATCGACGTGTTCCAGCGGGGGCCGGAGGAGCGCCCCTGTCAGGTCAGCACCGTCAAGCCGAACCTGGGACATGGCCACGCCTCGTCCGGCGTGTATGCCCTGCTCAAGGCGCTCAAATGCCTGGAGCATGGACAGATTCCCGCCATCGCGGGGCTCGAGCCGGGGGCGCTCAACGAAGGCATCCCCGCGGACACGAAGGGGCTCGCGTTCCTCACCGAGACGGTGGACTGGCCCCGTGTGGAAGGGGAGCCCCGCCGGGTCTTCCTGAGCAGCTATGGCATGAGCAACGTCAACGCCGCGCTCGTCCTGGAGGAGCCCTCCCGGGAGCCGTCGTGGACGCCCCGGGCGGTGCCCGGGCGGGCCGTGGTCTGTCTTTCCGCCCGCTCCCCCGAGCAGGTCCTCACGCAGCGCCAGCGATTGGCGGAGTGGCTCCAGGCGCGGGCACCTGACGCGGATGCCCAGAGCACGTTGGACGCGCTGTCATACACGCTCCGGGTGGGCCGCGAGCCGATGCGCCACCGCTGGGCCGCCGTCGTGGAATCCCTGGCGGAGCTGGTGGACGTCCTCGCGGGAGGCTCGCGGATGGGTCCTTCCGGGACCGCGCGCGTCTTCGAGGGCGAGGCCCCTGGCGGCGGAGCCGCGGCGGACGGGGAGGCGGCGCTGGACCCGGAGGACCTGGAGGGACTCGCGGCGAAGTGGGTCCTCGGCGCGAGCATCCCGTGGGAGTCGCTCCACGCGGATCCGGCGCCCCCGCGCCTGCACCTGCCCACGTATCCGTTCGCCCGGAACCGCTGCTGGATCCCGGAAGTGCCGGGGCCCCGCGCGCCGGACACGGAGCACCCCCTGCTGCGGCAGGACGTCTCGACCCCGGAGCAGCCCTGCTTCCGCTCGGACCTGAGCGGCGAGGAGTTCTTCCTCGCGGACCACGTCATCCAGGGGATGCGGATCCTCCCGGGGGTCGCCCACCTGGAGATGGCGCGGGCCGCGTTGACCGTCGCGGCGGGGGGCGCCGTGGGCGACGCGCGACCGGCGCTGTTCGAGCACGTCGTCTGGGCGCGGCCGCTCACCGTGCCGCAGGGCGGCCGGTGCGTGCAGGTCCGGCTGACTCCGTCCGGAGCGCGGGGGATGCGCTTCGAGATCGACTCCCGGCCCGCGGACGCGACGGGCGCGACGGTCCTCCACAGCCAGGGCGAGGCGACGCTGGGAGACCGGGGGGCGCCTCCACGCCTGGACCTGGCCGCGCTGCGCGCGAGGATGCACGAGCCGCTCCTCGACGCGGCGGAGGTCTACGCCATCCCACCGCACCTGGGGCTCGAGCTGGGGCCCCGGCTCCGGGGCGCGCGACACGTGCACGTGGGGCAGGGGGAGCTCCTCGGGCGGCTCGTCCTTCCTCCCCAGGCACCCACCGGGGCTCCGTTCGTCCTGCATCCCTCGGTGATGGATCCCATCCTCCAACTCGCCTTCCTGGCCCTCACGGGCCGCCAGGGCGAGCGCATGCCCCTGACCATTCCGTTCGAGCTCCGGCGCATGGAGTTGTTCGCCGGGAGCCCGCCGTCAGGCTGGGTGTGGATCCGCTACGCGGCCGGCAGCCAGCCGGGCGACGCGGTGGAACGGCTCGACATGGACCTCTGTGACGACGAGGGCCAGCTCGCCGTCCGGATGGAGGGCTTTGCGTTCAGGACCCTCACGCAGCTGGGCCGCTTCAGGAGCGACACGATGGAGACGTCGAACCGGGGGGAGCCGATCCGCGCCGCGCCGCAAGGGCCGCGGGCGAGCACCGTGGACTTCCTGCGCGCGAGGATCGCGGCCGCGCTGCATCTGGCGCCGGAGGCCCTGGGGGCGCGGGACTCCCTGGCGGAGCTCGGGCTGGATTCACTCGTGGCGGTGCGGCTCACCCAGGAACTGGAAGCGCTGCTCGGTGCGCTTCCCAGGACCCTGTTCTTCGAGTTCCGCGACGTCGCGGCACTGGCCCACCACCTGGAGTCCACCCACGCGGAGGCCCTGCGGTCGCTGTTGGGGGCCCCCGCCGCGTCAACGGCAGCGCCGGTGTCTCCGCTTGTGGCGCCGCGGCGGACCGCGCCCGGCGCGACCCCCACGGGCGCGGCGGACATCGCGATCATCGGCCTGTCCGGCCGGTATCCCGGTGCGCGCGACCTGGCGGCCTTCTGGGACAACCTGCGCGCCGGGCGCGATTGCGTCACCGAGGTTCCCGCCAGTCGCTGGGACTGGCGTGACTACTTCACGGAAGACCGGACGCAAGCGGGGCACCACTACAGCAAGTGGGGTGGGTTCCTGGAGGGCGTGGACGAGTTCGACCCGCTGCTGTTCGGCATTCCCCCGAAGGAAGCCGCGCTGCTCGATCCCCAGGAGCGGCTCTTCCTGCAGTGCGTCTGGGCGGCGCTCGAGGACGCGGGCTACTGCCGGCAGGGGCTGCGGAAGGACGGGGACCCCGGGCGCCGCGTAGGCGTCTACGCGGGCGTGATGTACGGCGAGTACCAGCTCTTCGGTGTGGAGGAGAGCCTTCGCGGGAATCGGATGGGCTTCGCGAGCACGCTGGCCAGCATCGCCAACCGCGTGTCCTACGTGCTCGACCTGCACGGCCCCAGCATGACGCTGGACACCATGTGCTCCAGCTCGCTGACCGCCATCACGCTGGCGTGTCAGGACCTGCTCCTGGGCAACACCCGGATGGGAATCGCGGGGGGCGTGAACCTGAGCCTCCACCCCAGCAAGTACCTGGAGCTGAGCCGGCGGCAGTTCGTCTCCGGGAGTGGCCACTGCGCGAGCTTCGGCAGCCAGGGAGATGGTTACGTGCCCGGAGAGGGGGTGGGCGTCGTGGTGCTCAAGCGCCTGGAGGACGCGCTGCGGGACCGGGACGCCATCCACGGGGTCATCAAGGCGAGTGCCATCAACCACGGCGGCAAGACGAGCGGCTACACCGTTCCGGATCCGAACGCCCAGGCGGACGTCATCCTGCGGGCGCTGGAGCAGTCGCGCTTGGACGTGCGGGCCATCGGCTACGTGGAGGCGCACGGGACGGGGACGCGGCTGGGAGACCCCATCGAGATCGCCGGACTGTCGCGGGCGTTCGCGGCCCACGCGAAGGGCACGCCGCCCGATACCCAGGCGTGCGCCATTGGATCCGTGAAGTCGAACGTCGGCCATTGCGAGTCGGCGGCGGGCATCGCGGGGCTCACCAAGGTGCTCCTGCAGATGAAGCATGGGCAGCTGGTGCCATCGCTGCACAGCGAGACGCTCAACCCGAACATCGACTTCGCGGCCACGCCGTTCCGGGTGAACCGGGAGGTCCGGTCCTGGCCCCGGCCCAGTTGGGGCGGCGCGGAAGGCGACGTCGCGGAGCGTGCGCGCGCCGCGGGCGTGTCCTCCTTTGGCGCGGGCGGGGCGAACGCGCACCTGCTCGTCGAGGAACACCTCGACGCGTGGGAAGAGCCCGCCGGAAGCACGGACGCGCCCGTGCTCGTCCCGCTTTCCGCCAGGGATCCGGAGCGGCTGCGGCAGGTCGTCTCCCTCCTGCTGGACTTCGTCCGCGAGCACACCGCCGACCCGTCGCGGTCCGTGTCGCCAGGACCCCAGCTCCGGGACGTCGCCTACACGCTCCAGGTGGGGCGGGAACCCCTGGAAGAGCGGCTGGCGGTGCTGGCCCGCTCCTGGGCGGAGCTGGAGACGCGGCTGCGCGCGTTCCTGGACAGCGACGGCGGCACCGGGGTGGAGGGCTGTCACGCGGGGCAGGCCCGCGGCGCCCGGGACCTCGCCGCCGCCATGACGGAAGGGGACCTGGAGGTCCTGGTTCGTTCCTGGATGGAGCGAGGGGAGCTGGAGCGGCTTGCGAGCCAGTGGGTCCGGGGGCTGCCGCTTGACTGGGAGCAACTCCACGGTGGGCAGAAGCCCCGCCGGGTCCACCTGCCCACCTATCCGTTCGCCCGGGAGCGGTACTGGTATCGCGAAGGTCCGGCGGAGCCCCTGGCCTCGCGGGGAGCCCGGGCGGAGTTCCGGCTCCACCCTCTCCTGCACCGCAACACGTCCGACCTGTGCGAGCAGCGCTTCACCTCGCGCTTCTCTGGGGACGAGTCCTTCCTGAAGGACCACCGCGTCGCGGGGGCGAGGGTGCTGCCCGCGGCCGCCTCGCTCGAGATGGCGCGAGCCGCGGTGGAGCTGGCGGGGGACTGCCTGCGGGAGCCCGGCTCCGTGGTGCGCCTGTGCGACGTCGTCTGGAGCCAGCCCTTCGTCCTCACCGGCGAGGCCGTGGACGCGCACCTGCGCCTGGACGTTGCCGGAGACGCGCGGCCGGAGGTCCACTTCGAGCTGTTCTCCGCGGAGGTGGGGACCGGGGCCGAGGAGCGACGGTACGTGAGCGGCCGCGCGGTCTTCGAGCCGCCCACCGATGCCCCGGCGCTGGAGGTGTCGCGGCTGCGCGGCGCGATGACGCGAGGCCTGCTCACGGCGGAGGCCTTCTACCCGCGGTGGCGGGAGGCGGGCATCGACTACGGCCCCGCGCACCAGGGCGTGCGCGAGCTGCACCTGGGCACGGGCGAGGTGCTGGCGCGGCTGTCGCGCCCGAGCGACGCGCACGCCTCGGACGTGGCCGGCTGCGTGCTGCACCCGGGGTTGATCGACTCCGCGCTCCAGGCGGCGTTGGGGCTGGAGCTGGGAGCGGACGGGACCTTCGCACCGGGACGGTCCGGGGCGGTGTCGCTGCCCTTCGCCCTGGACTCGCTGGAGCTGATCCAACTCTGCCCGGAGGAGGTCTGGGTGTGGATCCGCGATGCCGGGGCCCATACTCCGGCGGACGGAGTGCGCCGGCTGGACCTCGACCTGTGTGACGCGAGCGGCGCTCCGTGCGTCCGCATGCGGGGGCTGCTGCTGCGGCCGCTCGAGGCGCAGGAACCCAGCGTGGAGGTCCCGGGCCTCCTGCTGGCCCATCCGGAGTGGCGGGAGGCCGTGGCGTCCGCGCCGTCCGCCGCTCCCGGTTCCCAACGGGTCATGGTGTGCGCGCTTCCG
Organism: Corallococcus sp. BB11-1; assembly: GCF_026626625.1. Classification (NCBI taxonomy): domain Bacteria; kingdom Pseudomonadati; phylum Myxococcota; class Myxococcia; order Myxococcales; family Myxococcaceae; genus Corallococcus; species Corallococcus sp. BB11-1. The sequence continues at coordinate 196,358 of NZ_JAPNJY010000022.1, read as the reverse complement.
TACGTGGAGCCGGAGGCGCTTGCCCAGGCGCTGGAGGCCTCGTGCGTCGCCTGGCCCCTGGACGGCGAGGACGAGGCCTCGCGGTTCATGGCGTTCGCGGAGCGGGCCTTCGAGGCCCTGCGGGAATGCGCCGCGGAGCCGGCCTCCGCCCGGGGCGCGCGAATCCAGTTCGTCATCCCGGACACCGAGGAGGCCGGGATGCTCGTGGGGATCGCGGGGCTCCTGCGCAGCGCGCGTCTGGAGTCTCCAGGGCTTCAAGGCCAGGTCATCCGGGTGGACCCCGGTGAGACGGCGGCGTCGCTCGCGCCGAAGCTGCGCCAGTGCGGTGCGGTCGCGGGGGAGGTGCTCCGGTTCGAAGCGGGCGCGCCTTGGACGCAGGGGTGGCGCGAGTTCGCAGGGGCAGAAGGGGCGAGCGCGCCCTGGCGGGAAGACGGCGTCTACCTCATCACCGGAGGCCTCGGGGGCCTGGGGGTCCTCTTCGCCCGGGAGATCCTGGAGAAGACCCGCGATGCCCGCGTCGTCCTGGTCGGGCGCTCGCCGCCGCGCGAGGAGCGGCTCACGGAGCTTCGCGCCTTCGCGAAGCGGCACGACCGAGTGGAGTACCGGATCGCGGACGTCACGAGCCGGGAGCAGGTCTCTGCGCTCGTCCAGGAGGTGGTGGACTGCCATGGCGCCCTGCATGGCGTCCTGCACGCCGCCGGGGTGGTCTCGGACCGGCTCCTCGTCCGGAAGACGCGGGAGGAGTTCCGGGCCGTGCTCGCACCGAAGGTGGCCGGGGCCTGTCACCTGGACGCGGCGACGCAGGCGTTGGCGCTCGACTTCTTCGTCCTCTTCTCCTCGCTCGCGGGCGTGTTGGGGAACACCGGCCAGTCCGACTATGCGACGGGCAATGCCTTCCTCGACGCGTTCGCCGCGCGTCGCGACGCGCGGGTCCAGGCGGGGACGCGTCAGGGGCGGACGTGCGCCATCGCCTGGCCGCTCTGGGACGCGGGCGGCATGGGGCAGGACGCCGCGAGCCGCGCGGCGGCCTCCGAAATCCTGCGCCCCCTGAGCACCGCCGCCGGGCTCGCGTCCTTGTCCCAGACACTGGCGTCAGGACACGCGCAGGTGCTGGCCATCCACGGAGGGCCCGAAGGCCTGGGAGCGCTGCGAACGGCGGCTCCAGACCCGGAGCAGGCGTCCCCACCCGCCATGGCCGGGGACGGGCCGTCCGGGGCTCCCGCCGACCTGGAAGCGCGACTGCGGACACACGTGGGCCAACTGCTGGCGGAGGCCCTGAAACTGCCCGTGCACCGGATCCAGCCGGACACGTCCTTTGGCGAGTACGGGCTCGAGTCCGTGGAGGCCGTGTCGCTCACGAAGCAACTCGAGAAGAGCTTCGGCCCCCTGTCCAAGGCCCTGTTCTTCGAGCACGAGACGCTCGCGGAGCTCGTTGCGTTCCTGGCGGGCGCCCACCCGGAGCGGCTGAAGGAGCTCTTCGCCCCTCCGGAAACACCGCGCGTCGCGCCGGCTCCCGAGCCCGTGCGGCTTCCGGCGCCAGCCGAGCGGACCCGGCGCACGGCGCACGCCCCGTCCCCACGCATGGGCCACGCCGGGGCTCGCGTTGAGACGCCGGCTCCGGGCGGACGGGACATCGCGGTGGTGGGCCTGAGCGGCCGCTATCCTCAAGCGCAGGACCTGGACGCCTTCTGGGAGGTCCTCCGCGAGGGCCGGGACTGCATCCGCGAGGTTCCTCCGGAGCGCTGGGACTGGCGCCGCTTCTATTCGGAGGACCGCGCCGCGGGTGCCACGCACGCGTCGCGGTGGGGCGGCTTCCTGTCGGACGTCGATGCCTTCGACGCGGACTTCTTCGGCCTGTCCCCCAACGAGGCCCGTGACATGGATCCCCAGGAGCGGCTGTTCCTGGAGCAGGTGTGGGCCGCCATGGAGGACGCGGGGCTCACCCGGGCGGCGCTGGGAGGGCCGGAGCGGCTGGTGGGGGTCTACGCGGCGGTCATGTACGGCGAGTACCAGCTGTTTGGCGCGGACGAGGGCCTGCGCGGACGCCCCGGGGCGCTCGTGGGGAGCCTCGCGAGCATCGCGAACCGAGTCTCCCACGTGTTCGACCTGCGCGGCCCGAGCATGACGCTGGAGACGATGTGCTCGTCGTCGCTCACCGCCATCCACCTGGCGTGTCAGGAGCTGCGCCAGGGAAACATCCCGCTGGCCATCGCGGGGGGCGTGAACCTGAGCCTCCACCCCAACAAGTACTCGATGCTGAGCGCGTCGCGGCTCCTCTCCACCGGCGCGCGGTGCGAGAGCTTCGGCGAGGGCGGCGACGGCTACGTGCCCGGCGAGGGGGTGGGGGTCGTCCTGCTCAAGCGGCTGGAGGACGCGGAGCGTGACGGCGACGCCATCCACGGCGTCATCCGCGGCAGCGCCATCAACCACGGAGGACGGGCCCACGCCTACTTCGCGCCCAGCCCCAACGCGCAGCGCCTGGTGGTGGAGCGCGCCCTGCGCGACGCGCGCCTTCCGGCGAGCGCGGTGGGCTACGTGGAGGCGCACGGCACGGGCACCCGGCTGGGAGACGCGGTGGAACTCTCCGCCCTCACGCAGGCCTTCCGCGCCAGCGCGCAGCTCGAACCGGAGGCGTGCCTCATCGGCTCCGTCAAATCCAACATCGGCCATGGAGAGGCGGCGGCCGGCATGGCCGCGCTGACGAAGGTCCTGCTCCAGTTGCGGCACGGCAAGGTCGTTCCGACGCTGCACGCGGGCACGCCGAACCCGAACATCGACTTCGCGAAGACGCCGTTCCGGGTGAGCCAGGCGCTCCAGGACTGGCCCCGCCGCCCCCAGCCGGATGGCCTCCCGGCCGCCCGTGTCGCGGGCATCTCCGCCTTCGGCGCGGGGGGCTCGAACGCGCACGTCGTGGTGGCGGAGCACCTTGGCCGCGCGGCCCGCCGGTCCACCCCGGCCGGTCCCTTCCTGGTGCCGCTGTCGGCCAGGACGCCCGCGGGCCTCCACGCACGCGCGAAGGACCTGCTCGCGTTCATCCAGGCAGGCCTGAAGCCGGGCGGCATGGAGCCGCCGGACCTGGCGGGCATCGCCTTTACGCTGCAGGTGGGACGCGAGGCCATGGAGCAGCGCCTGGGCCTGCTCGTGAGCTCCTTGCAGGAACTGGCTGCGTCGCTGACCGGCTACCTGGAAGGCGCGGCGGGCGGAGGCGTGCGCTTCGTGGGCCGGGCCACCGGGGATGAGACGCTGGCGGCGCTCACCGCCGACGAGGACATCCTGGGCGCCATCGACCGGTGGATCGCGAAGGGGAAGTTCGCCCCGCTCCTCCAGCTCTGGGCCCAGGGCGCGGCGTTCGACTGGCGCCGCCTGTATGCCGCCGGGACGCCCGAGCGCGTGCACCTGCCCACCTATCCCTTCGAGCGCGGACGGCACTGGAGGGATCCGGACGGCGCACCGACGCGTTCCGAGGCCCTGCGGACGCCCGTCCCGCGCGCGCTGGAAGGGGGCCGCGGGGCATTCACCCCCGACGGTGCTTCTGGACTCCAGGAAGAGGTGGCGAGCCTGATTCTCGCCTGTCTGCGCAAGGCGGTGCCAGGGACGTCCGCCACCCTCCAGGCCGGGACGGAGTTCGCGTCGCTCCGCCTGGACTCGCTGGGCATCGCCGGCTTCGTCGGCCTTTGGAGCGCGGTGGCCGGCAAGGTGTTCCCCGCGGCGCTGTTCTACGAGGCGCGGACGCCCCGGGACCTCGCGGACCTCCTCGTCACGCGTGCGCTGGTGACGGAGGCGGACGTCGCGGCGGCGCGGAGCCGGGCGGCGCCGCGGCGGGAGGGGCGTGAGGACGGCTTCGGCCTCTCGGAGATGCAGCAGGCGTTCGTCGTGGGCCGCAAGCTGAAGACGTGTGGCCAGTTCATCAGCAGCACGCTCTACCTCGAGCTGGAGGTGCGCGAGCCCCTGGCACCCGCGACGGTGGAGCAGGCGTGGACCCAACTGGTGCGTCATCACGATGCGCTGCGGCTGCGCATCGACGGGGACTACCGGCAGTCCGTTTCGCCGGAGGCCCAGGAGCCGCGCCTGACGGTCCACGACCTGTCCCGGTTGGAGGGGGATGCCCTGCGCGGTGCGCTCGCGCAGCGCAAGGAGCGGATGGCGTTCCAGGAGTTCGACCTGGAGCGCTGGCCCTACTTCGATCTCCAGATGACGCGCCTGGCTGGCGATCACGCCGTCCTCCACCTCGCGCTCGACGAGGTCGTCGCGGACGGCTTCAGCGCGCTCCTCCTGGCCCGGCAGCTCTTCGAGCTGTGCACGGCCCCGGGGACGCGGCTGCCCCCGCTGCGCTACTCCTACCGGGAGTTCGTCGAGCAGCTGCGCGACCTGCGCGAAGGGCCCACGCACGCGGCGGGCCTGGCCTACTGGACGCGCAAGCTGACGCCGCTGCCCCGGGCACCGCGTCTGGCGCACGATGCCGATGGCTCCTGGGGCGCACGCGTCCACTGCCTGGAGGGTTCGCTGTCCGCGCGGCAGTGGGACGCGCTCAAGGCCCGGGCCCAGGCCTTGCGGTGCTATCCGAGCGCGGTCCTCCTCACGCTCTTCGGGGATGCCCTGGCGGAGCAGGTGGGGCCGCGCGAGCTCCGCCTGGGCGTGACGAAGCTCCACCGGCCGCCGCTCCACGAGGACGTGTCCCAGCTGGTGGGGCTCTTCATCACGAGCAACGTCTTCCTCCACCGGGTGGAGGCGGACGAGGCCTTCGAGCAGCGCCTGCTCCGGACCCAGAAGCAACTGGAGGATGACGCGCCCCACTCGCACGTGGACGCGACCCCGGTGCTCCGCTCGCTGCGCACGGGCGCGGAGGAGGGCGGCGAGCTGCCCGTCATCTTCACCAGCCTCATCCATCCGGTGTTCCAGGGCGTGCCCTCCGCCAGTGCCTGGCGGATCCGCGACGTCATGAACACCACGCCGTCCGTCCACCTGGACCACCAGACATTCGAGGAAGGCGGCGTCCTGCACTACCGCTGGTACGTGCCGGCCGCCGTGTTCGCGAAGGGAGATGTCCAGGCCGTCTTCCGCGCCTACCAGACCCGCCTGGAGCAGCATGCGCGAGCGCTCGTGGCGCCAGGACTTCCGGCCCACCCCGGGACCGGGGCCGACAGCGCCACGTTCCCCCTCACGAATGTGCAGACGGCCTATGCCTTCGGCCGCATCGCCTCGGCCGGTGGGGACGCCAGCTGCGCGCTCCTCCTGGAATACGAGGTCCAGGGCGTGGAGGCCGGCCGGCTGGAGCAGGCGTGGAACGCGCTGGTGCGCCACCACCCCATGCTCCGCTGCTCCGTGCTCTCGTCGGGCGAGCAGCGCATCCTCGATGGGGCGGCGGTGGCGCCGTACCGCATCCAGAACGCCTGCGCCGCGGACACGCGCGAGGCCTTCGAGGAGGGCTGCCAGCGCGTGCGCGCGCAGCTGCTGTCGCATCACTACCCGCTCGACGGCGCCCCGTTCTTCACCGTCAGGACCTGCACCCTGGAGAACGCAACGACGCGCATCTTCCTCCACCTGGACCTGCTCATCGCGGATGCGCGCAGCGCGATGCTCATCGCCGGGCAGCTTCTCCAGGCCTGCGAAGCGCCGCGCTTCACGCTCCCCACGCTCCGGGGCACCTTCCGGGAGCACGTCCTGGCAAGACAGCAGGCGCGCATGAGCCCGGAGGCCGCGGAGGACCGTGCGGCCTGGGAGGAGCGCTTCCGCCACCTCCCCTCCGGACCCAGGCTGGAGGGCGCCGGAGGCTCGGGGAAACACACCCTGGTGCGCCGGGTCCCGCATCTCCAGGGGCTCCAGGCGCGCGCCCGCCGCGCGAACGTGGACCTGGAGACCGTCCTGCTGGCGGCCTATGGCCAGACGCTCCGGGCCTGGAACGGCGGCGGGGCCTGCTCGGTCGTCGTGGTGGGTTGGGACCGGGAGCCTCTCGTGCCGGACACCGACGCGCTGGTGGGGGACTTCACCCGGCTGGGCTGGGTGGCCTTCGATGACGGGGACGCGGACGTCGACGCGCTCCTTCAGCGGACCCACGCGCAACTGGAAGCGGACGCGCGGCGCCGCCACGTGGAGGGGTTGGAGGTCCTGCGCACGCGCCAGGGGCTGTCCTTCCCGGCGGTCTTCACGCGGATGACGCCGGGGCCCGTCCCAGCGCATGCCATCTCCCAGACGCCCGGCGTGGTCGTGGACAACATCTGGCGGCCCGACGGCGACACCGGCGTGGTGATCCACTGGGACTCCATCGCCGCCGACCGCGAGTCCGAAGGGGTGATGTTCGACCGGTACTGCGACACGCTGCGCGCGTGGGCGGACGTGGCCGGCCGTCCAGAGGCGCCACGCCTGCCGGAGCGCGGACCCTGCCTCCACACCCTCTTCGAGCGCGCGGTCCAGGCGCATGGCGAGCGCTGCGCGGTGCGCTTCGGCGAGGAGTCCCTGACGTACTCGGCGCTGGAGGAGCGCACGCGTCAATGCGCGCGGTGGCTGCTGGAGCAGGGCACCCGCCCCGGCGACGTCGTCGCGGTGTACATGGACCGCTCGCTGGAGATGGTGATCGCCCTGATGGGCATCCTGCGAGCGGGGGCGGCCTACCTGCCGCTGGACGTCTCCGCGCCCGCGGCCCGCGTGCTGCGCATCCTGTCGGATTCGAAGGCGCGCTGCCTGCTGACCCAGCGCCGCTTCCAGCCGGTGTGGGAGGGCGCGCGGCGCCTGGCGGTGTGCTGCCTGGACGGCGCGCCGCTCCCCGACGCCGGCCCGTCTTCACGCGACGGCCTGGGCACCGCGGGGGAGGGGGACCTGGCGTACGTCATCTACACGTCCGGCTCCACGGGGATGCCCAAGGGGTGCATGGTCGAGCACCACTCCATCGTCAACCGCATCGCCTGGATGCAGGAGCAGTTCCCGCTGTGGCCGGGCGATGCCGTGCTGCAGAAGACGCCGTACAGCTTCGACGTGTCCGTCTGGGAGTTCTTCTGGCCGCTGGCCGTGGGCGCGACCCTGGTCGTCGCGAAACCCGGCGGCCACCTGGACGCGGCCTACCTGGTGGACCTCATCCCGCGCGAGCACATCCGCGTCTGCCACTTCGTGCCGTCCATGCTGCGGCTGGTGCTGGCCGAGCCGGACCTGGAGCGGATGGCGGGCCTGCGGCACGTCTTCGTCAGTGGCGAGGCCCTGGAGTACGACCTGCTGGAGCAGTACCGGGCGCGGCTGTCCGTGCCCCTGGAGAACCTCTACGGCCCCACGGAGGCCGCGGTCGACGTGAGCTACTGGCCCTGTCTCCCGAACCCGGAGCGGCGGACGCGCATCGGGCGGGCCATCACCCGGGTCCAGCTCCATGTCCTGAACGAGGCGCTGGAGCCCGTGGCCCCCGGAGAGACGGGGGAACTCTACATCGGCGGCGTGGCGGTGGGGCGGGGCTACCTGGGCAACCCCGAGCTGACGGCGAGGTCCTTCGTTCCGTCGCCCTTCGCGGACGGCGCGCGGCTGTACAGGACCGGGGACCTGGCGGCCTGGACGGCCGACGGGGAGCTGCTCTACCTGGGCCGGCGCGACGGACAGGTCAAGCTGAACGGGCTGCGCGTGGAGTTGGCGGAGATCGAACACCACCTGCGCCGCCACCCGACGGTGGAGGACGCACTGGTCGCGATGGAGGGACCGCCGGGCCGGGAGCTGCTGGTGGCCTACGTCGTGCCGCGCGACGCCGCGAGCAAGGTGGACCGGGAGTCGCTGCGCGGATTCCTGAAGGAATGCGTGCCGGCCTACATGGTGCCGCATGCGTGGGTGCGGCTGGAGGCCCTCCCCCTCACCGGCCACGGGAAGCGCAGACGTGGCGCCGCCCGGAGCGGTGGGGGCGCGGAGGGACGTGCGCTGATTGAACTCTTGAGGGAGCTGCCATGAGGGTGCCGTCCACCGAGCGCGGGGAGGCCCCGTCGCGGCCATCGTCCTGGGACCCTGACGCGGACCTGTTCGCGCAGGGCATGAACTACGCGGGGGTGCTCGACCTGCTGGACTCCGTGCGCCAGGAGTTCGGCGTCGACGTGGACGCGGACGCCTTCCTGGAGAAGCCGACCCTGCGGCACCTGCGCGCGCTCGTGGGAGGCGCGGCTCCGGAGGACGGCGGACCTCGCCATTCCCCGCCGCCCCAGCCGGCGCCGTTGGACGACGCGGCCCTGAAGGTCCTCCTGGTGGAGGCAGGCATCGGCCAGCCTATCGACCTCGACCGAGACCTCTTCGAGCAGGGACTGACGTCGCTGCGCATCCTCCAATTGTTGGGCAAGGCCCGGAGCCGGCTGGGCGTGGAGCTCAGCCTGGACGTCTTCCTCACGCGTCCGACGATGCGCCACCTGGCCCGGCTGGCCGCGACGTCCGCGCCCACGCCGGTGAATACCCCTGCCGCCGTCGACCGGCGCCCGGAGCCCGCGGCCGCTTCGGCGCGAAAGGCGCCCGCGCCGCTGGGAGAGATCCGGGACGAGGAGGCGAAGCGCGCCTTCGTCAACGCCCGGAACAACGTGCGCAAGGGAGTAGACCCCGCGACGCCCTGGTTCCGGGGACCGCCGAGGACGCGGACGGCGTCGTGGCCGGAGTATGAGCAGCGCAAGAGCCGGCGCGCGTTCCCGGGCGGCCCCGTCCACCGCGAACAGCTCCTGGCCTGGCTCGCGTGCCTGGATGGCGTCGAGTCCGGCGGCACGACGCGCTACCTCTATCCCTCGGCGGGCAGCACCTATGCCGTCCAGGTCTACGTGGAGGTGCGTCCGGGCGGTGTCACCGGATTGGACGCGGGCCTGTACTACTACCACCCGCTGGAGCACGGGCTCGCACGGCTGTCGTCGCGAAGCCTGCCGGTCCACGCGCACTACGACTACAACCGTCCGGTCCACGAGCGCTCCGGCTTCTGTCTGCATCTGGTGGCGGAGCGCAAGGGCATCGAGCCGCTCTATGGCCCGCAGACGGACCGCTTCGTGCTCGTGGAGGCCGGCGCCATCATCCAGTTGTTGATGGAGCGGCAGGCCCATCACGGCATTGGCGCGTGCGTGCTCGCGGGCATGGAGGAGGCGGCCCTGCGAGAGGCGGCGGGCCTGGGAGCGCATCACCAGGTGCTCCTCGCCATGGCCTGCGGGGGCCTGACGCAAGCGCCGCGCGTGGAAGCGCGTCCCGTGGCGGGCGTGGAGGACATCGCCATCGTGGGGGTGCAGGGCCGCTTCCCCGGGGCGCGCGACCTGCGGGAGTACTGGGAGAACCTCCTGGCGAAGCGGATCAGCCTGGGGCCCGTCCCGCACGACCGCGGGTGGGCCGGGGCATCCGGCCGGGCGGAGGACGCACGCGGGGGCTTCGTCGACGCGGTCCACGACTTCGATCCCGGCTTCTTCGGCATCACGATCGAGGACGCCAGCGCCATGGATCCGCAGGAGCGGCTGCTGCTGCAATCCGTCCACGAGCTGCTGGAGCGGAGCGGCTACCGGGGACGGAACCGGGAGGGGCTCACCCAGGAGGTCGGCGTCTTCGTCGGCGTGATGTGGAACGACACCCGGAGCGTCGCGGACGAGCTGAACGCGCGGGGCGGGAGCGTGGGGCACACGCCCCTCTCCTCGGTGGCGAACCGGCTCTCCCACTTCTTCGACTGGGTGGGGCCCAGCCTGGCGGTGGATGCCAGCTGCTCCTCTGCGCTGAGTGCGCTGTGCCTCGCGTGCGACAGCCTCCGGCAGGGCGGCTGCCAGGCGGCGGTCGTGGGCGGAGTGAACCTGCTGACGCACCCCTCCCACGTCGACAACCTGCGGCGCTTCGGGCTCCTCTCCCAGGGCACGACGAGTGATGCCTTCGGAGACGAGGCGTCCGGGTGGCTGCCGGGAGAGGGCGTCGGAGCGTTGCTGCTGCGTCCGTTGTCCAAGGCGCTGGCCGACGGCGATCACGTCTGGGGCGTCATCCGTGCGGGGACCCTGATGAGCGGCGGCCGGGTGTCCCGCTACGGCGCGCCGTCGATGGAGCGGCAGGGCGAGTTGATGCGACGGACGCTGGCCTCCGCAGGCCTGGGCCCGGAGGATGTGCAGTACATCGAGGCGGCGGCGGCGGGCTCGGCCATTGGCGACGCCTCGGAGATGCACGCGGTCCAGAAGGTCTTCACCCCGCGCGGCTCGCCGCTGTGGGTCGGCACCGTCAAGCCGAACATCGGGCACCTGGAGTCCGCCTCCGGGCTCTCGCAGGTGGCCAAGGTGCTGCTCCAGTTCGAGCACCGGACGCTGGCCCCCGTGGTGCCCCGCTCGGGCTCCAATCCGTTGATCCGGCTGGAGGGCGGGCCGGTGGAGATCCTCGACGAGGCCCGGCCCTGGGAGGGACGCGGCGGGGCTCCCCTGAGGGCGCTCGTCAACAGCTTCGGCGGGACGGGGGCCTACGCCAGCGTGCTGCTTGAGAGTCCTCCCGCCGTGGCGCCGCCTCCGGACGAAACCGGGCCCTGGCTGTTCGTCCTCTCCGCCAGGTCGCCCGAGCAGCTCCGGCGCTACGTGGAGACCTGGGTCGCCTTCCTGGGGAGTGCTGAACCCGGGCGCGTGCCGCCGTCGCAGGTCGCCACGACCCTGCTGCTGGGGCGCGACGCCTTCGCACAGAGACTCGCGGTGGTGGCGGCCTCGCTCGACGCATGGGCCGCGCGCCTGGAGGCCTTCCTGCGGGGAACCTCCGTGGACGGCCTCTGGACCGGGACCGTGCCGGAAGCGAGCGGCGCGCCGGACGCCGCGCTCTCCTCCACGACGCTGGACGGGATGGCCCGGGCCTGGGTCCAGGGACGCTGGGACGGGGGCCTCCCGGAAGGATGGGGCGCGCGCTCGCGGAAGGTGCCCCTTCCCACCCACCCGTTCCAGACGCACCGCCAGGTCCGCGACGCCAGGCCCGGGGAGCCGCGGTCCAGCCTCGCGCCGCGCAAGGCCTCGCCCGACGCGCGGGCCGAAGGCGCGATGGCGCTCATCCGCGAGGGCCTCACGAACCAGCTCGGGGACGTTTCCTTCCCGCTGTCCTCCGACCAGCGCTTCCACGAGCTGGGGCTGAACTCCATGGGCATGGTCCGCGCCGTCCATGCGCTGGAGAAGGCCGTGGGGACGGCGCTCCCGGCCGACCTGTTCCTGCGGCACAGGACCGTGGGCGAGCTGGCCGCCTGGCTCGGACCCCAGCTGCCGGAAGCGCGCACCGCGCCCGTGCGGGAGCCGCGTCCCCCGAAGGCTCCCGACGCCGCTCCGCCCCTCTCCGAAGGACAGCAGGGGCTGTGGACGGTGCAGCGCTTGGATCCGGCGATGAGCGCCTACAACTGCCCGGTCTGCTTCCACGTGAAGGGCAGCGTGGACCGGGCCCGTCTGGAGCGGACGTGCGCGGCGCTGCTGCGCGAGTTCCCCGCGTTGAGCGCGTCCATCCAGGCCGCGGAGGCCGGCCTCGTCCAGTCCTTCGACGTCACCCGGCGCGTGGAGCTGCAAGAGGAGGACGTCTCCGCGCTCTCGCCCGACGCCGTCATCGCGCACCTGCGGTTGCGCGCCCGTGAGCCGTTCCGCCTGGAACAGGGACCGCTGCTGCGCGCGCGGCTCCTGTGGCGTTCGGACCGGGAGGCCTACGTCCTCTTCACCGTGCACCACATCGTCTTCGACGGGAACTCGTTCCGGCCCTTCCGCGACGCGTTCCTACGCCTCTACTCGCTGAGCGCGGGGGGCCGGAGTCCGGAGCCCCGTCCGCCCTCCCGTGCGTTCGCCGACTTCGTCGAACAGGAGCGGCGGCTGCTCCAGGGGGCGGAGGGCGCCCGGCGGTTGGCGTACTGGAAGACGCGACTGGAGGGGCCGCTCCCCACCCTGGCGCTCCCCCGCGAGCACAGGGGGGCCGGTGCGCCGGCGCTGCCTCGGGGCGTGTGCCACCAGCCGCTGCCGGGCCCGTTGTCCGAAGCCGTGGCGCGGTTCGTCCGGGAGTCCAAGGCCTATCCCTCCAGCTTCTTCCTGGCGGTGTTCAAGGTCCTCCTGTTCCGGCTCACCGGACAGCAGGACGCCATCCTCGGGCTCCCTGTCGACCTGAGGTCCGGTGCCGGGGACGCCCAGGCGCTCGGCTTCTTCGTCAACATGGTGCCCATCCGGACCCGGGCCTCCAGCGGCCAGTCCTTCGACGCGTTCCAGCGGGAGGTCCAGTCGCGGGTGCTGGAGGGGCTGGCGAACAGCCATCCCTTCGCGGCGCTGGTGCGCGCGCTGGGACTGGGGACGACGGAGCGGGCTCCAGTATTCCAGGCGGTGTTCGCCTATCAGGGCGCCATCGGGGCGGAGCCCCCACCCGAGGCGTCCCACGCGGACTTCGCGGTGGAGATGGTGGAGGAGGTGTTCCAGGAAGGAGAGTACGAGCTCTCCCTGGAGGTCTTCGAGCGCGCCCGGGGCTTCGTCCTCCGGTTCACGTACGACGCGAACCTGTATGACGCGGCGCTGATGGCCCGCTGCCTGGAGCAGTACACGCGGCTGCTGGAAGCCGTGATGCAGGCACCGTCGCGGCCGCTGGGCCACCACCCGCTGCTGTCGGAGGCGGAGCGCGAGCAACTGCTCCGCTCCTGGAACGGGCCCCGCGTGACGCGTCCCACGGCCACGCTCCACGGCCTCTTCGAGGCCCAGGCCCGCCAGACGCCGGACGCGGTCGCCGTGTCGTTCGAAGGCCAGGCCCTGTCGTACCGGCGGCTGGACGCGAGGGCGAACCGCCTGGCCCGCTTCCTCCAGTCACGCGGGGTGGGGCCGGACAGCCTGGTGGGCGTCTGCATGGAGCGCTCCGCCGAGCTGGTGGTCGCGTTGCTCGGCATCCTCAAGGCCGGGGGGGCCTACGTGCCCATCGACCCGGAGCACCCGGAGAAGCGGATCTCCTTCGTGGTGTCCGACATCCGCGCGCCGGTGCTGCTGGTGCAGCCGCGCTTCCAGGAGAAGTTCCCGCACGCGGGCGCCGCGGTGGTGAGCCCGCGCGAGCTGTGGGAGGACCCGGCGGAAGGAGAGGAGGCGCCCGTATTCAGCGCCGTGGAGCCACGCCATCTGGCCTACGTCATCTATACGTCGGGGTCGACGGGCAACCCCAAGGGCTGCATGGTGTCTCACGGCGCGGTCCACAACCGGCTGGCCTGGATGCAGGAGCAGTACGGCCTGGGCCCGGCGGACCGGGTGCTGCAGAAGACGCCGTACAGCTTCGACGTGTCCGTCTGGGAGTTCTTCTGGCCCCTGATGACCGGCGCCACCCTCGTCATGATGCCGCCGGGGCGCCACACGGACCCCCGTGCGGTGGCACGCACGCTGGAAGCGGAGCGCATCACCGTCTGCCACTTCGTGCCGTCCATGCTGCGCGCCTTCGTCGACGTGCTGGAGCCGGGGCGCTGCGCGTCGTTGCGGTGCGTCTTCGCGAGCGGGGAGAGCCTGCCCCGGCCGCTGGTGGAGCGGACCGCGGCGCTGCTGCCGGGAGCGGAGCTGCACAACCTGTACGGCCCGACGGAGGCCGCGGTGGATGTGTCCTTCTGGCGCGCGCGCCCGCGAGCGGACCATCGGGTGCCCATCGGGCAGCCCATCGCCAACATCCAGCTGTACGTGCTGGACGCGTGCCTGGAGCCGATGCCGGTGGGCGTTGCCGGGGAGCTGTACATCGCGGGCGTGGGCCTGGCCCGGGGCTACCTGGGACGCGCCGGCCTGACCGCGGAGCGCTTCATCCCGAACCCCCACGACGCGGGCGCAAGCCCCCGGATGTACAAGACGGGGGACCTGGCGCGGTGGTTGCCCGACGGCACGTTGGAGTACCTGGGGCGCCGCGACCACCAGGTGAAGGTCCGGGGCTTCCGCATCGAGCTGGGGGAGATCGAATCCTGCCTGCTCCAGCACGCGCAGGTGAGCGACTGCGCCGTGCTCGCGGAGCCGGACGCGACGGGGGAGCGGCAACTGGTGGCCTACCTCGTGCCGCGCGAGGGGACCGCGCCGGGGGTGGCCTCCCTGCGGGCCTTCGTGGGGGCCGAGCTGCCGGAGCACATGGTTCCCTCCCGCTTCATCGCGCTGCAAGCGCTTCCGCTCACGCCCAGCGGCAAGGTGGACCGGGCCGCGCTTCGGCGCACCGAAGGCGTGCTGGGGCCGGACGGCGCCTCCGTCGCGCCCCGGACCCGGACCGAGCGCGTGCTGGCGGAAATCTGGAAGGAGCTCCTGGGCCTGCGGGAGGTGGGCGTCACCGCGGACTTCTTCGAGCTGGGCGGGCACTCGTTGAAGCTCGCGATGATGGCCACCCGGGTGGAGGGGGCGCTGCCGGACTCGCGGTTCGACCCGGTGGCCTTCCATCGCCAGCCCACCATCGAGGGGCTGGCGCGGCTGCTGGACGCGGGCCCGGCCCTGGAGCGGGAGCTGGTGCCGCGGCTGCTGGAGAGCGAGGGCCCGGCGGAGCTGTCCATCATCTGCTGTCCCTATGCCGGAGCCGACGCGGCGGTGTACCAGCCGCTGGCGCGGGAACTGGGCCGGCGCAACGCGCGCATCGCCGTCTATGCCGTCGCGCCGCCCCCGTTGGACACCAGCGCGGAGCTGGACTCCGTTGAACGGCTGGCCGAGGCCTGCGTGGCGCGAATCCTGGAGCGCGTCGAGGGACCGCTCGGGGTGTATGGGCATTGCACGGGAAGCTTCCTCGCCCTGGAGATCGCCCGCCGCCTGGAGGCGAGCGGCAGGACGGTGAAGGTGCTCTTCGTGGGAGCGGCGTTCCCCTTCCACAAGGCCGCGGGCCTGCTGCCCGTCAGCGACCTGTGGCGATGGGTGGGCGACGAGCGGATCCACGGCCTGATGAAGGCCTGGGGCGCCCCGAAGGACGACATCGACAGCAAGACGCTCGCCGGCATGGTGCGCAGGTTCCGGCGGGACGCGCGCATGGCGTTCGCCTATGGCAAGCGCCGGCGGGATTGGAGGCTCACCGCGCCCATCGTGAACATCGTCAGCGCGGATGACGCGCTCACGAAGGGCTTCCGGCAGCGCTACCTTCGTTGGGGGGAGCTCACCCGCACGGTGCGGTTGGTGGTGCTGAAGGACGGAGAGCACTACTTCGTTGGGAAGAAGGCGGACGTCGTCGCGGACATCGTCCAGCAGGTCCAGGCGGGCGCCGCGCCACTGGTTGCCGGGACGCGGACCATCATTGAATGGAAGTGAGGGGAGGATGTCATTGAGCAAGCCGGCCGGTGGATTCAGGGAGTTCCAGAACGCGGACGTCGCGGCGGCCTTCATGGCTTTTCCAAGGAAGGTGGCACCGCGGCTGATGTTCCTTCGCCAGCTCATCCATGACACGGCGGCGGAGACCGAGGGCGTGGGCGAACTGGAGGAGGCCCTCCGCTGGGGGGAGCCCAGCTTCCTCACGACGCAATCAAAGAGCGGCAGCCTCATCCGCATCAACACGAAGGACGCCGCCGGGGACAGGTACGCCGTCTTCTTCCATTGCCAGACGAAGCTGGTCCCGACGTTCCGCAAGCTGTATCCCCGCGCGTTCACCTTCGAGGGGGACCGGGCGCTCGTCTTCGGCGTGGACGACCCCGTGCCCGTGGAGGCCCTGCGCGACTGCATCCGGATGGCGCTGACCTACCATCAGGCGAAGAAGGACGCGGGGAAGGTCCGGCGTGAGGCAGCCAGGGCGAGGCGGGCATGAGCAGGCCCCTGGCGAGGAAGGTCAAGGAGGAGGTGGGCGCGGACGAGTCCCCGGCCGACGGCGAGGCGGAGGCGTCGCTGGGCCTGGAGTTCGAGGACGTCGCGCCGCGCGGGCGTCGCGCGGCGAGGCGGCCCTCCGTGGTGGCCGTCCTGGACGGTCTGGGGATCGCCATGCCGCCCCGGGTGATGGACAACCACGAGTTCGCGTCCAGGCTGGAGACCAGCGACGAGTGGATCCAGAGCCGCACCGGCATCGTCGAGCGGCGCATCGCCGGGGTGGACATCGCCACCAGCGACCTCGCGGTCGAAGCGGGGCGTGCGGCCCTGCGCCAGGGCCGGGGCTGGGGCGGGGAGGCGTGCGCGGTGGTCGTTGCCACGACGACGCCGGACCACCCGATGCCAGGGGTGGCCCCCCTCGTCGCCGCCCGGCTCGGGCTGGCCACCCCCGCGGCCTTCGACGTCCAGGCCGCGTGTTCGGGGTTCGTCTACGCGCTGGCGGCGGGAGCGGGGCTCATCTCCGGAGGCATCGCGGAGCGCGTGCTGGTGATTGGCGCGGAGGTGATGAGCCGCATCGTCGACGCGAATGACCGCTCGACCGCGGTGCTGTTCGGAGACGGCGCCGGGGCCGTCTGCCTGCGAGCGGGATCCCCGGACGAGCCGGGGGCGGTGGGCCCCTTCGACCTGGGCAGTGATGGCGAGCACGCGCGGCAGTTGTTCGTCGAGGCGGGAGGCTCGCGGATGCCCGTGACGCAGGAGACAGGAGGCCGGCGGTTCCTCCGGATGGATGGCGGACATGTCTACCGGCACGCCGTGCGGCGGATGTCGGAGTCGTCCTTGCGCCTGCTGGAGCGGGCGAACCTGGAAGTGGATCAGATCGACCGGTTCGTGGCCCACCAGGCGAATACGCGCATCCTGAACGCCGTGGCGGACCGGCTGGGGATTCCACCGGCGCGAAGGGTGATCAACGTGGACCGGTGCGGCAACACCTCCGCGGCCTCCATTCCCCTGGCCCTAGCGCACGCCATGCCCAGGCCTGGAGAGCGCATCCTCATCACCGCGTTCGGCTCGGGCTTCACCTGGGGTTCCACCTACCTGACGTGGCCGGACCTGGGGAAGGGGAGCGCCTGAAAACGACAAGGCCCCCGGGTCCACTCAGGGATCCGGGGGCCTTCTTCGTGCCCGGCGCATCAGGCCAGGTCGAACAGCAGGGCCTCCAGCGGCTCGGAGGCGGTGAGCACGAGGCTCGACTCGTCGGTCACGGCGACGCCGTCACCGGCCTTCAGCGCCACGCCGTTGAGCGTGCCGGTGCCCCGGGCAATCTGCACCCAGGCGTGACGCCCCTTGGGCAGCGTGTACTCCGCCTTCTCGCCCGGGCTCAGGAGCGTGCTGTTGAGGATGACGTCCTGGTGCACGGTGAGGCTGCCGTCGCGGGCGTCGGGGCTGGCCACGACACGCCAGCGTCCCTGACGGTCCTTCTCCGGGAAGAACTTCTGCTCATATTTAGGCTTCAGCCCCTTCTTGTCCGGGATGATCCAGATCTGGAGGAAGTGGACGTCCTCGTTGGAGCCGTTCATCTCGCTGTGCATCACACCCGTGCCGGCCGTCATGCGCTGCACCTCACCGGCGCGCAGGAGTCCCTGGCCTCCCGTGCTGTCCCGGTGCGCGATGGCGCCGCTGAGCGGGTAGGTGATGATCTCCATGTCCCGGTGCGGGTGCGTGTCGAAGCCCTCGCCGGACTGCACGCGGTCCTCGTTGATGACGCGCAGGGAGCGGAAGCCCATGTTCTCCGGGTCGAAGTAGCTGGCGAAGGAGAAGGTGTGATGCGAATCCAGCCAGCCGTGGTTGGCGTGACCGCGTGCTTCGGAGGGGCGAACGTTCATCATGGTGTGTGCTTCCTTTCGAGACACAACATGCGCTCCGGAAGCCCCCCTGACCAGACGCGAACCTCGGGACACATCGTTCCATCCACGGAACGAAACGTCCGCACTGTCTCAGCGCTTCGCTCGCTTGGAGGCTTCCTGGTTGTGGGGCCAGTGCTCGCGCAGCACCTCCACGAACGCCATCACCTTGGGCACGTGGTGGCGCGTGGGCGGATAGACGGCGTGCACCGGCGCGCCCGTGGAGCTCCAGTCCGGCAGCACGCGCTGGAGCCGCCCGGACGCCAGGTCCTCGATGCACTGCTGGCCCGGGATGAGCGCCACTCCGGCGCCCAACGACGTCACCGCGCGCAGCATGTCCGGCTCGTTCATCACCAGCCGCCCGGAGACCTTCACTTCGACCGAACGCCCGCCCGCGTGCAGCGTCCAGACGTTCCCCTGCACCAACTTGCCGAAGAAGAGGCAGTCATGCTTCTCCAGGTCGGCTGGCGTCTTCGGCGCACCCCGCGCCTGGAGATACCCCGGCGAAGCCACCACGAGCCACTCGATGTCCCCAGCCGCCGTGCCATCAGCGATGAGTCCGGCAGCTTGCCGGCGCGCACCGCGAGGTCGAAGCCCTCCTCCATCAGGTCCACCGCGCGGTCCGTACAGAGCAGCTCCACCTGCACGTCCGGGTACTTCTCCATGAAGCGCGCCACCAGCGGCGCGAGGAAATGGACGTACAGGGGTGTTGTCACGCGCAGCAGGCCGTACGGCCCCGCCTGCAGGCGCGTCACCGCCAGCTCGGCGGCCTCCGCCTCCGCGACGATGCGCTCGCAGTGCGCGTAGTACGCGCGGCCCACCTCCGTGAGGTGCAGCGTGCGCGTGGTGCGCTGGAGCAGCTGCGCGCCCACGCGCTCCTCCAGTTCGGACACCTTGCGCTCACGGTGGACTTGGGCATGCGCAGCGCCTTCTCCGCCGCCGTGAAGCTGCCCGCCTGCACCACCCGGGCGAAGACGAGGAGTTCGTTGAGGTCCATGGCCGTGCCCTCGCGCGGAGAGGTGACTGTCCCAGCGGTGGAACAGTGCTTCCTATCGGTCCCGTCTAATCCGGAACGTGGGGGGCCGCTACCTTACGCCTCGTTGAAACACACCGCCGCTAGCGCGGCGCTCACGACAAGGAAGACGACCATGGCCACCACCGCCTGGAACATCGACACCACGCACACGGGCATCCACTTCAGCGTCCGGCACATGGTCGTCGCGAAGGTGCGCGGCAACTTCACGAAGTTCGGCGGTACCCTCACGCTGGATGACGCGAACCCCGCGGCCTCGGCGGTCTCCGTCTCCATCGAAGCGGCGAGCATCCACACCGGCGTCGAGCAGCGCGACAACCACCTGCGCTCGCCGGACTTCTTCGACGTGGCGCAGTTCCCGGCCCTCACCTTCCAGAGCACGAAGGTGGAGCCCGCCGGCAAGCACCTGAAGGTGACGGGCCAGCTCACCATCCGCGGCATCAGCCGCGAGGTCGTCCTGGAGGCCGAGCAGTTGGGCATCGCCAAGGACCCGTGGGGCAACACCAAGGCCGCGTTCGAGGCGAAGACGTCCATCAACCGCAGCGACTTCGGCCTGACGTGGAACCAGGCGCTGGAGGCGGGCGGCGTGCTGGTGGGCGAGAAGATTGAGATTGCCCTCGAGGTCCAGGCCGCCCAGGCGCAGACGGGCGAGAAGGCGGCCTGAACCCCGAAGCCCGAAGTCCTACTCGACGTCGAAGGACGTCAGGACGAAGTGCACATCGGACTCCGCGCCCGAGCTGACCGTCGCGGTCGCCGGACGCGCAATGTCCGTGCTGAAGGACACGCCCGCGGCCGCCGTCAGGTCCACCTGGTAGGTGCCGGGCAAGAAGTACTTGAAGTCCGCGACGTACTGGGTGGGTGTGCGGGCGGTGAACGCCATTGTCTCGCGGCTGCCGTCGGCGTTGATCAGCACCGCGGAGAAGCTGCCCAGCTGCGTCGGGCCCAGGGGCAGCGACACGCTGCCTGCCTCCAGCGTCACCTCCACGTTGCCGGAGAACTGGAGGTCCGCGCCCTTGATGATGGGGCGCATGACCCACCGGCCGGAGCCGCCGGCTTCCTTGCCGAAGCTCTGCGCCACGTCGAAGTCCACCAGGATGACCTTCTGGTCGTCATCGCTGGTGATGGTGACATCCGCGTCCTTGTCGAACTTCACCTTCAGGCCGGAGCTGCTGGCGCTGGGCATGTGCAGGTCGCCATCCACCTGGGCCCCGTCGGGCAGGCCCTCGTAGTCGCGGGAGGTGGCGAAGATGCGGCTGCCTCCGTCCCCCTTCACCTGGATGTAGCCGCCGGTGATGACGAAGCGCAGCTCCTTGTACGTGCCCGCCGGCACCTCCGCGTCCTTCACCAGGTCCGCGGTGTCGTTGGCCAGGGTGATCAGGTCGGTGGTGACGGGCTCGCTCAGGAGCACCACGTCGCCCTTGCCGTCCTCCCCTCCGTCCACGCTGCCCTTCAGGTACACCTTCGAGATGGTCACCACGGCCTTCTCGAAGGTGTCGCCCGGGGCGTCGGTGAGCTTCAGGGTGACATGGGCCTTGTCGCTGTCGCCGCCGGCCGCGCGCCCGACGCCTACTGCTGCCGGAGGAGGCCCTCCATGCGGATGCGGCTGGCGCAGGATGTGGAACTGGAGGCCGACGGCCGGCGAGAGCTGACGGTCCACATCGACCTGGCGTGGCCATGAGCCTGACGATGATTTCGGACCTCCTCGCCGAACTGGCTCCCCGCCTGGCCGAAGTGCCGCTCCTCTACGGCAGTGACCCGCAGGCAGTCGCGGAGGAACTGGCGCTCAGCACCTGGGGCCTGAAGGCGGTGGAGTCCGAGCCCAACCTCATCGACGTCGCGATGCTGGGCCTGCTGGGACGGCACCAACTCGTCGTGCACCAACTGCACGGCGCGGCGTCACAGCATGCAGCGGTGGTTGATCTCCACGCGCTCCCCGACACGCCGCCCGCCCTTCTGCGCCAGCCCTGGCTGCTGGAGGTTCGGCACCCTGACGAAGGTGCCCGCCTCTTCGGGGATACTCTCTCCCTGTCCGGGTACACCCTGGACGGCACCACGTTCCTTCTGGGGCTGCTCGGCGACGGGAGTTCCGTCCTCGCGTCCTGGCGGCCCCGGTGGACGGGCGAGGACCTGGACGAGGGCCCTCGTCGGGAGCGCTCCCTGCTCATCGACGAGGGACACGAGCCAGCGCACGCGGCCTGGGCGCGGGAGGCCGCGCGCTACGCCGTCATCTTCGGTTTGCTCTTGGAGGCCGAGGGCTCACGGCTCTGAATCGAAGAGGCAGGTCAACGCGAGGCCCATGAGGGCCTGCCGGTGCGAACCGTCTACCTGCGTGGCCCCGTAGCTGTCCCGGCGGTGTTGTCAGAGACTGGCTTCGCTTGGCGCGGCGAGGTGGAGCGCCAGGCGCGCGGGTACATCAAGCGCCAGCGCCAGCGCCATGGGCCCTGGCTTTCCCTCGCCCGGTGGAAG
Source organism: Corallococcus sp. BB11-1 (assembly GCF_026626625.1). Taxonomy (NCBI): domain Bacteria; kingdom Pseudomonadati; phylum Myxococcota; class Myxococcia; order Myxococcales; family Myxococcaceae; genus Corallococcus; species Corallococcus sp. BB11-1. The sequence continues at coordinate 175,314 of NZ_JAPNJY010000022.1, read as the reverse complement.
TACGTCTCGAAGCGCTCCACGTGGCGATGGGTGCGGCCAGGGCGTCACGGGCCATCGTAGTCCTCGATAAAGTCGGGATGGTACCACTCGGCGACAGGCATGAATTTGAACCCCTCTGCCTCCCAGCCTCGCAGTTGGTCCACCAGGGACGAGTGGAGGAGGAGGGTGTAGAGGAGTTCGCCCAGTCGGAAGATGAGCCGGCTCTCCAGGGGAATGGCTGCGAGCGCATGCTCATCGAGCACGAGCTTGCCAATCGCCAACATCTCCCGGGGAGAGTAGAAGAGGCCCTTCGTGCGCTTCTTGTCGACGCAATAAATCGAGCGACAGACATGGAGCCACCAGAACCTCTGGACCTCCCCGCTTTCGACGGAGACGTCCGCCAGGAGAAACTGAAGCTGGCTGATGGCAAGAGGCTCAAGGAGGGACTTGGCCCGGGCGGAGAGCAGGGGCTCACAAGAGCCCTCATAGGCAGGGAAGGGTTCCTTCGGGAGCACTCCTGTGCGGATGCGTAGCTTGATGGGTTCTGTCACGAAGACTGGGCGCTGTTGCCAGGGGACTCCAACAAGCTGCTTCTGGGGGGGCGGTCCTTCGCGCTGCATCCATTGGTTGAGCGAATCGCCCATGAGCATGAAGTAGTCGTTCTGCATATTGGCATGTGGCTCGTGTGGCTCGTCGAATCCATCGAGCTTGTGGCCGAGGCTGGTGTCAAGCAATTCCGAGGTGTTGATCCTGATGTGATGGTCTAGTGGATTATACCTATTGGGTTGTGTTTGTCGGTGCAGGCGGGAGATTCCCCCTGAAGGAACTTGCCGCCTTGGGGCGGGCGTAGCTGTGCTGCGGCCCTCCATGTCCGACTTCCGCGAGGCTGTTGAATCGATTTCGGAAGACCAATGCTCCGAGCATCCAGGCTTCGCCGCCGCTATTGCCTGTACTCGTTGCGGCACTTTCACCTGTGCCTTCTGCGCCTCGTCCGGAGCGGGTCTGTGCTGGCGGTGCCTCCAGGCAGCTCCAGAGCTGGCGACGTGCTGGGCCCGGCTCGCAGCAAGCCTTGTTGATGGTGCCGCGCTCTTGCTCCCGTCCCTGCTCCTGGGCGTGCTTCGGTGCCTGGCGCTGCCGGGCGAGGCGGCGATGAAAGCGCCAGCTGTTTACGTTCCGGCGTTCCTCGCGTTGCTCGTGCAGGCGAGCTTGATTCGAGGCACTGGGGCGAGTTTCGGCAAGAGGCTCTTGGGCATTCGAGTCGTCCGACGGGATGGCCTTCCAGCGGAGGCGTGGCGGATCGCCCTGCTGAGGAACGCGCTCCCGATGGCGCTCTGCGGCTACTGCGTCTGGTTCGGCCTCGTGGATGCACTCTTCATCCTCGGGGAGGAGCGGCGGTGCCTTCACGACTGGGTGGCCGGCACCCGCGTCGTGAAGGCACCTCGAGCGCAGCGCTCCGTCGCTGCGCATTTGGCGACTGACTGAATCGTTGGGTTCGAAGTCCCTTCACCGAGAGGGATGATTGAGAGGCGATGACATGGCAGGAGTGGTGAAGTCCGGGCGCCCCAGGTGGTTGGCCGGGCTCTTTTGCGCGGTGATGGCGCTAGCGTTGGGGTGTGCCCGGCACGCGTGGAGGCGGGACGACGTCATGACGTGGGAGGGCTGCTGCGAGGGGGCCGACGCGTGCCTCGCGCTCCTGCAGGAGGCCCACAGCCCAGACACCGGTGAGAAGTGGCTGCCGCCGGAGCAGGCGTGTGCTGCCTGGAAGCTGGGGCGAGCGGAGAAGGACGTCGTCCCCCAGCTGGTTCAGCTCCTTCGTCATGCTGACCGTCGAGTCCGCGGCGGTGCGACCCAGGCGCTGGCGGCTATGGAAGAGAAGGCCAAGGGCGCCGTGCCTGCGCTCCTCGACGCGTATGCGCGGGAGCCTGGTGGGATGGCCCTTCACGCACTCTCCTCACTCGATGACGAGCGAGCCGCTCCAGCCATCGTGAGGCACCTCCTAGCGTCGCGCATGTCGACGCTGGAGCACCTTGGGCCGACATTGGGCCCGGTGCTGTTGGATGTGCTGGAGAATCCAGAGTCGAGCTGGGAGGCGCTGGCTCGGGTGCGCTACGTGCTCGCCCGGCGCGCCTCCTCGCACACGGAAGACGTCGTCCCCCGCCTGCGGATGCTTCTCGCTCGCGAGCTGGCGGAGCCCATTCTCCGGCGACCACCAGGGGCGTCCTGCCCGGCAGCCCCAGCGCCAGGCTGCGAGGTCATCTTCGACGGGTGCACCCCGCGCGCGGCCTACGTGGCGTCGGTGTTGGCGGCCCACGAGCGCCGAGGGGCGGAGGCGGCACCCGAGGCACTCCAGGCGTTACAACGAGCGGATGTGCGCCTCACGCCCGTGGCGCTGCAGGCGCTGGTGGCCTTCGAGAGTCCTGCAGCGGTGCCCCTCGTCCTCCAGCAACTCGCCGTGCCTGAATGCCGTGCCCAGGCGCTCACGAGCCTCGCGTCCCTGGGGCCCGTGGCGCGGCCGGCCGCGACGGAGCCGCTGCTGCGGCTGCTGGCCACGGGGGAGGAGGGATGGGAGCGCGCGCGGGCTGCGGAGGCCCTTGGACGCGTCGGAGATTCAGCCGCCCTCGGAGCGTTGCGCCAAGCGGTGGACGCGCCGCACAGCGAAGTCCAAGCCGCGGCGGTTAATGCGCTGGGCAGCTACGGCTTCCGGGCGCATGCGGAGGAGCTGAAGCCGCTGCTCCAGGGGGTGGTGGCGACGCACGCCTCTCCGGTGGCGCGGAGCCACGCGAGGTTGGCCCTGGATTGGCGCTCCGACCAGGAGGTGCGGCCGGCGGACTCCATCGACTGCGCCCACCTCATTCCAGGACGAAGTGGGGAGTGGACGGTGTGCGAGGGGCATACCTCCGTCCAGTTGCACTGGGACAAGCCGAAGGCGCCCCCGAATGGGAGTCCCTGTGCAGCCGTGCCTGATGGGGACTCGGCGTCCGTCCTCGAAGCGATGGGGGAGGCCTGCCTCGTCGGACGGGATGACGGGGAGTTTGGCGGCACGCTAGAAGTGCACGAGGCCGGGCGGGTGACGGTGCTGGAGGAGCCACACGCCAACCCCCTGCAGGCGGTGCGGATGCACGGCACCCTCGTGGTGGTGGAGGGCCTGGCACACCTGGCTGGCGGTGCGGGGCGCCTGGTGCGTGTCGACGAGTCCGAGGGGCGGTGGCGTGCCACGCCTTGGGTGACTCTCCCAGGTGCGCCGATGGCATACGCGCTGGATGAAGCGGGGGACCTCGTCGTGGGGACGACGAATCAGCGACTCGATGAAGTCGTGTGTGGCCGGGCTGGCGCATTCGCTCCGGCCCACGTGCTGCGCGTCACGGTGGAGGGGCGCCTGGCCCCCGTCGAACCGGACGGCCGGCCCTGACGCCACCGCACGGGAAAGGGCACCCCTCCCGAGTTTTCATGGTCCGTGACGCCGGGCTGTTGTTGTTACCTCTGTCGCGGAGGTCTGCGTGACGGCCCGAGTCGGTGGGGCGCACCGGGCGAGGATGTGCTTCCACCCATTGCGCGCCGCCGCGGCTTCACGGACGAGTTCCGCCATCTTGCTGACCGAGACACGCTCATCGGATGGCGCCGCGCAGGCCGCGTACTCCTCGGCGAGCGCTATGCGCGCCTGGCGGTTGCTGCCGGCCTCGAGGACGCGGCTATACGCCTCGCAGGCGTATGCGAACGTCTCACGCTTCCAGAAGTCGATGTCGAGGAGCCACTCGCGTCGGCGGGTCTCGGGCAGGCCCACCGTGCGGCGCTTGCAGTTGTGGAAGACATGGGCCGCCTCGTGCACGAGGTAATCGGCGAAGGGGGACGCCTCGTCGAAATATGCGAGGGAGACGTAGCATGTGGTGTGTTCGCTGAGGCCCAGGAGTTGGGGCGCCTCTGGCCCCAGCAACTCGACGCCGACGCTGAGGAGGTAGAGGTTGGCCAAGTCCCACGCAGTGCTCAGCCAGGAGGACTCCAGCAGGACTTGGGCGATGTTGGCCGGAGTGAGGAAGACGACGGACTTCTCCAGGAGAGAGAGGACTGCGCCCTGTTCCGAGGCGGGGAAGAGGCCGCGCACCATGGGCTCCACCTTCCGCCGGGTGAGGGGGACGATGTCGAGGCCCCGGAGTCGCTCCTCGGCGGCAAGGGTCGCCGTTCGTCGCTGCACCTCCACCACGAGGGCTTGGCGAAGCTCCTCATGCGCGCGTCGCTCCCTCTCGATACGGTCGCCTGGCCAGACTCGGCAGTGCGCGTCGTGCTCACCTGTGCTCAGAAAGTGCCGAACCTCGTCTCTCGTGCCCATGAAGGGACGTAGATCAGCCCCTCGCAACGAAGGTCGCAACTTTCGAAGTGAGGAGCTGTGGGGCCTGTTGCTTCGTCGCGATGGCGTACCTCACTCCTCCTCTTTCGGGGCGAAGCGCGTGGCGGCTTCGGTGGCGCCCATGGCCGTGAGTTCTCGGTGGACCGCGCGCATGAAGAAACGAGCCCGGCTCGGGATGCCCGCGTCGCGCCAGGCCTTGTCCACGGCCGCCAAGTCCTCCGCGTCGAAGGAGAGGGGGATGACGCGCTTGCCGTCCTCGCGCACCTTCACCTCGCGCTCGGGACGGGGGCCCACCGGCACGCGTCCGGCCTCTGCCTCCCGAATCTTCCACTTGAGGTAGGGGATGTCGCTGCTGCCCGTCGGGCGCCCCACGATTTCGCGGTACTTCGCCTGCAACGCCTCCAGCGACATGCCGGCGAAGCGCCCGTGCTGGCTGGCAGGCTGCGTGCCCTCGTCCGACGTGGCGGTCCGTGCGGCAGGCGCCGGAGGCGCGCTGGGGGTGGCGGCCGTCGCCCGGCGGGTGGGGCTGCGCCGCTTCTGGGCGGCGAGGGACTCCTCGATGCGGCGGATGAGGACCTTCTTGTTCGGGCTGCGCGTCTCCTCGCCCACCACTTCGCGGTAGCGGGCGCGCAGCTCCGTCAGGTTCATGGACTCCAGCTTCTTCGTCTTCGGTGCGGTGTTACGGGGCATGGCGGTGTTTTCCTTTTCGGGCCGTGGGTACACGTCTGCCGTTCACGAGGGCGGCCCGGCGGCCCTCATGCGCGGCTGCCCCGCTGGGCGGGGCGTCGGTGGTGAGTGGGGGGACTACGTGCTGCGGGGGCTGTTGGCGGCGCGGATGCCGGCTTGGTAGGCCGCTTCGAGGGCGTCCCTCAGTTGCCACACCGCCACCTCGTGGATGTCGAGGCTGTCGCTGTTGCGTGTCTTCAGCGTTTCGATGTTCATCTCCTCGCGCACAATGCGCTTGAGGGTCTCTGCGGGCGCCTGGGCGGGCTTCGAGGCGTTGGCGGGGCGGGGCTTGCGGGGTGTCATTGTTTTGTCCTTTCGTGCGTCTTGGACGGCGCGCGTGAGACATACGCGCTCTGTTTCGCGCGCATGGCAAGTCATTGTGCGCTGGGATTGCGCAGGTGCGCGAAGCACTCCAAGTCGACGGCGCGCGGGTCGACATGCACGAAGGAGGTGGTTCCGTCCGGGTGAATGGGAGCAGCGTCGATGCAGTCCTCGGCCGTGACGCCCCCGAGGCGCGCCAGCTTCTCGTCGTCATTCACGTAGTAGTCGTCCGCGTCCGGGTTGGCGTCTGGGCGGAGGCCACCGCGCAACACCGCGAAGATGCGGACCTTCTGCCCCCGGAGGCCGGGGATTTCGTTGCTGAGGTAGGTGGTGTCGGTGCCGATAAGCATATGTGTCTCCCTGGCGCGCAGTGGGGTGGCGCGCGAAGACATACATGCTCTGTCTTCGAGACATATCAAGTCGAGGAGAGAGGGATTCGGGACACCCCTGGGCATGGCGGGCGCAGGGGGTGTTTGCTGGCAGTGTATGCCTATTGACTGGACTTTCCCGGGGCGCGGGGCTGCTCGTCGGAGGGGCACCGCGAGTCGGAGGCCCTGGGGGAACCATCGCTCGCGAGTCTCCTGCGACAGGGGATGCACGGCCACCTTTCTGGCGCCGCCCCCCTTGGGCTTGAGCACCGTGTGCAGGCGCCCGCGTTGGACCAGCTCGGCATGGAGGTGGCCGACGAGGAGCCGGTGCAGGTGCCCGAAGCTTCCTGGTGCCGGATGCGCCGGCTCGCTCTCGGCGGCGCGGATGAGAAACTCGGTGGAGCGGCAGGCGGGGCAGGGAGGGAGCTGGACGAGGCCGTCGTCCACGTCCTCCCGACGCGCGACGCCGACCTCCAGCGTGTCGAGGGAGAGGCGATTGCTGCTGCCGCACCGGGCGCAGCGCTGAAGTACGTCCTCGGTGGTGACTTCGTGAATGGCCATGGGGGCGCCCTTACGCGACAGCGGTGTACGAGCCGAACCAGTACGTCGCGGCGAGGCCTGGGAGGGTTTGGTGGCTGTAGAAGGCGAAGCCGTCTCTGTCCGGCACCATGACGGTGGGATTGCCGACGAAGCTTCCGGCGAAGGCGTAGGGGCTGAGGGCGATGGAGGAGGGCGCGGTGGGGAAGCGACTGCGGAACGTCACCGAACCGCCGCCGGACAGGTTGTCGTGCGCGGCGGTGTCACTGTTGCTGTACTGGAGGCCGAGCCGGCCCACCTCGCGCACGCTGCCCGCCAACTCGAAGGAGGTGTTGCTGGCGGTGCTACTCAGCGGGAGTCGCAACGTGCGCGTCCAGGAGGCGAAGGTGGCGGTGAGGCTGGCGTCATGGAGGAACTCGGCCTCGTTGCGTGAGAGGCGGAAGCCGCCCGCCGCCGCCCCGGTGGTATCGCGGGCCCAGGCGCTCCCATTCCAGGCGGCGTTGAGGGTGAACCACACCGAGTCGCTGTCGGCGTAGAGACGCAGCCGCGCGGCTGCGCCGCCCGCGCCCTGGGTGTCGAGGAGAAGGACGCGACCTGCGCCCAGGACGGGCTGAAGGATGGCCTTGTGCTGGCCCGCGGACGTCTCGTTGCCGCGGAAGTGCCCGCCGCTGAAGGCCCCGAGGACTTCGGCGAGGGCGGCTTCCACGGTGCCTTCAGTGAGGAGGTCGCCCGTGTCCGCGACGGAGACGGCGGAGGCCGCGTGGGCCCCCGCTCCCTGGGTGACGTGCCCGTTGAGGAAGCCCAGCAGCGCGGCCACCTGCTGCCGCAGGCTACTGGCAGGAAGGGAGTGGGGCGTCCCGGCCAGTGCGTCTCCTCCGACACGAGAGGCGCCGGGACTGTTCGCCGTCGTCTCGCCGAGGCGGGTGACGACCTCCTGGAGTTGAGCCTGCACGCTGGTGCTGCTGACGTAGCCATGGGGCGAAGCGCCGATAGCGCTGGCGTGGTGGGCCCCGGTCGCCGCGCCCTGGTGGGAGTTGACGAAGCCCAGCAGCGAGGAGAGCTGCGCGTCCACGGTGCCTGCCGGCAGGAGGTTGGGGGTGCCGGGCACCGCGTCCGCGCCCACGCGGGAGGCACCCGGTGTGCCAGCGGCGGCCGAGGAGAGCTTGTCCGCGACTTCGTCCACGGCCTCCTGCACGGTGGTGGAGGTGATGAAGCCGTGGGGCGCGCAGTCCACGGCACCGGCCCCGTGTCGCCGGGCGGCGCCGGAGAAGTGGCCGGCCAGCTCGGCGTCCACCTCGTCCAGCGTCGCCTGCACCGTGTCCGCGCTGGGACTCAGGACGTCCCAGGTGCCACTCTCCACGGCCACCGAGGTGCCCCGGGCGAAGATGAAGGCTTGGCGGCGGGAGGTGTCCAAGTCCGCGGCGAGAACCTGCGTCTGCCCCGGGCGGCGCCGGACGTCGCACAGCAGCAACTCGTCGGGCTGGAGGGCGGGCTTGGGCGCCTGGCCGACGGGGCCCTCCGGCGCCTGGCGCACCACCAGCTCGAAGGACTCGTCGCGGCGGAAGTACACCTGCTGGGAGTTGCCGTCCGTGCGCGGCTCCGACAGCAGGCGGGTGAATCGCAGGAAGACGCCCAGCCACCGCTCGCTGCCGGCGGTGGAGACATCGGTGGGGATGCCGGACAAGTCCACCGCGCAGTCCACCGTCTGGCCGGTGCCGAAGAAGATGCGCTGGCCGAGGTTGTCGTAGGCGCGGGCCGGGGCCGTCAGGTCGACGGAGAGGTTGGGCACGGGGGAGTGCGGCGCAGGCACGGCCCCGGAGATGACGCCGTGGACGCCCAAGTCCGAGGCGAGGTTTCGGTCCGCCTGCTCCAACTGCGCGAAAGCCAGGTCCAACTCGGCCTCGCTGACACGTTGCCTGAAGAAAAAATCCAGCCGGTTGCTCATGCCTGCGCCCTCCAGAGGAAGGCAAAGGCAGGGCGCGAGAAATCGGGGACATGCCGGGCGGGCGTCAGTGCAGCGTCGTCGTCTCGCCCAACTCGCTGAGTCCCAGCTCCCAGTGCTCCGGGAGAATGGGCGGCAGGGGCTCCACCAGGTTCACGAAGTGGGTATGTGCGGGCTTGAGGTACTCGACGAGGGTGCGCAGGCGCTGGCGCTCCGCGGGCGAGAGGAGACGCGCCACCTCGACGTTGAAGGCGTAGCGCGCGAAGCGCTCGGAGGGGCCCAGCACCCAGTCCACGCCCAGCTCGGACTCGCCCAACGAGAGGGTGTCCGAGGCGAAGGGGGAGATGGCCCGCACCTCAACTCCGAGGAAGAAGCGGATGGCGTTGCGCAGGCCCAGGGCCGTGCCCTTCTGCTGGTACATGTCCACGAGGACGCTGGCCAGGCGGCGCCGGGCGAGGACGTCCAACTCGAGCGCGAAGGGGTTGCCCAAGTCCTGGAGGATGGCGTCCAGGAAGGGCTCTGGCGCGCGCTCCAAGTCAAAGACGTCGGGGAACGCGTCCAAGTCCGCGAGGAGCAGGTCCGTCACTTCCTGGAGGCAGGAGATGAAGCGGCGCAAGTCTCCCGTCACGTCGTCGCGGCGGTTGTGGCCCGGCAGCATGTCCCAGAGCTGGAAGCTCCGGGAGGGCGGCCGGGCTGGCCGGAAGCCAGGAAAGGTGGCGCGGTGGTAGGGGGCGAGCACCGGGTTGCCGTGTGTGTCCGTCACGCCCTCCACGCGCACTTCGTACACCACGTCTGGCGTCAGCTCCGTGTCGAGGACGAGGTGGACGAGGGGGCCGTCTGCCGCGGCCTCAAGTGAGGCCACCGGGACTGCGGGGGCGCCACGAGGCGTGAAGGTGAAGTGCGCCGTGGGCGACACCCGAACGTCCTCGTCGAAGGCGAGGCGCACGGACTTCGGCCCCACGGCCTGCGCGCCCACGAGGGCGCGGGGCCGTCCTGTCCTCCACGGTGAAGGTGTACGTCTCGTCGAGGAGGTGCGCGGCGCCGGCTGTGGCCGAGACGACGCGCACGGAGACGGAGGCCTGGCTGGCCAGCGGCACCGCCGGGTGCAGCACCACGCGCAAGGTGTCCGCCGTCTGCGTCACCTCCGCCAGAGGCCCCGTGAAGGCGGGTTGCACTTTGACGTCAGCCCCTCCTTCGAAGGCGAGGAATCCGTTCACCCAGACGCGCGTGGCCGCCCGAGCAATGCCGTCCGCGCCGATGTCCACCAACTCCAGCTCCAGCTGTTGCTGAGCGAAGTGGTTGATGGAGATCTTGGTCGCGACGAGCGCGCTGGTTGCCGGGAAGGGATGTTGCAGGCCGCGCGGAGTCCAGCAGCGAGCCGGATTCTGGCGTGCCACGCTGCGTGAGGTAGTCCGCGGGGCTCTGAGAGGACGGGGCGCGGCGGTGTTCGCCAGCTCGCGTGCGAGAAAGGTGACCTGGAGCGTGCGCCAACACGCTCACAGGTCGAGCGCCCCGCTTGACGTGTGAGAGAGAAGCGAGGCACCCAAGGAGTCGTACGGACGCGCGTCGGCGTCAAGTCCTGGGCGGCACAGATGCCGTCCGTGTCGGCGGTACGCCCGGCGAGCTGCGCCGCTTGCGGCGCGGCGAGCCGCCCTGTGGGAGGGCCGCTGGGGCTTCATGGGCATGGCAGCCGGAGCCGCCAGGTGCGCGGGCCGCTGGACTCTGGCGCGTCGCCCGTGCTCGTAGAGCTGCGCGTGCGACGCTACCGCTGCCGTGCGTGCGGCGTGTCGCAGACGGTAGTGCCCGCGGAGGTGCTGGCCAGGAAGCTGTATTCGCTCGCGGCCATCGCCTGGGCGCTCGCCCTGTGGGGCCTTGAGTCGCTGACGGCTGCGGCGGTGCGCGGGCGCGTGAGTCCGTGGGACGTGGTGGGGCCAGGGAGCGCCGGGCGCTGGGATGCCCTCTGCCGCTGGGCCAGGGAGGCCAGGCGCGGGACGCTCCTGTGCTGCGTGCGGCCGGCGCCCGCGGACTGGACGGCGCGAGCGGTGGCCGCACGAGCGGCGTCGACAGTCGCCGCCTTTGCGCTCCCGGCGACGGGACCGCCATCTCTGTCCGCCTGTGCCTTCCGGGGAGCCGAGCGCGCTCGCTGAGGGACTCGCTTCGCAGCCAGCGGCTCGCCCCGCTTTAGAAGTCCGTCCCACCCGACAAGCCCCGTCCTCGAAGACCTGCCTCCGGCGGGACGGTAGGCGTCTGCTCTCCCAAGAGGCCCATGCCGGGATGTGGGGGCGGTACGGGAAGTCCGCGCAAAATGAAGAGCCTCACCCCGAAGTCCCACGCCGAGGCGGTGGCGGTGTTTCGCCACGGAGTCATCGGCGTCCTCACCCAGGCTCAGATGGACCGAGGCCAGCTCGCCTCGGCGCTCGAGTCCCTCGCCCAGCAGCGCTTCGTGCCGCCGGGCGCCAAGGCGAGCCACTGCTACTCGGCGGCCACGCTCGAGCGCTGGTACTACGCGTACAAGAAGCGCGGCCTCTCAGGCCTCGCCCCGCGCGGCCGCAGCGACAAGGGCCGCGCCCAGCAACTCTCGGCGGCCCAGCGCGAGTTGCTGCTCGACATCCGGCGGGAGTACCCGTCCGCGTCCGTGACGCTCATCCTGCGCACGCTCGTCACCGATGGCCGGCTCGAGAAGGACGCCGTCTCGGCGACGACGGTGCGCCGCCTCTTCTCGGAAGCAGGACTTGACCGCGTCGGGATGCGCGATGGCAGCGGCACGAAGACGCGCCTGCGCTGGCAGGCCGAGCGCCCCATGGCCTTGTGGCACGCGGACGTGTGTCACGGGCCTGGACTCACCGTCGGGGGCAAGTCGCTGCCCTTGCGCATCCACGCGCTGCTGGACGACGCGAGTCGGTACGTCGTGGCGTTGGAGGCCCACCACACTGAGCGCGAGGTGGACATGCTTGGCCTCATGGTGCGTGCCCTGCGCAAGCACGGTCCGCCGGACGCTCTCTACCTGGACAATGGCGCCACGTACCGGGGCGAGACGCTCGCCACCGCGTGCGCTCGCATCGGCACGTCGCTTTTGCACGCTCGGCCCTACGACGCCCCCGCCCGCGGGAAGATGGAGCGCTTCTGGCGCACGCTGCGCGAGGGCTGTCTCGACTTCCTCGGGCCCGTCGCCTCGCTGCACGACGTCAATGTCCGCCTCTGCGCCTTCCTCGACGCGCACTACCACGTCACGTCGCACGCTGCCCTCATGGGTGCGACACCGAAAACCGTCTTCGAGGCCGCTCCCCGGGCGCCCGATGGCTTCGACGAGGCGAAGCTGCGCGAGGCCCTCACCACCCGCATCCGCCGACGCGTGCGGCGCGACACCACCGTCGCTGTCGATGGTGCCGACTACGAGCTCGACGCAGGCCACCTCGCCGGACGCCTCGTGCACCTGTGCCGCTGCCTTGTCGACCTGGGCGAGACTCCCTGGGCCGAATTCGAGGGCAAGCGCTACACCCTCCACCCAGTCGACGCGGTGAAGAACGCGCGCCGCAAGAGGCCGCTGCGTCGGCCTCCCCTCCACGACGAGACGTACCGGCCACACCCCGCGTTTGACCCGCCCCGCGCGCTCCTCGACCGCGCCGTCGGGCGTCCTCCTCGGCATCGCGATGGAGGTGCTTCATGACGCCCGCCTACGTCACCCACTTCGGCTTCTCCGAGGCGCCCTTCTCCAAGGAGATTGCCGACGCGGACCTCTGGCTGCCGGCCTCCAAGACGGACCTCGTCGAGGAACTCTGCGAGGCCGTACGCGAGCGGCAGAGCGTCATGCTGGTGGGCGAGCCCGGCGTCGGCAAGACGTGCGTCCTGCGCGCGCTCCGCCACCGGCTACCCCTGGCGGGCTTCCGCCTCACCTACTGTCACAACGCCACGCTGGGCCGCCGCGACTTCTACCGCCAGCTGTGTCTTGCCCTCGGGCTCACGCCCTCCGCCACCGCGGCCTCTGTCTTCTACGCCGTGTCCAGCCACGTGGAGGACCTCGGTCGCGAGCGCGTCCACCCCGTCTTCCTCCTCGACGAGGCGCACCTGCTCCACCAGGACGTGCTCGACCACCTCCACATCCTCCTCAACTACCAGTGGGACTCCAAGGCGCTCCTCTCCCTCCTCCTCGTCGGCCTGCCCGAGCTCGACTCGCGGCTCGCGATGCGCCGTAACCGCAGCCTCGCCTCCCGCCTCGCACGCCGGCTCACCATCGACGCGCTTGGGCCCGATGACACCGCGGAGTATCTCCGCCTGCGCCTGAAGAACGCGGGCTGCGAGCGAGAGCTCTTCGCCTCCGACGCGATGGCGATGCTCCACGAGGCAGCCTCCGGCGCTCACCGCGACATCGACCGGCTCGCGACCACTGCGCTTCGCGAGGCCGCGCGTCGCAAGAAAAAGCTCGTCGAGCGCGACGTACTCGCACGCGTCCTCGATACCGACGCCGCCGCTCTGTAGGCCGGTCCCATCACCGAGCGCGCTCGCTGACGCTCGCGCTCGGTGATGCCCATCAACCAAGCGGATCGCTCGTCCATCAACCAGCTCGCCTCGCAACACCAGCGCGGAGTCGATAGGGACGCCCGCCTCGTCAGGGCCCGGAGCGCGGTTGAGGAGGAGAGGGCGGCACGTCTCGGCGAAGAGGGAGACGGTGTCGACGTAGAGGGCGGGTAGCTCAACCGTGGCCATGGGGCTTCCTCACGGGGAAACGAGCTCCAGGCGGACGCCCACCGTGTGGACGCCGGAGAGCTTCGAGACGTTGGCGACCAGGTCCGTGATGAGGCGCTCGCGGCCCGGGCGCCCGAGAGTGCGGGCGTACTTCACCCCGTCGACGGCGAGGGACGCTTCCCAGGCCAGGCCCGCCGGGGCGCCTGCAGGCACACGGAAGCGCAGGGCGCAGCGGACGAGCGCCGCGTCTGTGACGTCCACGGCTTGCGTCACCTCGGCGAAGTCCCCAGGGGCCAGCTCGAAGAAGTGCCCAGGCTCCTCGTCTCCGAGGACGAAGAGGTATTCACCCGAGGCGGGAGTGGTCCGCTGGGGCCGAATGCGTCCCTGGCCGAGGCCCACGCGACTGGTGAAGGCGGTGAGGGCCATGGGCGTCACACCTGCCGGGACAGCTCGCGCGAGTCGAAGTAGGCCCGGCGGGTGACGTCCTTCACCGCGAAGCCGAAGCCGCCTCGTCCGGAGGTGAGGGGCTGGCTGCCGGAGTTGATGCCGAGGGCGTCGTCGATGAAGTCGGCCATGCCCGGCACGGGCTGCCAGTCAGGGGGCGTGCCGAGCGGGTGCGCGGACAAGTCACTCTGGAGGGCCTTGAGTACGACGTCGCCGTTGGCGTTGACGATGACGTCCAGGCGCAGGTGCAGCCAAGTGCCCTGGGCGAAGCTGGCCGAGGACTTCAGCAGGACACCGGGCCCATCCGCGTCGGGCAGGCCCGTAGCCACCACGCCCTTGCGCAGCACCACCCGGTGCGGCTCGTCGTCGGAGAGGCCCAGCAGGTAGGCGGAGTCGTTGACGGAGGTGCCCTGGCCGTAGAGGAAGAGGAAGGGGGAGAAGCCGATGGGGCCTCCTCCGGGCCCGCGCTGGAGGCAGCCGCGGATGCTGCCGCCCCGGGCCATGGGGGGGCAGGTTGGCGAAGAGACCCACTGCGCCCTGCGCGGCGGTGAGGGAGTTGAAGGCGAAGAGGAAGTTGCCGCCGCCCGGGGGACGGGCAATGCCCGCCGTCACGCCCCGGTCCACGGTGGCGATGTCCAGTCCGCCATTGAGATAGGTCCAATCTGCGAGTGCCATGGTGTCCTCACTGCGTGGTGTCCGTGGGCCACCCGGTGTCGAAGTCCTCGGTGGGCTGCGTGGTGTTGAAGCGGGCCACGCGCGCCGTCACGTCCTCCCAGCGCCAGGCGTAGGCCTCGTTGGTGTGCCAGTGCTGCTCGAAGTCCTCCTGCGACGACTCGCTGAAGAGGCCCTCCACGGAAGCTGCATCCACCCAGTCAGTGAGGAAGGGCCCTTGGCCCCACGTCTCGACGACGTTTCCCTCGAAGCGGTGCGGGACGAACTGCGCGTGCGGCAGCTCGAAGAGGAAGCCGTCGTTGTCCCAGCCCCGGGAGAAGGCTTCGAAGGCCTCGCGCTGCCCGGAGAAGAAGGCGAGGGCCACGGAGACGTCGGAGAGGGCGGCGCGCTGGCGCTGGAGCGTTTGTCACGAGCGGAAGACGGTCGCATTGCTTGGCGGAGGCAGCTCTCCGCCTCGCGCCGGCCTGCGCGGCGGGTAGGTCGGGCCGTGTCATGTCCAACTACTATGAAGAGGAGACCTTTGGAAGCATCTGGGACCAGGACACTTAGCGGCAGGTGGAGCAGCGCACGGACCCGGATAACCTCTTCTGGGGCCTCTACACGACGACCTGCAAGTCGGCGCTCGGCCTGTAGCCATCTGCCCAAGCCGCGAAAGCACTCCATCAAGCCCGCGCGGGGCTTCGGCGTTGTCTTGGCTGCCCAAAGCCGGAATGATGTCTCCATTCCAAACGGAGGCCCTTGAGCAGCGAGCAAGGACGTCGGGGGCGCGGCACTGGTCATTGGGGGATGCTTGGATCCGAAGTGGCTGCAACAGTTCAAGGAGCGTCATGGCGCTGCCTCCGCGCCGCTGCTTGCCCTCGTCGGCGTCTTCTTCGCGCACTCACCGGAGGCCCAGCGGCTGACGCCAACCCTCCTCACGGGCTTCCCGTGGATCCAGCCTGGGAGCCCGCTGCGCTTCAGCCTCACCTCGCAACAGCGGGCTCTCGTTGACCGAGATCTTCCGCCAAGGATCACATCGGCCTATTCGGAGGATTTCTTCAAGATTGCCTGGGCGCAGGTCGTCGAGCGTGCCGGTCCCCCCAAGCTCGCTATCAACATCGAGAAGGAGCCTCCAGCTCACCTGGGCGCTTTCGCCGAGTGGCTGATGCAAGCGGCGCTCCAGACGTCAGCGGTTTATATCGAGGCAGGGACGGACGACCCGCGCTGGAGCCCCCAGTGGCCCCTCGACCTAGCCTCCCTCCCTTCCCCCGCTCAGCGGCGGAGAGTCGAAGAGCTGATCAGCGACCTGCCCGACGGCACCGACCAGGCCCGGTGGCAACCCCTGGGTGGCACCACGCCCGTGGATGGGCTCTTCGTCCCGCGCACCGTTACGTTCGTTCCTGGAGCCGCCGGAATCCAGGCCCGCAGCCTGGGGGCCTCGGCCCTTGCGCTGGCGTTCGCGCCGCCCAAGACCAGCGCTGCTCGTGCGATGGCGTTCGGTCTTCGCCTCCGCTTCGGCATGGACACTGGAGCCGTGGCAGTGATCCGCGCGTCCGCGAGCGACCGGGATGATTTCTGCCTCGCTTTCATGGCCGAGCTGAGCCGGGGCCGCTCCCTCTCCGAGGCCGTCACCCAGGCGGGGCGCGAGTACCTCCAGCGTCCGCCCTTCCTGCTCACGTCCAGCACGTTCGCGGAACGGTTCCGGCTTCCGCCTCGGGATGAGGCTCGCTCCTTCGACAACCTACGAAAGCTTTCGGATGACCTCGGTCGCCGCCCTGAGCGGCGGGTCCCGGACCTTCCGCCGAACCTCGCCCTGACGCTGGGATTGAAGCAACCCGCCCCGACTTCAGCTGAGCTGGCTGGAGCCGTGCGCGACTTCCTCGTCGCAAGGGGGACATACGGCACCGAGGGCATTCAGGCCACCTACGCGAAGCTCCGCCGCTCCGTGCGCAAAGCGGAACCTCCCACTTCGAGACGTCCCCGGGGATGGGGTGCGAAGTTGTCCACGGGAGTAGGCGCGGGGGTGGACATCTTCCGGCAGCGACATGTCCCGCGGCACCTGCACGCCAACGTGGTCTCCACGGACATAGGCGAAGAGGCTCCCGTCTTCCAGCCTCTACGCGCGGGAGCGTCCTACCGCGTCGACGTACGGCTCGGCCCCGCGAATGAGGATTCGAACTTCCTCGCGACCCCTTTCCCCGAGGAGCACCTACCACCATCCCCGGAGGGGCACACGCTGACGGTTGCCTTCGCGGACCTGTCGTCGGGCCGCCCAAGTCCGCCCCCCCCGAAGAGCGCGCAGGTCCACCTGGGCCCCTCGGGGCCCAGCAGTACGTGTTCATTCCCTTTCATCGCCCCCGAAACGGGCCAGCGCTTCGCGGCGCGCATCCTGGTGATGCACCGCAACCGCATCCTGCAAACCGCACTCCTCTCCGCCCCTGTCGTGGACCCGAAGGGGAAGGACTCGGTGCCCGGTGGCGTGCGGCTGGAACTGGAACTCACGCCGACATCCCATCTGGAACGCCTGGAGGAACGGACCGCGTTCGACGCTGCGCTTGTCGTCAACCACGACCTGGAAGGCACCGCCCGCCTCATGGGGGTGGAGGGTCAGGACATCCGGTGGATCCAGGTTGGGAGTCGGGATCTCGAAACGACCGTGCAGGATATCAAGAACCGGCTCGCACGGCTGACGCGAGAAGAGGACCGCCCGCAGGAGCTGGGTGACCCGCGGCTGATCGCGCTACTCATCATGCTGGCGAACCAGGGGCGGCTCCTCTGGGAGCAGGTGATTGATTCGCCCCGGGTGGCTCTCGGGCTGCGCCATGGCCACCGGATCCAGGTTCTTGAGGCGAAGTGGAGCAGCTTTCTTCCGGTGGAACTCTTCTATGAATTTCCAGCGCCCAACCCCAATGCCCGACTGTGCCCGGACGCGGCCCGAGCCCTGAGGGAAGGCCGGTGCACGGCCTCGCATCACCGTGACGATGAGGCAGCTGCGGACTACGTTTGCCCCCTGGGCTTCTGGGGCCTGACCCGGATCATCGAACGACAGGATGCTTCCGAGGACGCACCCGCGACCGGGGAGGTCGGGCTCCGGCCCATGCCCCCACCCAGGTCTCACGAGATCCCGTTGCTGAGCAGCGGCGTGATCGGCGCCAGCCACCGTGTGGACGAGGTTGCGGCTGGCAGCGTCAGCCAGCTGATGCAGGTGCTCCAGACGCTCTGGCCTGACCGCATGCAGTTGGCGAAGAGCTGGAATGCGTGGAGGTCGACTGTCCAGCGCCTCGACCCGTCCCTGCTCGTGCTGGTGGTCCACACCGCGACAGACGAAACGACGGAACTGCCCACCCTCGAAATCGCGGACGAGTCGCTGGGACTCATGCAACTGCGTCCAGCGCACCTCCGGAGTTCCAGGGCCAGAGATGGGGTGCTGGTGTTACTGATGGGCTGCAGCACCGCGCTTCCTCGCGTGCGCAGCCAGAGCTTCGTTCCCCGCATCCTCAAGCACAGCGGCGGCTCGGCCGTGGTGGTGAGCAGCATCGCGGAGCTCCTAGGCCGCCATGCGGCCCCCACCACCGCCACCCTGCTGGAGAGGCTGAGTGGGCTCGCGAGGCCGGGACCCATCGAAGTCGGGAAGGCCTTCCTGCGGCTGCGTCAGGAGTTGCTGGCGCAGGGAGACCCGCTGGTGCTCTGCCTCACGCTGTACGGAGACACGGACTGGAAGCTCGTCGCCCCCACCGGGGACCTGGAGTAGGACCATGATGAAGCTGGAGATGCTCCCCGCAGGACGCGGCGATTGCTTGATCCTGGAGTATGGGACCGAGGGCCGGCAACACCGCGTCCTGATCGACGGAGGCATGCCGGGCACGGCGAAGGCCCTGCGTTCCCGTCTGCGAGACGCGCCGCAGCCGCACTTCGAACTCGTGGTGGTCACCCACGTGGACCTGGATCACATTGGAGGCATCCTGAAGATCCTCCAGGATCCGGTCCGGCCCTTCACCTTCGGCGACCTGTGGTTCAACGGCTACGGCCAGATGAGACCCTTCCTGGCGGACACGCTCGGGGAAGGGCACGGCCCGGATTTCCTGGAGGCAGGTGGCTCGCCGCGGGACTTGCTAGGCCCCGCGCAGGGAGAGGCCCTGGCGAAGCTGGTTCGCGACGGGCCCTGGAACGAGGCCTTTGGCCATAAGGCCCTGGTGGTCCCGGACGCGGGGGAGCTGCCACGGGTGATCCTGCAGGGCGGCCTGTCCCTGACGTTGCTGTCCCCCACACCCAACACGCTCCGCAAGATGGCGGGTGTTTGGAAGAAAGAGGTCGAAGCGGTGGAGGAGCAGTTCGTCCAGGAGGAACTCGTGGGGTCTCGCTCGATGGCGGATCTGCTGGGCGGCGAACTCGACGTGGAAGAACTCGCCAATCAGCGCGAGGAACTGGACGAAGCGGAGGCCAATGGCAGCAGCATCGCCCTCCTCGCGGAGTACGAAGGCCGGTCCCTCTTGCTGGGCGCGGACGCATGGCCTCAGGTCCTCGTCCCATCCCTCCAGCGGTTGTTGAAGCAGCGAGGCCAGCAGCGGCTCACGGTGTCGGCGGTCCAGGTGCCCCATCACGGCAGCAAGAAGAACCTCACGAAGCAACTGCTGGCGTTGCTCGACACCGAGCGGTTCCTCATCTCCACGGATGGCTCCCGCTTCAAGCATCCCGATCCAGTATCCGTCGCGCGAATCGTCCACCATCGGAGGGGCGTGAAGCTCTACTTCAACGTTCGTTCGGACTTCACGACCCCCTGGGCATCGCCCCTGCTCCAGGGCCGGCATGGCTTCGCGGCGACTTACCCTCCGCCGGGCGCGTCGTTGGTGGTCGACCTCTGAAGCGTCTGAAAGGTGCGTCATGTCGGAGACCGGAACCCTCCATAAGATCGACCTCGCCGTGCAGGCCCTTCACGCCCGCGGGGCGGACGGCGTCACCGAAGCGGTACGCTTGGCCAGGGAGGCGCTGAAGGAACTTCCTCCAGAGGCCAACAAGCAGGAGACGGCCCGGGTGCATGGGGTCCTCGGGCAGGCGCTCCTCGCCGCGAAGGACGAGTCGCAAGCGATCTCCCACCTGGAGCAGGGCTTGGATCTGGTCCGGGCCGACATGCCGAGCACGTTCCGGTGCGGCCTTCGCATCGTCCTCGCCCATGCATGCCTGGCGACGCAACGGGGGGATGACGCGACCTTTCAACTTGAGCGTGCCCAGGAGGAGGCTCGTCGGATCGGCTCCTTCTCCCATCTGACCGAAGCGGTGTTGCAGCTCGCACGGATCCGCCGGATGACCGGCAGGGACCGCGAAGCCACCGAGTTGCTTCGCGCCACCGAGCGTGAAGCCGCAGGCACTCCCTGGGAGGCGGTCCTTGCCGTGGAGCGACTCAAACCCAGGCATTTCGGCGATGCGGTGGGCAAGGAACTCATCGCGTGGATCCGAAGGTTCGCGGAGGGCTCGCTTCCCTCCCATCCCGAGGTGGAGCAGGTGATGGGGTTGCTGATCGCCAACGCGGCGCCGAAACTCCCCCAGGTGCTCCAGCGCCTGCTGCTGCATGACGCCCTGAGCGAGCGGCTCGGAAGCCTGGTCCGGGCCCGGCTCCTGGACGCCACCGGCCAGCGAGAAGCGGCCATCGCCCTGCTGCGCAAGGCCCTTGCTCAGGCGGACATGGACGAGGCGCGGCTGGACCTGTCCGGAATGTTGCTGGCCTTGCTGCCAGGGCAGGCGCACGAGGAGACCCAGCGGCTCTGTGAATTCATGGAGCCACTGCTCGACGGTGCCTTCGACAGGCCCTACCTCCGGTCAGACCTGGCGGAAGGGTTTCGCCGGTGCGCGAAAGGAGACCGGCGCCTGCTCGACAAGGCCTGGCGCCATGCGGAGCGGGCAGCGCGCGACCTCTCCGGCGATCCGCTTGCATTTGTCTACAACACCCGGATCCGGGCCTTGATCCGACAAGCCCAGCTCAACCCCGGAGCGGCCGCCAGCACCCCAGAACAGTGTGTCCTGGCCTCCTGGTTCGAGCAGCCCCTCCACCTGCCACCCGCCGAGTTGGCGCGGTTCCGTAGGGAGGTCTCCGGTGCGCTTCTTCACCCGGGCCCCTTCACCCATCCCGACGCCCGGGCGCTGGCGGCGCGACTCCTGGCCCAGGCCTCGGAAGCCCCAGATGCGGGGCAGCTCCAGGCCCGGCTTGAATGGATCTCCAAGGTGAGCGAAGGGCTCCCTGCGGTTCATCCCGTGAGTCCCGGCTCGCGCGGTCCCTGGGATGAGGCGCCCTCCTGGGCCATCGCGCTTGCACAAGGCAGACGGCCTCCGCTGATCTCCAGCGTGGACGAAATCATCAAGGACCTCTCCTGGCTCCTCCAGGCACGGCCTGACCGCCAGGCGGATTGCCTGGGTTGGCTGTTCGACGGCATCTCCCACCTGCCGCCAGACTCGCCCTCCTTCAATCTGTTGCACATGTTGTCCGCTCTCGGCCCACGCCATGGCATTGGCGCCCCCTTGATGGCGGCGCTGGAGGACGCGCTCCGGAAGACCCCAGCCTTTCCGCTGCTGCGCCTGAGGGTTCAACTCCTCCAACAAGCCCAGGGACGCGGCGCGCGGACGGCCCTGGAGCGAGCCATCGGGGAATTGCTGTCCGCGGCCCGAACCCCGCTGGAGCGCGTCGAGGCCAGGTTCTACCTGGGCACGGACAGATTGATGACCTGGTCCTCCCTCCCTCCGCTCCAGCGGCCCCCCGAACTGTTGGAGGAAGCCCGGGGCGTCCTGCTCGCAGCCGTGGAAGAGGCGAAGACGCACCGGCTCCCCCCACCGCTCCAGTTCGCGCTCTGGGTCTCCGCCGGAAATGCATTCCGCCAGAGCGGAGCGGATCTCCTTCCGCGCGCGCTGGACTTCTACGGGCAGGCAGAGGCCCTCGGCGCCCCTAACGCCCTGGAGGCCTCGAAGCTGTGGAAGGTGACGGCGGACGCGCTTGTCGAACGCGATCTGCCCGGTGACGCCGCCCGGGCGCTGGAACTCATCGAGAAGGCGTTGGAGGTCCGCAAGGCCGGCCATCTCCGTGCTGAGACGCTCTTGACGGCTTCACACGTCGAACGGCTCCAGAAGGAGCGGGGAGAACCGGTGCGTTTGCGCCGAGCCATTGACCGGCTCGAAGAGGCGCTTCGGTGCGATGACGGGACGAACCGCCTGGGCTACGCGGCGGAACTCTTGGAATGCATCGCCCTGCTCCTCCGGCATGCCCCCCGGGACCAGGGGCTGCTCCAGAGACTGGACGAACTGGGCGCGCTGGATCCGGAACTCGCGGAACGGGCCGAGCGCGCGCGGAAGGGACAGGCGAGCCGAATCCCCGACGAGATGGCTGGCTTCATGGCCCAGGTGCTCGCGCATCCCGCTGGAAATGTCTATTTCGAGTCCACCCGACCGCTGATACCGCTCGACGAGGCCCTGCGGGACATGGGCATGGATCCGCAAGACCTGCCCGAGGCCATGAGGCAGCAATTGGAGTCGGACTCCCAGCCGGGCGACGTCACGGCGCTCCGGGGCCTGACCCAGCAACTCCTGGAAGAGCGCCGGCCCGACGTGCGTCCCGGCGCGCTCACGGCGCGCTTCGTGTTGCTCGCACACCTCGCGGAGCAGGAAAGGAGCTTGGCGGCGGAGGCCCTCCAGGCCGGGGACGAAGCCGAGCGGCTCGTGCGGAGCCTGGAGGCTCCCGCGGTACGCCACTTCCTCCTGGGGGAGCTCGCACAGACATGGGCTCCCCAGGACACGGACAGTCATCCTGTCCGTGACTTCATCCGCGCGGCGCGGCTGTACCAGGAGATCCTGGCCCAACTGGACCCCGCGGGCTTCATCGCGCTCGACACAAAACAGAAGCTCGCACGCGCAACCCGCTTCAGGACGGATGGAGACCCTCGAACCCACCTGCGCGACGCGGAGCAGCTCTTCGAGTCATGCATCGCTGGCTACGATTCCCGGGGAAACAAGGAGGGCGCAGCCCACCTGAGACAAAGCCTGGCGCAGCTCAGGTCCGTGCTGCGCCATGGGGGCGGGGAAGCCGCATACGAGGAGGGCGTCCAGGCGAGCCGGGAGCGGATAGCCACGGTGCGGACCCATGGCCAGCAAGCCGAGGCCCAGGCCGCGCTCGCCGTGAGCCTGACTCAGGCGGGCGCCGAGCACATGGGGCCCGAGGGCGACAAGAAGCTCGCGGAGGCTCACGGGCTCTTCGAAACGTTGCAGTGGAGCCATCTGCCACGGGGAATGCACTTCGACGTCCAGAACTTCCAGACCATCTGCCGGGCGGAGACCGCCTGGCGGAAGGGAGACCACGGGTCGGCGATCCGCCTGTGGAAGGAGCGATTGAGCGGCATTGAGAGGGACGCGCATCCCAGCCGCTGGTCGATGACCGCCCACAACCTGGCGGACATGATCCTGCGCAGGGGCCTGGGGACGAGCACGGTGGATCCCAAACTGCTCCGTGAAGGTCTTGCGGTCGGCGAGCAGGCACTGCTCTTGCGCCCCCTGGAACAGGGTCCCCAGTTCCATTGGGAGACCTGTGACACCCTCGGCCGGGGCTGCTCCTGGCTGCTGGCCAATCTCCCCAGGGGCTCTCCGGAAGCCGGCCCGCTTCTGGAACAAGGAACGCGGCGGCTGGAGAGCGCGCTTCAAGCCGCCCGTCGGATGGGCGGAAGAGAGCAACTGTGGCGCTCGGCGTTCCAGTTGCTCCTGCTGTGCGACTTCATCGTCGACCTCGACCGGATGGAGGAAACCGCGGACCTCGCATGGAATGCCCTGGATGAAGCCCGTCCGTTCCTCCTGCTCGACGAGGCCTCGGGCGCGCAGGAAGCCAGCGCGTGCATCGGGGTTGCCTTGCTGCGTGGCCGCAAGCTGGCGGAGGCAGGGGGGGCGCCACCGTCTCCGGGGTGCCGTTTCGTTCTACGGGACGCCTCCGCGGCGAGCGTTCTCCGCTGGATGACCCGGGGGTTGGGGGCCACACAGCGCAGGCTGGCGGCCCGGACCGCGCGTCCTGCGGGCGTTCCATCCGAAACGTGGATGCGCTGGCTCGAAGCGGTGCGCGGGGGAAACGCTGGCGATCTGGCGCGCTCGGTAGAACAGGTCCAGGCCACGGAGCCCTCGTTCCTGCGCGGAGCCCCGAACCTCGACGGCACTTGGGAGTGGCTGCGAACGCGGCCTGGCTCAGTCGCGATCGCCGTCGTGGGCCATGGACGGGAATGGCAGGCGGCCCTGCTCCGTCACCAGGAAGCACCGGAGATCATCATCGCGGGGCTGCAGACCACGCCCCTCGAGCTGAGAGAGGAGACGGTTGCCCAGAGTGTGGACGCAGATGGCAGTGGGCCCGCCTATCGGGAGCTGCTGGCTTGGGCTCGGGACAACATAGTCGTCCCCCTGGAGCGGATGTCAGCCGGGCATCCTTCGCACATCCTCTGGATTCCCTCGGGGCCGCTCCGGATGCTCGCTCCCTCGGATCTCTGGAGGACAGCGCCCATCGCGCTCGCGACGAACCTCGCGCTGCCGGCACAGCCTTCCGCGCCCCGTCCGCGAGGCACGTTGGTGACTGTGGCCGATCCCGGTCCCGGGGCACTGGGAGAGCTAAGGGCCGCAGTGAAGCTCGGAGAGCAGCTTGCACGCCACTGTTCAGGCGATGCGCGCCTGCTAATGAGCCGGGGCTCGAAATTTGGACGGGCCCTGCGCCTCACCCACTCGGGCCTGTTGGACCACCCCGCGTCACCGGAGGAGGTGCTCAGGAACCTGATGGAAGTGGATGTCGCGCTGTTCCTAGGGCATGGAGCAGTCACGGACCCTCTCGATGCGCGGCTCATACTGGTGGACCGGAAGGGCGCGTGCGCCGACCTGGGGCTCGCCCAGGTGGGCGAGGAGCCACGGAGGGTGTCGGGAGCCACCATCATCCTCCTGGCCTGCGACAGCGGTAGGGTTGGTGGCTGGCTCCACCGGGCAGCGGGGCTCGCGGGGGCATTCCTGGCCTGCGGCGCCAGGCAAGTGATTGCACCGCTCTGGGCCGTGAGGCTTGGCGCGGCCTTCGAAGTTGGTCAGGCTGTCTTGGAGGCCCTGGCATCAGGACGGGAGCTGTCTGAAGCGCTCCATCACATCCAGACAGAGAAAACCTTGGACAGAACCCGACTTGACGCGGGCCGCCCCTGGTCGTTGAAATCCTTTGTTAACTGGGTGGGTTGAGACAGTCGCTGTGCGGGGGGCATTCGTGTTCTTTACAGAAGACAGCACATTGCATGTGGTTCACATGGAATGGTTTTCGCCTGTCTGTGAGGCTCTCGGCTGCGGCACTTCCCGCCGCCAGGAGACCTCCACATGACCGCATCCTTGAGTTGGCAGTTCCGTTGGTCCCCAGGCATGGTGTTTGCCATTTTCCTCGTTGTTCCTGCTGGGAGCCTGTGGCGCGGACTCGACTGCGGGCGAGCCCGCGCCGGCGATCACCTTCGAAGAGCACATGGCGAACGTGCGGGGTTTCGTGGCCGAGGCGGAGGCGGGCACCGTCACGAGGAGTTGGCAGGACTATCCGAGCGTCAACCCGGTGTCCGTTTGGATGGCGTCGAGCGCGTAGGCTGCTGCCAGCTCCGGCTTGAGGCCCGGGATGAAGGAGGCGAGCGTCCTGGCCACGTCCAGGTGTGCCAGGACCTGGTCCTGGAGCGGTGAGGAGGGTGCCAGGCGCGGCTGTGCAGGAGGGGCGGCCAAAGCCGCGTAGGCCCCCGTCCTGCGGAGAGCTGGGAGCACCTCGTGCGCGAGCCAGCGTTTGAAGCGCTCCGCCCCCGCCGCCTGGCTGGTGAAGACGAGGAGGTACACGCCGGGCTCGTTGACGGTGGCGACTCTCTGGATGCCGCCGGGGGGCGGTGGTGCCGACGCCCTTTTCATCGTCTCCCAGTCGGCCCAATGCGTTCGGGCTGTCGGCGATATCGAGAGCCGCGCAGACTTCGGCGGCCACGAACCATGGTTCACCCCGCTCGTCCACAGAGACACGGACGCGGTGTGCCTCGAAGTTGAAATCGGCCAGCGGATGCACAGCGACTTCCTTCTTGGAAACGCCGAGGCCGCGCAGGGCCCGGTTGAGAATGCGCAGCGTGGTTAATGACTTGTCTTGCTGGGGCGACAGAGCGTGCATGGCCGCGTCCTCTTCACGATGGAGTCGCCATGTCTGCCTATGCCGCTGTCGCCCGCCCACCTCGCACCCTCACGGAGAAGGAGGTGGTGCTCCTGCTGCGCACGACGGGGGTGCACAAGGAGGGATTCCGGGACCACTGCCTGTACAGCCTCGCGCTGGCCTCGGGCCTTCGCGAGCACGAACTGGTGGCCCTCAACGTCGGGGACATCTTCGACGAGCGCGGGCGAGCACGTCGGCACGTGCTGCTGCACGTCTTCAAGGGCTGCCGCCGGCACCCGCGCCCCCAGGAGGTTGTCCTCTCGGACACGGTGCGCGCGAAGCTGGAGAAGCTGCTGCACCTGAAGCGCGCGCAGGGGCACGACGTGGGGCCCCAGGCGCCGCTCTTCCTGAGCCGCAAGGGCCTGCGCCTGTCCACGCGGCAGGTGCGCTACGGCTTCGCGGTGTGGCAAGAACGCGCGGGCCTGGAGCGGCACCTGAACTTCCACGCCGTGCGCCACACCGCGTGCACCGGGGTGTACCGGCGGACGAAGGACATCCGCCTCACCCAGCGCTTCGCGCGCCAGCGCAGCATCGACTCCACCGTCATCTACACGCATCCCTCGGACGACGAGTTGGTGCGCGTGACGCAAGAGTTGCCCTGCTGATGGGGCACGCCGCCTCCGCGTGGAGTGCCTGGGAGAGCCCCATGGTGGGGAGGGCAGCAGCGCGGAGGCGGTGAGGGGTGGGTGTGCGCGGGACGCGCGCGGGCCGCCCCAGGCGCGGCCGGCGAAAGTGAACACCCCGCGCCGTTCACTTACCGAGTGCAAATGAACAGGGGAGGGGTGTTCACTTTCTGGGAGGTGACTCCCTCAAAAAGGGCCCCAGGTACACACCCCGGCGAGGCCGTCTCCACGAAAAAACACACCACCCCCCACCCTGGCGTCATGGGTAGGCGGGGTAGGCGTGCTGACGTCGTCGGTAGGCAAGGGGACGCCCGGCCGGGCAGGCAGTGCTGCTGGCTGGGGAATGGCCGGGGCGCGTGGCGGGCAGCAGGTGGCGCCAACCTGGGGAAAGCGGCCATGAGGCTCGGCGCTTCGGCCCGGCAGGAGGCCTCGTAAGCGCGCGAAACAGCGTGGGGTCCGTGACGCCGAATGGCCGCCTTTACCCATTTTCGGCCATTCGGCTCGGCCCTGGTAACGGCACGCGCGCCCAGGTGCGCGCGGGGCGGAGGGCCGGGGGGGCAAGGGCATCGATGGGCGTCGTGGGGCTCACGGAGAAGACAAAGCCCTGCGGGCCAAAGCGCAGGGGGACACGCGCGCACTAACGGGACGCCACGCGGCGGAGGCGTTGGCGCGCGGGGCTGGCCGGGGCCAAGCTCCAGGTGGGCCACGTGGCGGCAGTGGGGCGCAGCTGAGCAGGGCGTCCTGTGCCGGGGAAGTGAACGGCGCAAGAGTCCAGCCTGCTGGACGGAGTGTGCTTCCGGGCGCGAGTTCGGGCCCAAACTCGTACCGCGGCGCTCAAGCACTTGGTGGCCAGCGTTCCCAACCCCGTGAAATTACGGGACCTGTGGCGCCAGGCATGTGCTTCCACGCGCCAGGTGGAGCTCCGCGGGGGAAAGTGACCAGGTCCGACCTGGCGCGGCGAAAGTGAACGGCGAAACTGAACGCGAAAGTGCCCGCGTTCACTTACCGGAGGGCGGTCTCAATCGGGGTCGGCGGGGGGCGCGACGTTCGTAGGAGGATCCACGAGGGTGTCGTCCTTGGGGCTTTCCGGGGAGGAAGTGTCGAGGTCCTCGTCGTCGCTCTCCACTACCTACGCGTCCAACCTCGCCGCGCTCGACGGGCGTCGTCTCTCGCGCAGCGCGTTAGGGCCCGGACGTGCCGGGCCTGGAGGCCCTTCAGCGAGAAGGTGGCGTGAAGCTCCTGACGGGAGTCGGGGGGCGCTCAGGTGGACCCAAGGCCGCAATCCGCCAAGTGGGGCGCACTCACCGCTCGCCTCTGTGCCTTCTGATGGCGTCGCGAGCGGCATTCACCTCTGCCGTACGTCTGTGCGCGCTGCTCTGTGCCTCCTTAGTCTTGGCCGCTCTGTCTGGATGGTAATCCTTGACGAGGCGTTTATGCGCCGCAGAGACTTCTTGGTCCGAAGCATCAGGAGATAATCCGAGCGCCGCATAGGCTCTGCGGATGGGCTCGCTAATTTCGCTCGAGGGCGGAGGTGCTTCGGAGCCGGGAAGAGAAGCTGAGAAGTGTTGCCCGATCAGCTCCTCAAATCTTTGAGCGACGCGCTCTCCCATTTGCCACGTCGCCATGTGGGAGGCGACATGTAAGGCCTCTGGGTTATTGCTAAGGATTCCGATCACGCCCGTGAAGGCGCCGATCCAAAACAATCCATTGTCCTTGTTGATTTCGAGGTCGTTAGGCTCGAAACCGAGAAGAGTGCCGTTGGCGAAAAGATAAAAGCCATCAGGGGGTCTACCCAGGCCGTCGGCTTTTAGTCCATGCCTACCGAGGTGCATGGCCACGATGAATTTGACAGCCGGCGTCCATTCGATGCGCAAGAAATCCGCGGTTCCTAATTTGACCTGCGGAGAATGGAAGAGACCAAGTCGGAATCGCAGAAATGCCGGAAATATGGACGGTGTGAATCCCGGCCCGGCCCAGATGACAGCGTAGGGGGATTTGATGAATTCTGTGAAATTCTCCTTTGAGATTGGAATAATGCCGTCAACGGCCGTGTTTGGCGGCGGAGTGGGCGGCTGCTTCTTGTTGTGCACCGACATGGGGACTCCTTGAGTCGTCGGAAACCCCCATGGAAATGGTGGCCGACAGGTGTGGAGGCCAACCTTTGACAGCGCGGAGCCTTGTCAAGCTGGAGTGCCTGAAAGCCTCGGAGTTTGTGCCGGGTGGGTGGGTGGGCGGGTTTGTGGGTGGTGTGGCTGCCGCGCTTCCGCGGCTCGATTCCGATCGAGTTGCTAGCTGTCCCGCGTTCCTCGATGGGCTTGCGTGGTCCTGGGTCAAATAGGACCAGTAGAGGCTTCGTCGTTGCTCTCCACCTCGGCGTCTACCTCACCGCGCTCAGCAGGTGTCGTCTCGCGGGCAGCTCGTAGTGCCAGGGCATGCCGGGCCTGGAGGCCCTCCAACGAGAAGGTGGCGTGCAGCTCCTGGCGGGAGTCGGCGCCACCCATGACGAACTCCTTGAGCCTCACCATCGTGTTGAAGTCGGTGGGGTTGTCGACGCGCACGCGTCCCTCGGACAGCGCCTCCTCGAAGCCGAGGAGGTAGCCGTCAATCATCTTCAAGGCGTCGTCCTTGGAGACCGCGATGGCGTTGGCGCGCAGCTCGATGAGCTTCATGTCCGCCTTGGTGGCGATGCGCGTCTTGGCCTCTTCGCGGCGGCGCAGGCAGTTGTGCTCCTTCGCGTAGTTGGCGACGAGGGAGGTGGCGACACCGAAGCGCTCGGCCAACTCGCGGTACGAGGCGTAGCTCGTCATGGTGGAGCCATCCGGCAGCGTCTTCACGTCGCCGAAGACGAGGGCGCGGTCCAGCTCCTGGCGCGGGAGCGCGGGCTCCTCGGACTTGCGGGGGCGGCCCGTCTTGCGCTTCGCGGGCGGTGGAGTCGGTGGTGTCTCGAGAGGATCCACAGCCTCGTCCGCCGGCTCACCCGCGAGGAGGCGCTTGCGGCGGCCGAGGCAGTCGTGCTGCTGGGCGTACTTGGCGACGGCGCTGTGGGCGACACCGAAGCGCTCAGCCAGCTCTCGGAGGGAGGGGAAGCGCCGCTTCACGCGGCCCCGGGTGGTGGGCACCTCCTCGCCTTCCACGAGGAGCTTGTCCACCTCGGCATGGGGCAGCCGAGGGCCTTCGGCCTTGGTGGGGCGCCCCAGCTTCTTGAGGGGCTTCTTCTGGGCCATGCCTTCCCTCAGCAGCCTCCGGAGGGCTGCGGCACCGCGTCCACGGCCTGGGTGCGCAGGCGCTGCATCAGCCGCGTGCGCTGGCGCTTCAGTCGCTGGTACGTCCTCTCGGCCTCGGCGGCGTCGCCCTCGACGAGGCGGCTGACGTAGGCGCGCAGCTTCTCGCGTCGGACGACCGTCGCCATGAGGACCTCGACGTCGCTGCGAGGCAGGGTGGCCTGGGCCAGATGCACCAGCACGGCGTCACGCTTAACGAAGCTGCGGCGGACACTGGGCCGCCTGGGGCTCTCCACCGGAGTGACGGACCGCACGTCAGGCAGCCACTCGGCGAGCTGCTCCTGGGTGTACGTCTCGTGCTGCTCCGCGCGTTCCTTGCGGAGGTAACGGAACACCTCGCGCGCCGTCTGCTGGCGCAGGCGGACGGCAGTCCAGTCACCCCAGCGCGAAAGGGGGAAGGCGTGCGCGACGGAGAGGAAGGTGGCGAGGACGAGTTGGTCCAGGTCCTCCCTGGGCACCGCGTTACCGAGGAGGCGGCGGCGCAGGCGACGCAACATGGGGGCGTAGGCGGTGGCGAGGGCCGCCGTCCACGCGGGGCTGGAGGAGGCCTGCATTTCGGCCACCAGGGCTCGGGTGAGGGCTTCCCGCTCCGGGTACGTCTCCTCGCGCGCGTCAGCCATGGCGGCCTGCACCGATTCGAGCGTGGCGTGACGCGCGAAGGCCGGCCGCTGAGTGCGCGCAGCCGCGAAGACGGCTTGGTGCCGAGGGGCGAGCGCCTCCACACGAAGCAAGCCCAGGAGGTGGTCGAAGAAGTCACTCACCGGGGGCGGGCCTCCCACCACTCGCGCACCAACTCGAGGAAGTCGTCCAACGGCATGGCGACGAGGGGCGGCTGCCCGTCGTCCTTGCACACGGCCAGCGGCCAGCGGCCAGCCGGGCACGTCTCCACGGCCTGGCGCAGGGCCTCGCGGACGTTGGTGCGCTGGTGGGCCTTGGCCTCCAGCCAGAAGCACGGCACCTCGACGTCGGACACCTCTTGGCCGGTGCGGTACTGGAGGCCGCGGCGGATGAGGGCCTCGGGCATGGCCTCGCGGAAGCGGTGGACGAGGGCGCGCTCGAAGTCAGCGCCCTTGCGACGAGAAGAAGCTCCACTCACGAGACACCTCCTGACTCCTCCAGCAGCCGCTCCATGTGCCCGCCACGGGCCATGCGCACCGCGAGGCAGCGGGCCAACTCCAGCGCGCAGCGGGCGTCCGCCATGGCTCGGTGGGGCGTGGGCCGGTGGAGGCCGAAGCGCTTGGCCAGGGCGTTGAGGGAGAGGGACTCCACCTCGCCCGTGGCGAGCAGCGGCCACGCGAGGCTGGCAGTGTCGAGGCGGTGGTAGTCGACGCTGGGCAGGGTCAGCTCGGTGCGGCGGTAGCCCTCGACGAGGAAGGCCCAGTCAAAGCTGGTGTTGTGGCCGGCGACGAGGGTGCCCGCCAGGAGAGGCGTCACGGTGGCGAGAACCTCCTGCAGGGGCAGGGCGTCTCGCCACTCCTCGTCGGAGTAGCCGCACACGGCCAGGGCTTCGGGGTGGGCGTCGGCCAGCCGGGTGGGCTGCACGCGGGCCTCGTACTCCGCCAGCACCTGGAGGCTGCGGGCGTCGACGCGAAGCACCGCCACCTCCAGCACCTCGTGCCGGGAGGCGTCCAGGCCCGTCGTCTCCAGGTCGACGAAGCAGAGCGTCCTCAGGTGCGGCGGGAGGCCGGGGAAGAGCGGCTGGCGGAGAGCGGAGACAGGGGTGGTGTCGGAAGCAGGATGAGCGAGCACTATGCGACCTCCTTGGCCCAGAACCTGGGCGAGTGGTGTTTGGTGGCGAGGGAGTCCAGCTCGGCCTTCAGCAGCGCGACGTGTGCGGTGCCCAGGCGCTTGCCCGCGTCCTTCAGCAGCGCGTCGAGGGCCTTCTTCTCGACGCTGGCGAGGCGCTGCACCAGCTCCTCACGAGGGAGGCCGGTGGCCTGGGCCAACACCGCAACGGTGGGCTCCAGCGGGTAATCGAGGCTGGTGGTGTTGAACATGCGGTAGCGCGTGCCGGCGAGGACGAGCTCGTCCTGCTCAGCGAGGTGGGCTCGGAGGACGCCCTCCAGCTCCGCCTTGCGCGCGCCGAGAATCTTCGCGAGCTGGGCGACTTCTTCACGCTCGCGAGCGACGGACTCCAAGTCGGACATGTCCCTGCAGACGACTTCACGCTGGCCCGTCAGCGCGCGGGCGTAGGTGGGGCAGTCGCGCCGGTGGTCGCAGTACGCGCAGTTGGGGTTGAGGCGGGCGGGGAAGGCCTCCGCCGTCTCCATCTGCTGGCCCAGCGTCTCGACGTACGCGAGGGCGGCTTCCAGCTGCTCCTCGGTGCGCGTCGTCTCCTGCCGCACGCCGTGGCGCAGCATCCACATGGACAGGCGCACCTTCTTCGCCCAGGGCCACATGCGGCGCGCGGCGAGGGCGTAGAGGCTGAGCTGGAGACTGGAGTCCAGCTCCTCGCGGGTGAAGAGCTGGTGGTTGGACTTGTAGTCCATGACGTGGACCGTCTCGTCGTCCACCCAGTCGACGCGGTCGATGAAGCCCAGGACGGTGAAGGGCCCCACCGGCAAGCGGAACTCCTTCTCGATGCCGAGGATGTCGCGGGAGTCCACGCGGCCCTGCTGGCGGACGAAGCCCTGGAGGATGCCGAGGCCCTGCTGGAAGAGGTCCAGGCCGGAGAGGCCCGAGGCAGCCCACTCCTCACGGTAGAGCTGGAGGGCGCGCTCCGCGGAGAGCGGGCCCACGTACTCGGTGTCGATGACTTCCTGGAGGAGTCGCTCGAGGACGGCGTGCAGTGCCTTGCCGAAGCTCAGGGGGACGCCGGGCTCGGCGGTGCGCTTGTCGAGGTAGTGGAGCCTGTAGGACAGCGGGCAGGCCTCGAAGCGGCTCAGCCGGCTGAACGAGAGGTGTTCGTTTCGCAGTCCGCTCATGGCGTGGGCCTCCGGGCCGATGCAGTGGCGTGTCGCGAGACAGTCATCACGCTCTTTCCGAGCGAGACATCAAGTCGAAGCGGGGAGGCAGAGCGGCCCCGTGTGTCTGTTTCACAGACGCGGGGCACGCTCATGGCGACACCTCCGCGGAGGCCGTGTGCTTCTCGAAGGACATGACGCGAGAGCCCGGGAAGGCAGACAGGACGCGCACCAGCGTGGCGGCGTGCTCGGGGGTGAGCTCCTTCCGGGCTTGGCCGGTGTAGGCCGGGACGAGCCACACTTCGCCGTAGGTTGCGGAGGCGAAGCACACCTCGGCGCCGAGGGCCTTGAAGCTGGCGATGTCCTCGTCGGTGAGGCCGCGCAGGCCGGAGAGCGGGGCCTCCGCGTCCAGCTTCTTCACATCGGGAGACGCATCTGGTGGCGCGGGCTTGGAGTCGGGGGCTGGGGCGATCTTCTTCGAGCCAGCCTCGCTCAGCGGATGGCCGAAGAGATCCACCGCAACCAGAGCGGACTTCGCCGGAGGCACGGGGGCGGGCGGCGCGGCCACGTCACGATGAGGCCGGGCCTGCCCATTCACCTTCAGCCACTCGGTGCAGGTGCCCACGTTGGGCAGGGTGCAGCCTCCGCCAGGCCGGTAGTGCAGGCAGCGCTTTCCCTCGCTGCGGACATACGCTTCGCACGTCACGCCGGACGGACGTTGCTGGGCGGGGGATGGCTGGAGGTGGTGTGTAAGGGCCATGCGCAGGAGTCGACGGCGCGTGATTGCCGTTACAAACTAAAAGCACCCCATCCCTTCGATTTGGGACAGGAAATCATTTCGCCCAATTATATTTTTGATTTCCCCGGGCGAATGACATGCGGGCGTAAGGCAGAGCAAAGGCCTTCGGCGTGATTTCGGGGACACCTGTGCCGGCGCTCTTTTTCGCTCGCTCACCTGGAAGGCCAACGCGGAACCGGAGGGTGGCAGCCGTGGCAGGGGCGATTCAAAAGGCTGCCACGAAATTCCCCAGTGAAATCGCTGGAGTGGCGGAGGTGGCAGTGGTGGCAGTGTTTCTTGGGGTAATGACGCCTATGGGGAGTGAATTCTCGACCCCCTATTGAATAGTGCCATTCAAATATGCGCGCGCCCGCTACGTAGGGGTATTTTTTGAAACACTGCCACCTCTGCCACTTCAAGATAAGATATTGAATTTATAGAAGAAGAGGGTGGCAGATAGGGCTGCCACCGCCTGCCACCGCCTGCCACTATTGAGACGTCGAGTGAAGTCGCTGAGGCTGGTTGTGAAGGCTCATGCGAGCGGGCACTTGTCGAGGGGGCGCACGTCCATGCCATGGCCTGTGAATGCCCACAGGACGGCCGGAAACGGCCTCCAGGCTCGTGGAAGGGGGGTAGCCGCCCCTTTGGGGGTGGGGCCGACGCATTCCGCGTCACCTGCTGCATTTCAGGGCCGTCGCTTCCCAATGTGAAGAGGTCGCCCGACGCGACTGCCGCCAGGTGTGCTCCTGGCGCATGAAGGGCGATGATACAGGGAGAGAAGGTGTTTCACTTAGCGCACGTCCGATTGCGTGGACGGTCCGAGTCCTCCTACGAAGACGACGCCCGAGTGACGACGTGCGGGCATGAAAGTCGCAGGCCGCGCGGCCGTGTCCGTCGATGACACATCGGATTGTGAGGGGAAGCAGCGTGGATTCCGGTTTCGGCATGATGTGCCGGTTTGTTGTGATTGCCCCGGCCCTGATGGAGATGCCGAGGCGTTCGTGCGCCCTTCGGATGGGAAGGGGCCTGCGCCGTGGGAGCTTTGTCCTGGCCTCCCTGGGCACGCCGCTCTCCCGTTGTCGTGCCCCGAGTAGGAAGGGAGCTCGCCCGTTACCGTGGTGAGGGCCGCTGGAGGCTCG
The DNA here is from genome assembly GCF_026626625.1 of Corallococcus sp. BB11-1. NCBI lineage: Bacteria > Pseudomonadati > Myxococcota > Myxococcia > Myxococcales > Myxococcaceae > Corallococcus > Corallococcus sp. BB11-1. The sequence continues at coordinate 141,400 of NZ_JAPNJY010000022.1, read as the reverse complement.
GGCGCGTGCAGCGCCCTCTCTTCCTTCGACTGAAGCGCCGCGGCCACGAAGCTCCCGCCGAAGACAGGGGGGCCTTGGTTGCGCTGGCGTCATTCCCTCCAACGGGCTCGGCCTTCTCTCCCCACTCACCTGGCTTTCTCTGTGCGCCGAGCGCAGGGCCAGGGCGGCATTCATCTGTGAGTCGTAGCTGGAATGCGCTTCATCAAGAGCTTGGCGTGGCAATCCGGACGGCTGAGGCGAGGCGCGCCTACCGCCTGGTGCGGCGCAACTGGGAGGCGCTCTCCGACTTCGAGGAGCCGGAGGCCCTTGTTTCATTTCTCACGGCGCGCGAAGGCGACTCTCACGTCAAGGATGGGCTGCTCGCGGGCCTCGTCACGTTGGTGCAGATGGGAGCCTCGGCCCGCTTCTTCGTGGCACTGTTGTGGCTGGGCCTGTGGCCGGGGTTGGACGGCGTGTATCGCCGATGTCTCAGGCGAACGGGCCACCCGCCCGCGGAAGTGGTTTCCTCGATTGCCGCGTCCTTCATGAGTCTCGTGGCGCGCGTCAGCTTGGCCGGTGTCCAGCGCGTGGCTGGGACACTCGTGCGTGGGACGGAGCGCGACGTCCTCAAGGCCTGGCACAAGGAGCTGGTGGAGCAACGCCACCGCGCGCGCCTTCAGTTACTGGCGGACGTGGGCGGCGGGGCGCTCTTGGTGCCGTGGCTCACCCCCTCTGCCTCTCGAACCCGCTCCTTCAACGCCGAGGTGGAGGAGCTGCGTGCGTGGCTCCTCCCGCTGACGGGCGAGGACACCGACCTGGTGGTGTCCGTCCTTCTTCGCGAAGAGGACTATGTCGAGGTGGCAGCGAGCCGTGGGCTGTCGCCCGAAACGGCGCGCAAGCGCGTCCAGCGGGCCCTGGGGCGCCTGCGGAAAATGAAGAAAAAATGCCCAGAAAAGATTCCTTGTCCCAAATCGGCGGGTGGGGGTGCTTTTTAGAGTTTGTGGATTCCGAAACAGCCGAGAGGGCAGCGGGTGGGGACGACTGACGGGATGCGCGAATCGCGTGTCCCCGGCTCGCGCCACCTGGCTTTGAGGGAGTAGAGGGGCCGCCTCGCGCCCAATCCAATCTTGCTTCGAGACGCCCTGTCCGTCCCGGCGGACAGCAACGCCACTGTATTGCCTACAACTTGGAAGGATTGAATGAAAACAGCCGCGCGAAACAACTTCGAGCACGATGAAACATTCGTGCGCTTCGTCGCTCGTATTGACGGCCACCGCCTCCGAGTGGTGAGCCGGGGTGACTCCGAGCCAAAAGCGGAGGTGCGCAGCGCGTGCCTCTGCTGCGAGTGCGATGAGGCTCAGGCCCATGACTACATCCGCCTGCCGGGACTCTTCCGTCGCTGGGAAATTCAGCACGTGGTGGACACCGATGCGGACTTCAACATCGAGGCGGCGGGCTCCACGGATGACGGCACCGAGCTGTTCTCGGTGTACCGGCGCGAGCGCCACTCCCCCACTACGCACCGCCAGAAGGAGGAGTGAAGCACCATGGCCGGCAACATGTGGGAGCAGACGGCCGCGATGGCCAAGCAGCATGAGCAGCAGGGCGGCGCCTGGCTGAAGCTGGCGAATGACGGAGACACCGCCGTCGTCGTCTTCCTCGGGGAGCCGTACCCGCGCGAGGTGGTTTTCCTCGACAACAAGTTCGTCCCCTTCGACGAGAAGCTGAAGGCCCAGGGGCACAAGCCCTCGCTGCGCGTGGCCCTCAACGTCGCCGTCTACGGGACGCGCGAGGTGAAGGTGATGGAGCAGGCCTCCACCTTCTTCACCAACCTGCTCCAGGTGCGGGCGAAGTACGGCTTGGAGACGTGGGCCTTCGAGGTGAAGCGCCATGGTGCGGCGAAGGACCCCAAGACGACGTACTCCCTCCTGCCGGAGAAGCAGTTGTCCCCGGCGGAGGTGACGGACTTCCAGGCGCTGCGTCTGCATGACTTGCCAAAACTGTATGCGGCCGAGGCGGCAGCGGCGGCGAGCGGCACGTCGCCCGCAGCCACTTCCAGTCCGAAGGTGGGCGAGCCCGTCGACGTGAAGCTGGCCCAGGCAATGGCCACCGCGCTGAAGGCACTGCCGCGCGAGGCGGTAGACAGGTTCCTCCAGAAGTTCGGCGTGCAGCGCATCCGGGACATCCCGGCGTCGAAGGGCGAGCTGGCGCGCGCCTTCGTCGACTCCCTCGTGGCCGAATACTCCGCGGAGAGCGTCGCGGACGTGGACCCCTTCGGGCCGTGAGCGTGCCCCGCTGAAACTGGTTGCCATAGCCCTGCGCGAAGGGGGCCCGTTGCGAGCCCCCGCCGCGCTTCTCTGAGGACAACAAGAATGGTGGAAGACTTCTCCGAAATGCGCGGGGACGGGGGACGTGTTGTCTCTCGTACCCAGGACTCCGGCGTGGGGGCCGCGCCGTCCGCGCCTGTGCGCAACGCGAGCGCGTCCACGGCCAAGCGGACGCTGCGCGTGCGAGTGGATGCCGGGCTGCGGCTCGCGGCGGGCGACGTGCCGCCCAAGGTGCTGGAGGGCCTCTGCCAGGGTGCTCTCTCTGCCCAACCCCGCGTATTGGAAGCTGGTACGGCTGCGCAAGCGCCCGGGGGCGGAGCCTCAGACGCTGTACTTCTTCCGCCAGCAGGAGCGGGAGCTGGTGCTGCCGCGCGGGGCCATTCACCTGCTTGCGCCGGGCCTGCGGACGAGGCGGGCCTGACGCTGTCCTTCGAGGACGCACGGGTGCTGCCGCCCAAGCGCCTGCCGAAGCTTCCGGAGGTGTCGCTGCGCGACTACCAGGCCGAGGCGGTGGAGCGGCTGGCGAAGGCCACCCAGGGGACCGGCGGTGCTGCCCATGCGGGGCAGGTAAGAGCGTCCTGGCCGTGGGGGCCATTGCCCGCCTGCGTACGCCGACGCTCATCCTCGTCCACACCTTGGACTTTGGCGGAGCAGTGGCGAGAGCACATCCGCGAGCGCCTGGGCCTGGTGGCCGGCCTCGTGGGCGCCGGGGAAGAGGAGGTGCGGCCCGTCACCGTCGCCGTCGTCCAGTCCCTCTCTCGATGGGACGAGGCGAAGCTCGACGCCTTCCTCCATCACTTCGGTCTGCTCGTCCTCGACGAGGCCCACCACATTGCCGCCAGCGCCTTCCATCGAATCGTGGATCGCTGCCCGGCGCGCTACCGGCTGGGCCTGACGGCGACGCCCGAACGGGAGGACGGGCTGACGCCTCTCCTGCGCTTCTACCTGGGCGCGCCTCTGGCCGTGGTGAAGCACGAGGACCTCGTCGCGCGCGGAGTGCTGGTGGTGCCGGAGGTGCGCGCCGTGGAGACGGCCTTCGACTACCCGTACTGCCGCGCTGCGGACTACGCGCCCATGCTGGAGGCGCTGGCGGAGGACAAGGCGCGCAATGACCTCGTCCTCGGCGCCGTGGCGCGCGAAGCGTGGGCAGGCCACCTGTGCCTTGTCCTCACGGGGCGTGTGGACCACTGCGAGCTGCTGGCGCAGCGGCTATCGGCCACGGGCCTGTCGGCCGCCGCGTTGACGAGCGAAGTGCCGCGCGAGGTGCGCAAGGCACTCCTGGACCAGGCTCGCGCCGGGCGCGTCCGTGTCCTGGTGGCCACCAGCCTGGCGGATGAGGGGCTCGACTTGCCGCGCCTCTCTCGCGTCTTCCTGGCGTACCCCGGCCGCGCGCGTGGACGCACCGTCCAGCGTCTCGGACGCCTCATGCGTCCCCACCCGGAGAAGAAGAGCGCCGTCCTCATCGACTTCGTCGACGGGAAGGTGCCGCTCTTGCGGCGCCACCATGCGGAGCGCCGCCAGCAGTACGCCACGGTGCTGGGAGTGACGGCCAACGCCGACGTGCATTGAACCACCACAGGGAGTGAGCACCTTCGATGACGACACCTTCTGACACCACTCCAGACCCCGACGCCATCCGCGCCACCTGGCGGTGGCTGGCGCACGCACAGCACGGCGTAAGCGAAGTCCGCGTCATCCGCCCAGGCGGCGGGGGCATCGTCGGCCTGGGCTTCTTCGACGACGAGGAGGCCTTCGTCGCGGCCTGCGCGGCGGCCAATGCCGATGGCAACGTGTACGTGGGCATTCAGCCGCGGCCTCGGCGCCTGCTGGAGCTCGCCCCCAACGTCCTGCGCTCCTTGCGGACTGGGGCGGGGAGCAAGGACATCGAGGTCGTGACGGCCACGGTGGTGGACCTGGACCCCGTGCGTCCCAAGGACACGGCCAGCACCGAGGACGAGCTCTCGCTGACGCTCCAGGTGGCGGAAGCCGCCGCGGCTTGGTGCGAAGCGCAGGGGCTTGTCCGCCCGCGGCTGATGATGAGCGGCAACGGGGCGCAGCTGTGGTTCGCCCTGCCGCCGCAGTCCCTGGAGGGCGATCGCCACGAGCGCGTGCAGGCGGGCCTGAAGGCCTTCGAGGCCGAGGTGCGCGCCCGCTTCCAGTCCGAGCGCGTGCACGTGGACTCCATCCACGACGTGGCGCGCATCATCAAGGTGGTGGGCACCGTCAGCCGGAAGGGTGCGGGGACAGCGGAGCGGCCTCACCGAGCAGCTCGGGCGCTGACCGGCTTCGAGCGCGTTGAGGACGGAGGCCTTCAGGCCCGCCTGCTGGAAGCGCCGGTGCAGCCGCCGGTGGCGAACCAGGCGCATCCAGCCCAGGTGGCGCTGCCGCTAGCGCCCTCCGCCTCGGCGCCGCAGGGGACGATGAAGGCCCGCCGGACGGAGACTGGGGAGTATGACTGGGCGCGCCCGGTGGAGATGTGTGGCCCGGTGCAGCGCCTGTGGGAGCAAGGCGCGGAGGACCGGAGCGTCGCCATCTTCAACATGGTGCGCTTCTTCGTGCACAAGGGGCTGGGCCTCGACGAAATCACGGAACTCGTCCTCGAGTACGACAGGCGCGGCTTGGGGAAGCTGAAGGGCCGGGACGGCGCCGGCTACATCCGCAAGGCCTACGAGAAGGTAGTGGCCACGGCCCGCGAGGATGGCGCCGTGGCGCCGCCCTGCCACTCCCTCCAGGGCATGGGCTTCTGCCGCGTCAACCGCGAGCCGGACGTGCGCTGCGAGCTGTACGACGTCGTCTTCGACATCGAGGCGGCTGTGGAGCGCCTGGCCACGGTGCCGGCCCAGGACGTGGAGTACCGCCTCAAGCCTATCCTGGAGGCCATCGCCCACCGGCCACCGTCCGCGCAGGAGAAGTACCTGGGTCTGCTGGAGGTTCGCACCGGCCTGACCGCCCAGAAGCTCCGGCTGACCATGGCCCGCGCCGTGCGTACCCAGGCCGCAGGAGAGGGCGCGGACACCAAGGGAGGAGGGAAGAGCAAGCAGCGGTGACGACACCATCGACGGCGAGGTGTACGAGGACGCGTACTGCTACTACACGGTGACGCAGCGGGGTGAGGCGAAGGCCATTTCCTCCTTCACCTTCACGCCGACGGCCCTCGTGGAAACCGAGGAGGGGGAGGTTTTCCTCGGGGATGTCCGCACGGACAAGGGAGCCGAGGTGGAAGGAGCGCGGCTGCCGCGGCGGGCCTTCAACTCGCGCAAGGAGCTGCTGCACCACCTGCCCTCCGTCCATACGCAGTGGACGGGCAGCGACAATAACGTGCAGGGCCTGCTGCGCGCGGTGGCGCGGCGAGCGGTGCCGAGGCTGCCGGGCACCACCACGCTGGGCGACTTCAAGCGGGGGGCGCACCACGTATGGGTGGCGCCCGGGTGCACCATCGGGAAGGAGGGCTTCCTCGCGGCCTCCCCCGTGGCGTACCTTGCCGAATGGGACGACGCTCGAATCGCGCATCCGCTACGAGGCCGCGGACGACGACGCCTTCCATGACGTGGCGAGCACGGTTTTCGAGTACCTGCTCAAAATCAATACGCCTCAGGTGGTGCTGCCCATTCTGGGGATGGTTCTTCGCTACGCCAATGAAGCCGCGCCTTCATGGAGAAGGTGGGTTCCTTCCCGCTTCTCTTCCCTTATGGGACGCAAGGCAGTGGCAAGTCGAGCACGTGCACCGAAGTCTTCTGGCCCCTCTTCGGCGTGCCTTCCTCGGATGCCTTCAGCGTGACGGAGACGGAAGTTCGCCCTGGTGAAGTTGCTGTCCGCCACGCGCTCGGTGCCGGTGGTGGTGGACGAGTACAAGCCCGGTGACATGCCGCTGCCCCGTCTCCACCTGGTGCACCGCTACATGCGGCGCCTCTACCGAGGAGAGACGGAGGAGCGGGGGCGCCCGGACTTGTCGGTGGTGAGCTACCGGCTGCAGGCGCCGCTGTGTATTTGCGGAGAGACGCGTCCGACGGAGGCGGCCCTCGTGGAGCGCCTCCTGCCCGTCAACCCGGAGAAGGCGACGGTGCAGCGCCGCGACTGCCGGGCGGCCTTTCGTAAGCTGACGTCCGTCAACCTCGCCCTCTTCGCCCCTCGCTACATTCAATTCTGCCTGGGGCGGGACTTCGAGGCGGACTACCGCGTCGTCCCGCTGCCGTGGCGGAAGTCCTCCTTGAGAAGAGGGACGCGCCTCCGCGTGTAGCGGACAACGTGACGGCCATGCTGTTGGGCATCCACCTCTTCGAGGAGTTCGCCAAGGAGTGCGGCTATGCGTTGCCCGAGGACTTGGGGGCCCGCGAAGGCCGTGGACGCGGTGCTGAAGGACGTCCTCGAGGAAGAGACGGGCGTCCGCAATGCACTGGATGCCTTCATCCAAATGCTGGGTGTCATGGCAATCCAAGGGCGAATTGAAGCACCGCGTCCACTATGCCTTCGACGAGGGGCGCCTGTGCCTCCATCCTGGAATCCGCCTACGACGCCTACCGCGCGCACTGCAAGCGCATCGACTATCGAGGGGAGTTGGTGGACACGAAGGCACTGCGACGCCTCATTCATGAGAATCACCGCGCCGGAGAGTATGTGCCTCTCGCCCAGTGAGCGCGTCTGCTTTGCCGGCAAGGCCCTGCGCCGGTGCGCCCTCGTGATTGATGTCTCAAAGGCCCCATTCATCTCCGCGGAGGACTTCCCGCATGCTGAAGACGCAAGCCGCGGGTGGCGTTGGCGTGGCCATGACGAAGGCAGCGCTGAGGAGGTGGCTTCGTGACGGGTGTGGATGGGAAGCCCGGGCCTCCGGCAGATGCGACTGATGTGCCTCACCACCAGCTCCGGCGCCACGAGGCCGCGGTGGATGTCCTCGCCGATGCCCTCTGGGAGTTGTGGTTGCGTCGGCGGGCACAGCCACAACGACAGCCGCCCGCGTGGGGGGCGGAGGAGGGCGCGCATGGCTGAGTCGCAGACTCTCGACTTGTCTTCTTTTGGGGACAGAGCGTCCATGGCTTTCGCCCGAGGGCGTGCTGCCCCGGACGAAGGAGAAACCACCATGGCGAAGAAGGCGACTGCGCGGGCCGCGCGCAAGGAGCTGGCGGACGTGCCACAGCAACTGGCCGCGCTGGCCAGCATGTCGGTGCCGGACTTGGCGGAGAAGTACCTGGAGGTGTACGGAGAGCCCACGCGCAGCCGCAACCGGGACTACCTGAAGAAGCGCCTGGCCTTCCGGATCCAGGAGCTGGCCGAAGGGGGGCTCTCCACGCGCGCCGTCGCACGCATCTCGGAGTTGGGCGACAAGCTGCCCGAGCGCTGGAGGATGCGGCAGGTGGAGGAGACGAAGCCCCACCGCTTCGCCTCCTCCAGCCGCTGCGGACGGGCGCGCAGCCGCTGTGGATGGGCGCGACGCGCGCCTACCGCCGCCGGGCACGGTGCTGACGCGTGTCTTCAAGGGCACGCAGCACCGGGTGACGGTGCGCGAGGGCGGAATTGAATACGAAGGCCAGCTTCACCGCAGCCTTTCCAGCGTGGCGAAGCTGATTACGGGCACGGCCTGGAACGGCTTCTCCTTCTTCGGACTCAAGGCCGGCGGCTCGAAGGAGGTGACGCCATGAGCGGCCCCGCCTTCTTCCAGACGCACATGGGACAGCGCTTTTACGAGGGGACGATGCCGCAGCTCGTCCGCGAGCTGACGCGCCTCAACAACAACCTGGAGCGGCTGGTGGCCGTCGCGGAGCAGCTCTCCGGGCCGAAGCAGTCTTCGAGCGTCGAATCGGTGCCGCCGCCGACGACAGAGGGGGCGGAGGGACTATGAGGAAGAGCAAGTCGCCTGCCCTCGGACGCGAAGCGCTGCGCCAGTCTACACAGCGCAAGTCCACGGCGGCGGGCCTGGAGATGGAATTTCAACTCGCTGGACGCCCAGCGCGAGTCCTGTGTCTCCTACGTGCAGCGACAGCCCGGCTGGGTGTTGGTGGATGAGAGCTACGACTGACTGGCGGCTTCACCGGCGCGAACATGGAGCGGCCCGCCTTCCAGCGACTTGATGCAGGACGTGGACTGCGGGCCGGGTGGACGTGGTGGTGGTGTACAAGGTGGACCGCCTCTCCCGCAGCCTCCTCGACTTCGCGAAAGTCATGGAGCGCTTCAACGCGGCGGGCTGCCTCCTTCGTCTCGGTGACGCAGAACTTCATCACCGCAGGACGCCGATGGGGCGGCTGACGTTGAACATGCTGATGAGCTTCGCCGAGTTCGAGCGCGAGATGATTTCCGAGCGCACGCGGGACAAGGTGGCTGCCGCGCGCCGCAAGGGGAAGTGGACGGGAGGGCGCGCGCCGCTGGGCTACGACGTGAAGGACAAGCGCCTCGTGGTGAATGAGTACGAGGCGGTGGTGGTGCGGGAGGCCTTCGAGCTGTACCTCCAGCACCAGCAGGCCTCGGTGGTGTCGCGCCTCCTCAACGAGACGGGGCGTAGGACGAAGCGGTACGAGGCCCAGAGCGGTGCCACGCGCGCGGCACGGAAGTGGACGACACAGGATGTGCTGCGCCTCTTGAGGAGCCCCCTGTACGCGGGCTTCGTTCCCTACGGAGACGAGACGCACCCAGGCGAGCACCCGGCCATTGTGGACAGGAGCACCTTCCAGCGGGTGCAGGACATGCTGGAGGGCCGAGGCCCCGGCCTCCAGTACCACGGGCGCAACCCCGACTACGTGCTGCGGGGACTCTTGCGGTGTGGCCTGTGCGGCGAGGCGATGACGCCCGGCTCCACTCGCAAGGGCACGCGCGAGTACCGCTACTACCGCTGCGTGACCCGGGACAAAAAGGGGAAGGAGGGGTGCCGGGCCTCTCCCATTCCGGCAGCCGCCTTGGAGGACTTCGTCGTCGCTCGGCTGCGGGAAGTCTCGGTAGGTGAGGGCTTTGCGGCACAGGTACACGCCCGCCTCACGGCGCGGCTGGAGGAGAAGCACAAGGCCCTGCGCGCCGAGCGCGCGCAGCTCCCGAAGGACTTGGCCAAGCGCGCCGGGGAGTCCGCGAAGTGGGTGGACTCCCTCTCGAAGCTGGAGGGCCCAGCCCGGCGCATCGTCGAGGAGAAGCTGACGGCTGCGGAAGAGGAGTTCGCCGGCATGAAGAAGCGGCTGGCGGAGGTGGAGCGCGCCCTGGATGCCATGGAGGGGGAGAAGCTGGAGGCGGCGTGGGTGGCCCGGGCCCTGGCGGACTTCGACGCGGTATGGGACGCCCTCACGGCCGCCAACCGGGGGCGCCTGCTGCAGGCCCTCGTCGGCCGGGTCGTGGTGGACGAGGAGACGGATCGCGTGGATGTGCACCTTGCCCATGCCGGTGAACCCGCGACGCCCGGGCGCAAGGAGGTGGCGGCGTGAGCGCGAGCCCCGAGTCTTGGCCGACGGAGGCTGGCCTCATCAGCGCGCAGTTCCACCGCGTACGTCGGGCGAAGGTGCGCTTCCGAGAGGGGGCGCGCCCCCCGCCGAGAGAGGTGGCGCGCCGGCCAGCGCACGTCGCGCGAATGCTGGCCCTGGCGCACCATGTGGAAGCAACCATTGAGCGAGGGGTGGTGGCGAGCGCAGCGGACGTCGCCTGCCAGTTGGGCTTCACTCGGGCGCGCGTGACGCACCTGCTGGACTTGCAATTGCTGGCGCCGGACATCCAGGAGGAGGTGCTGTTCCTCGAGGCCGTGGATGGAGAGGAGCCCCTCAGCGAGAGAGGACTTCGGGCCATTGCTCACGCGGGGACGTGGGAAGCGCAGCGCGAGCGCTGGCGTGAGGTGAAGGCTTCATTCTGAGGCGGAAGTCCGAGTACCTGGACTCCTTGGTGTAGCGTGGGTGCAAGAGGCTGACTGTTGTCGTGTTGAAGAATACGCGGGCCAGCCAGCCCGCGAGGAAAGCGAGCGAGAGCACATGCAGAACGACATGATGAGTGCCATTCGGGCCGTGGTGGCGGAGGAAGTAGGGAAGACGATGGGCCGGCAGGTGGAGCTGCTGGAGAAGATCGCTCAGTTCCTGGGCATCGAGCCTGGCCCGGCTCCTGCGGCGTCCGCGCCGAAGCGCACACCCGTGCCTCCTCCCGCGTCGAAGCGCCCGCCCGCACCCGCCACCGCCCCGAAGCGCCCGTCCTCGGTACCCGTGCGGAAGTGGGTGAAGCCGGAGGCCGCGTCCGAAGCCCACGCGGGCTGAGCCCGCGCCCCAGAAGAGCCGCGGACGTCCGCGCGCAGCGGGGACGCACTAGCGACGGCCGCGGCCCCCAGCTCCAGTCCCGGCCCCGAGACGTCGGTCTCGTATGAGTTGGGACAAGAGGTGCGTTACAAGGCAGGGGCGGGGCAGCTTCTCGGCGAAGGTGAAGTCCATCGACGCGAAGGCGAAGACGGTGACGGTGGAGCGCGTCTCCGACGGCAAGCAGGTGGTGCGCCCCTTCGACAAGGTGACGCCAGCCTGAATCTGGGCCGCGAAGCGCCCTCGCTGGAGGGCGCTCCTGCGGCAAGCAGTAGGAGTGCGAGAGCGCTGCCTCCGCCCTGGCATGCCGCTGCGGAAGGCGCTCCGCATTCGTCGCTACGGTTCGTCGGTCATCTCGTCGAGTTGCCCCTGGGCGAGGGCGCGGTGGTGGGGCACGACTTCAACGGCGAGCACGTCCCACATCTCTTGGCGGGCGCTGTCGAAGTCCCCTTCTGCTCGTGCTGGTACGTCCGGCTCAACGCATCCATGAGCCTGTGGGAGCCTTCTCGGATACGCCGAGACGCCTCGCGCAAGAGGCCCAGCGCGCCCGACTTCGTGGCGAACGTCTCCTCGGCTTCGTTTCGTGATGTCAGCTTCTACGTGAGGGCCAAGCGCTCTCCTGCGTACGGGGGCAGTGGGCCAGTGAGCGAATCGGGCTCCAGTCAACGGTTTCACTCGTGAGCCCCGGCTTATCGGGGAGCATGGCTGGGGCCCTTCGTACCCAGGAGGGGAGATGGTGCGTTGGCGGGCCATGAATCGGGGTGCTGCTGTCTAGCCTGCGGGGGCAGTGGCTTCACAGAGGCGCGAGGTCATGTTACTTCGCAGGTGAAGTCAATTTGACCAATTTGCGGTTGAGTGGGTAGCTCGGCTGCGAAGGGGCGTGTCCATGAGGCCGCGCCCTCTTCCTTGAGGAGGAGTCACAGCCATGACGAAGCATCCGGACGAGGTGACGACGGAAGAGGGGCCGACCCTGCGTGCCAACCCTCCCGACACGTGCTGACGCGCACTTCCTCTTCGAGGTGGGAGGTGTGCGCTATGAGGTGGTGCGCGAGTTGGAGGTACGGCCGAATCGCGAGAGGCTGCTGCGGGCTCAGCGGCGTGCCGCGGACGGCACGTTGTCGGGCCCCTGCCTGGTCCGCCAACTCGCCAGCCCTGCCTCGTACATGGCTCGCAAGCGGCTCGCGGAGGAAGTGGAGTTGGCCTTCTGCCTCGACCACCCCAACATCGCCCAAGTCTTCCACGTGGAGGTGGACGAGGTGGAGGACGTCCCCTACGTCATCATGCAGTACGTGGACGGCCCCTCGCTGGAGACGCTGGTGTGCGCGGCGGTGGTGCGGGGCCAGCCCCTCTCGGAGGGCTTTGGCCTGTACGTGGGGACGGAGGTGGCGGACGCGCTGCACTACGCGCACACGCTGACGTCGGGGAAGGGCGTGCCCCTAGGCATCGTCCACCGGGACGTGAGCCCCCGGCACATTGCCTTGGGACGCCATGGGGAGGTGAAGGTGCTGGACTTCGGCTCCGCGTACTCACTGCTGGTGGGGCGGGAGGAGTCGCCGGAGAGTCTGCTGAGAGGCGACGTGGCGTACGCCAGTCCGGAGTACCTGCGCAAGGTGGGGCTGACGCCGCGCTCCGACGTCTTCAGCCTGGGCGTGCTGCTGGTGGAAGTCATGACAGGCAACCACCTCTTCGAGGTGCACGACGTCCCGCCCGTGCCGGCGAAGGAGAGCAGTCAGCGGACGGAGACTCCCCCCACGCTGCCGTTGCAGCAGATGCAGGCCCTCATGGAGACGTTCAGTCCGGAGGTTGTCGAGAAGGCGGTGGCCACCCTCTCGGACGACGTCAAAGCCGTGCTGCACAAGGCCCTGCGCCTTGACCCCGAGGAGCGCTTCGCGACGGCGGGGGACATGCGCGATGCCCTGCGCGGCGTGGCCCTGTCGCGGCCCACGGGGCAATACGGGCGCGCGGAGGCCGCCAGGGAGGCGGCCCTCGTAGTGTCCGCGGGCGGGCAGATGCGCGACAAGGTGGAGTTCGGCGAGGGCGGCCTCTACCCGGAGGGGTTGGACGCGCACGAGTTGGTTGCCCTGAAGAAGGAGTAGGCCGTCCTGCTTTCGCGTGGCTCGAAATGGCCGGCACCTCGCCACGAGGTGGAGCGCCTTTTGGCGAGGAAGAAGCGCCTGGAGGAGTGGCTCGCCGAGGTGAATGAAGCGCTTCGGAAGTGTGGCGCGGCGTCCCCGGGCCCCTCGGCCTGCCGGCGAGGGCGCCCGTCGGTGCCGAGGACTGCCCGACCTGTTCGCGCTCGGGACGCCAACGCGTCGGCCGTATGCAACCTGGTGTTGGAGAGGAGGGCGCGCGAGCCGTTCGGCGGCGCCGCCTCCCCAGGGAGCTGCCTCAGCGAGCCAACTCGGTGGCGACGTGGACGAGGGCGTCCAACTTCCCTGCGTCGAGCTTCCGAGCGACGAAGATGAGCCGGCGCAAGGTGGCGTCGTCCTCCGGCCGAGCCCGAGCCTCGCTGTCGGTGGACTCGGTGAGTCCCAGCAGGTCCTCCGGGGAAACCATCAACGCGATGCACATGCGGTACAGCGTCGAGACGCTGGGCATCATGTGCCCGCGCTCCACGCGACTGTAGACGGCGGCGGCCAGCCCCACGCGCTCCGCGACTTGAACCTGCGTCAGGCTCATCTGCTCCCGGGCGAGGCGGGCGACGGAGCCGATTTGGGTTGCGAGTTCTTCATTCATAAGGTGCAGGGGAGTATACCCGGTGGCTGTTTGTCGGGGTGGGGTCGCTCCATCAGCGAACGCCAGAAAGAAGCTGAACGAGGGCGAGCGCCTGGCGCGTGTCCAACCGGTGCACGTGCCGTCGCAGGGCATCCTTGGTGGTGGCGGCGATATCCGGCGATAGGAGGGTGGGGTAACCCAGCAACTCGTTGGGCGTGGCGCCGAGGGCGGCGCACAGCCGGTACAGCGTCGCGACGCTGGGGAGCATGAGTCCTCTTTCAAGCCGGCTGTAGGCGTTGCGGGAGATGGCGACGACTTTGGCCACCTCCGCCTGCTTCAGGCCTGCACGAAGGCGTGCCGCGCGCAGGGTCTCTCCGATGATGGCGGGTAAGGGTCGGAGGGAAGCCTTCGGAGGGACGGCGGCGTGGACGTCAGGAGGAAGATGCATTCCGCGCAAACAATACCTTAAACGCACATGGGCTTCACCTGTTGGGTATTGCCGAGTACCTCTCCCGTGGCCGGTACTCACGTGTGGGAGAAGAGTCACGCGATTCCCCTGGGCTTCTGGTAGCGTGGGCCGGCGCCGGGGAGGGAGTGGCATGCGCGTGGCGGTAGTCCTGCTGTCCGACGGAGTCTCCAGGAGGACGTCGCCATGAGGGAGGACTGCCCCCCGGCCGTGCTGTCCCCCGGGGACGTGGTGAAGGGCTACACGGTGGTGAGGCAACTGGACCGAGGTGGCTTCGGCACCGTGTACCTCGCGACGAACGACGGGCAGCCCTGCGCGCTGAAGCTCGTTGAGCGGCAGCGCGTGGAGGGGCGGGCAGAGAGGGAAGTCGCCATTCTCTTGAGCTTGAAGCACCCCAACGTGGTGGGGATTCGCGGCTTCTCCTACTGGCAAGCCGGGGAGCGCGAGTTCGCCCTCATCGCCATGGAGTACGTGGAGGGGCGGAAGCTGAGCACGTGGGTGAAGGAGGAAAACCCCTCGGCCCGGCAAGTGGCGAAGGTGACGCTCGACATGGCGCGGGCGCTGGCGGCGTCGCATAAGGCGGGGGTGGTGCACCGGGACGTGAAGGACGCCAACGTCATGGTGCGCGCCGCGAACGAGCGGGCGGTGCTGGTGGACTACGGAATCGGCGACTACAAGGGCGCCCCCGGCGTCACCCAGTCCATGCTCCCGCCCGGAACGATGGAGTACCGGCCTCCCGAGGCTTGGCGCTTCATGAGGAAGCACCTGGGCCAGGCGGGCGCCCGCTACGTGTCGGCTCCCTCGGACGACATGTGGGCTCTGGGCGTTGTCCTCTACCGCCTCCTTACGGCGAGGTGGCCCTTCGATGTATCGACGGACGCGGACTACGTCGAGGGCGTCATGGGCAAGGCGCCCGTGCCTCCCCACCTCGCCAACCGCTTCGTCCCGGAGCGGCTGGGCCTGCTGTGCATGCGGCTGCTGGAGAAGGAGCCTGCGGCGCGCCCCAGTGCGCAGGCAGTCTGCGAGGCCCTGGAGGAGATGCTGGCCGAGGCGGAAGGGGAGGCGTGGGAGGTTCCCTTATGCGACACGTATGGCCCGCACTCGGCTACCACCGAGAACGAGGGCGGGGGCGAGGCGAAGCACCTCGCGCGCAACAAGCTCGCCCGGTGGGTGAAAGTCCCCTTGCGCCAGATGCGCCGTGGCAAGGCGCCTGGGCCGGAGCTGCCGGAGATTCCCGGCGAAGGCCCGCCCGCGGAGTTGCTTCCCCAGGCAGCTCCGATGGCTGCTGCCTCGCCGCCTGTCGAAGCGGAGCGGCTGGGCTCGGAGCTGGAGGAGGGGCTGGGCGCCGCAGAGGTTGCGGCGGAATCCGCGCTGGCGTCCCCCTTCGTCGAGGTGAGGCGGCGCTCGTTCCTCTCGCGACTCAGGATGGGGCGCGTGCTGGGGGTGGGGCTGCTGGCCGTCGCCCTGGCGGCAGGGGCGCTTCTCTCGCAACGGACACCTCCGCCACCGGGGGCTCAAGCCCCCTTCGCCCCTGGCCAAGAAGTAGCGGCATATGCAAAGAAACCTCAAGCTGCCCGAGCCGCAGCTCCCACCGGGCCGGAGGCAACACCTGCGGCCGTCGCGCCTCCCGCGACGCTTCCCGAGGTGACTGCCGCCGTGACGACACCCCCAAGTGACACCCCTTCCTCCCCGCCAGTGCCTGCCAAGAAGGCTACGAGGAACGTCCGCACTGCCCTGGCGACGATGGCCCTCTGCGGCGCGCTTGGCTGCACGGGCCCGCAGGTGCGCTCGCCGCCTGAGCCCGAGCCGTGCCCGGTAGGCGCCATTAACGGCATGAAGATGCTGGGCATGAAAATTGGGGACGAGGAGGGTGCGAGCTTCGTCAGGGGGGAAGAAAAAGTCGTAACGGTGAGGGAAGGTGCTGCACAGGTCATTATGGGGTCGGACTACGCCACGCTGTCTGGGCGACTCATTGTTGCCGACCGCGTCTATGTCCGACTGACTCGGGCGCGCTCGAGCAAGGGAAGCTTCCCCGTGTGCTTGGAGGTGTTGGACAGCTCAGGAAATCGCGGACTGGAAATCAAGCCCGGCGGAGGGGACTCTGGACAGGCTCGCGTATTCTCCGCCATTACGGTCAAGGCAGTGAGTGAGTTTGAATAAGATGTCGCTGTTTGGCAGGCGCTCGTGAGTCGGCAGGGGTCTCGAGGCTGGCTTGGTCCAGGAGAAACGTCGCGTGCATCATTCAGTGTCTGCCGGTCTGGTTTTCCTCCTCTTTGCAGGCGAGGGGATGGCTCTGGCGCAGTCGCCCTCAGCTACTGCGGGGCTGCGCGTTCGCCGAATCGAGCTGGTCTCGGAGGATGCTCAACCGGCGGCTGAAGTGGCGGTGAGCCCAGGGCTCTCGACGGTGTTCCTCTTTGATTCGGAGGTGAGTCGTGAGGGGCTGATACTCGAGGGCCGCGAGCGCTTCGCGATGCTGGACGCTGGCTTCAGTACCTTGCGTCTGGTCCCTTCAGAGAAGATCTCCCCTGGAGACCGGCTCAAATTGACAGTGCGCTTTCAGGATGGAGCGGCGCCGACAAGTGCGACGTTTATCCTGGTCGCACATCCCGCGCGGTCGGAGGCGCAGGTCGAAGTCTATCGACGCAAGAGGGGTGTCGAGACATACCAGGAGGAGGTTCGGCAGTCGCGTATCGAGGCTGAGCAGTGCAGAGAAGAGAATGAGCGCCTGCGGGCGGAGCGAAGTGCTCCTGATGGGTTGACGGGGCTTATCTCGACATCAGTTCTCGACAAGCGCGGAGTTGAACCCCGGGACCTGACCGAGGTTGCCACCCAGGTGCCAGGAGGGGCGGCAGCCAAACACCAAGTCTATGCATATCGTGCAGCCCGCAGGATGGCTGTAGAGATCAGTTTTAAATCAGGCGCGGACGCCCAACCGTGGACAGCAGCGGGTGCGACGCTCAGGGGCAAGGCAAACGAGGAACTGCAGGTCCTCCAAGTGTGGCAATCCGGCCCCTTGGCCCCCGGCTCGACGACCCAGCGCGTGGTGGTAGAGGCTGAGTCTGCATCCGAATCCACTCAAGGGAGTTTCACACTCAAGCTCTGGGATGCGGACGGGCGCCGCACCGTCACGCTAGGAAACATCACTTTCCCCTGATTCGGTGATGGTTGCCGTCATGTTGTGTCTTGTTTTCTGGTTTAATTTTGCGATCCGGGTGGTGTACCGCGGTAGAAGCTGAGGAGTCCCAAGTGCGCGTCGGCATTCGTGTATGGCTGCCCTTCCTCCGCGCCCGCCGGTACATGCAGTCCCGCCAATCGCTGCTGGACTACTCGCTCACGCAGTTTTTCCATGAGGCGGAGCGGTACCGGCCATGATTGGGTGATCGCCTCTCTGGTCGCCCAGCCGGAGGGGCCGTAGTCTGGATTTTCCCACGGCGAATCGCCGGTGTTCGTGGGCAGGAAGCGGCGCTTGTCCTTCATGGAATCCAACAGTCCCGAGTCGTAACGTGGCGGGCATCGTGAAGTCGAAGGAGCTTCGGTGATGAGGGACCTGGGAATTCGAGTGTCAGATGACGAAGACTGTCTCCGCCTTTCGTTTGAGGGGTCTTTTGATTGTAACGCGGAGATCGAACGCTCTTTGGGGCCCTTTGTTGACATTCTCGAGCAGTACGCGGGGGATTGGATGCCTCAAGTAGTCGCGGGTGGGGGCAAGCGCAAACGAAGATATTCCCGAGCTGCTCTCTGGAAAGTATATGAAGAAAGCCGCTTCTCGAAATGGGCGTCAATAGGCTTCTATCGCACTGAGTTGCCAGCGTTAGAGTTGAATCTTTCGCTTAAGTTTCCGCCATTGGAGCCCTCAATGCGGCTTTCGCTCAGTTTGCAGCCACTCTCAGGGTTCTCCGATGCTGGACGGTGCGGTCGATTCGTCGACATGGTGCGAGCCTGGGCTGAGACATACCATGCTACCAGTATCTTGGCGCACAGCATGATGGATCATCAGTTGGCGGAGCCCATCAGTTTCGGCGAAGACGGAGTCCTGAGACCGAAGTATTCGGATGACAATATTCATGAGGTCTATTGGCTCAATGTCTTCGGCAAGAAGCAGATTGAGCTTGTTGGCCGGGAGCGGCTGTTGTCTGTGCCCGGGAGCTGCGTTGAGGCGTTGCCCAACGGCTCTGTCCTGCTGGTGACGCACCCGACTGCTGCGGACTTTGGCAGTGATGCAGCCCGTGTGGCCCAGGCGCGAGCACTCGTTCATCTCAGGCCCGACCTCGAATTCGAGACAGTGATAGGCACCTTGCGAGAGCGCACATTGTCGCTGGTCCCCGTGGAACCGCGCTTCCATCCGGACGTGGAGCCACTACTCAAGCATCAGATAGAGCATGTCCCGCTCTCGGAGCGCCCGCAGAAGACTGCCGAGTTCAATGCGTACCGACCTCCTGAGCCAGCGGAATGGCTGCCAGCCAGCGCGGCCTTGTCCGCGAACGTCAGAAGGAAGGACGCTGTTCCTTCGCAGTATATGGAGCTGACTAGAGTGTTGGATGAGTTCCTCTTCTATTCAGTGAGATCCGTCTACCGAGTCACCCCGTTGTCGCTTACCGAGATTGATGTCGTTCTGTTGTCGCATGTCTCGCTCCGGCTCGGAGGGGCCAAAGATGTTGCGCATATGGTGCCTGCGGTAGGGGTGTATCTGGGGCAGGTGTTGGTGAAGAACCTCGGCGGGGAGTGGATTCTGCGAAAGCAACTTGAAGAATCGCAGGTGCGCATCGGTAACAGAGTGTGGCTGCCGTTCGTTCGCGCGCAGCGCTATCTGTCGTCTCAGCAGGCAGTGATTGATTATTCGCTAACTCAGTTTTACCGAGAGGCGGAGAGACGCCGTTCCTGAGTCGGTGTCATGCTTGACCGTTGGGGCTGCCGCAAAGGCTGTACCAGCGCCCATGTGAAGTTCGCATCCTGCCGGAGGGATTTTCCCATGCTCGTTACGGACAACTTCTCGGTCGTCTTCGTTGGCGCTGGGTGCCCAGTTGCTTCGGGTTCCACAGGCATGAATAGCTTTATCGAGGCTCTGGAGTTGAACATTGGGGATCTCCGTCCCACCACTGTCGAAGGAGTGGAGCGCTTCGAATCCAAGTGGCCCTTCTCAAGGGAGAACTTCTGGACGGCGCTAGAGCAGGTCGTTCAGACGTGGGAGCCTCGTCCAAATATCTTCTTCGAGCGCTCCTCCTCACCGCATGTGCGAATTTCGGTCAACCTCAAGGAGAACGTGGCGGGGCTCGAGGCCTGGAACATTGGCCTTGCTGTCGAACCATTCTCCCATTTCGAGGAGCCGCAGCATGAAAGCGTGCGGAGTCGGCGCGTCCTCGACTTGGTGCGCGCATGGGCTTCTTGGTATCCGGCGCACTATGGAGTGGCTCATTCTCAAGCGGATTTGGACCTAGCCCAGTCGGAGAGAACTTTCTACTCGGCCGAGACCTACGAAACCGTTCACGACATTTATTGGCTCAACATCCTGGGGCCGGAGATGGTCAGGAGACTAGGGCGAGAGCGTGTTCTATCCACGCCGGCATACCTCGTGGAGCCATTACCCCCAGGAGGTGTTCTGCTCGTTACTCGCCCCACCGTGGCGGACATTCTCTCGGAGGAGGCGCGGCTCGCCCAGGCGCGTGCGCTGGTTCACCTTCGGCCGGACCTGCATTTGGAAGAAGTCATGGCCAAACTGCGGGAACGAAGTCGTGTGCTGGCCAGGGAGGAGCGCCGCTTCGAACCGGATGTTGCTGACCTGCTTGACCGAATCGTCGAGAGTCGTCCGCTCGTTGAGCGCCCTCGGATGGTGGCTGAGTTCAATCGGTATCAGTCTCCGGATGCGGATGAGTGGCGCCCATGCGAGGCCGCTCTGTCTCCCGACGTCGAGAGTCCGGCGCGTGAGATGCTTCGCTATCGACGCGAGCTTCCTAATCGCCTGCTGGAGAAAATCAACATGACGGAGTTGGCCTTGGTGCCGGAGGCATTGGTGCGGCTTGATCTGCACTTCTGGACGGAGGCGGACGATTACGCCTTCGGGCAGCCGCATCTGGTCAGATGGCTCGTTCCGCTGACAGGTGCCTTCTTGGGGGAGGTAATGGTTCGCTCCCTTGAGGGATGCTGGGTGCCGCGAAAAAATCTCTCCGAGGCGCAGGTGCTGGTGGGGGACCGCGTTTACCTGCCCTTCGTGCGTGCTCAACGATATCTGCAGTCGCGGCAGTCGATTCTTGATTTCTCGCTCACGAAGCTTTACCGCAGCGCGGAGCGCGTCGCTGGTGCGCGAGGCATTCAGAAAAGGCAGCGCGCGAGTTCTCGCTCTCGACATTGAGCTATTCGGTTGGCTCTGGGACGGGGAGTGGCACGTCTGTCTATACTCCCCAAGGGCCGGGTCGCCTGTGACTCTTGCAGTCAACTTCCCCACCCGGTTTGCCGTCCTGTCGGACTGAACAGGGAACCTCTGTGCTGAGCGCCCCTGCTGGGGCCTGCCACGGAGGCGTCGATGGGCATGCATGGGAGTTGGGCCGTCGTCTTGTTGCTGCTGTTGCCCGGGGCCGGAGGGGCGCAGGAGGCCAACACTCCAGAGGACTTCGACGCCACCGTGCGCAGGCTGGAGGAGGCCATCTCCGACAAGTCCTCCGGCGAGGAGGAAGAGGGAGCGGCTCAGCCCGAGGAGGAGGCTTCTGCGCCCGCGGCGCCCGACTCGGCACCTCCGATGACGAACCTGCTGCGCATGGACGCGGCGACGTGGACGTTGCTGCCTCGGAGGGGCGCGGGCACCGCGGAAGGCTTCGTGCAGGTGGAGCCCCTGGTGGCCTTGGGGAAGGGGGAGTCGTTCCGCCTCATTCTCGGGGCGCCGGTACGGCTGCGGCTGTGGGGTGGAGGGGAGAGCGCGGGCCTCGTGAGGAAGGAGGACTGGGACACGCTGTCCGACTGGGGGCAGGTGGTGCGCCTTCTCATGGTGGGAGGAGACACGCCCGACTCGGTGTGGCTGGGGATGATGGAGGGCTACTCCCTCCTGTCCGGGCACCTGGTGCGGCGCTACGGCAACCGCGTCAACCCCGACTACCACCCGGCCGGCGTCATCGCGACGGGGACACTGGGGCCGGTGTACGCGGAAGCCTTCGCTTCGGACGTGTTGAGCGCTCGCCTGGCGGGGGCTGAAGTCGCCCTGGACGTGCAGCACGTCCTCTTCGGCCGGCCTCCTGTCCCTGGGCGGTACACGCTGGCGCTGTCGGCGGTGCATGACTGGAGGCGGATGGACGGCACCGCGCGGCCCATGACGCTGGCGCACCTGGACGCCACCGCCGTGGTGCTGCGGCGCGGGCGCAAGGGCCAGAGGCTGGAGGCGCACCTGCTGGGCGGGTGGGGCGGACGCCCGGGCGAGGGCGGGGCCTGGGGCGCGGTGGTGGGTGTGGGCGTGGATGCGCTGACGCCGACGGTGGACATGCGGGCCCGTCTGGAGGGGCGCTTGCAGCGCGGAGGCTTCCGTCAGGGCGCCTTCGGCCCGGACTACGAGCTGGCGCGCTTCCAGGTGGCGGGCCCGGCCGCCGTGCCGCTGGCGGAGGCGTCCTTCCCGGAGGGGGCTTCTGCCTACGGGGAGGTGATTCTCAACTGGGACGCGGTGCGGCTGAGTGGCATGCGCCAGCGACACCTCTTCCTCTCCCTGGGGGTGGAGGCCTTCTCCTGGGGCCGGGTGGACGTGGACGGGCGGGTGGAGGCGCAACTCTTCCACCGCAACCTCACGGTGGGCGTCGGCGGACTGGCGACGGCCATGGGCCAGCCAGGGGCGCGCTACGTCGTCTCGGGAGAGGCCCGGTGGCGCTTCCTGGGCGGCAACCTCTACGCGCTGGGGCAGGGCGGCACACTGCTGTTTCCCACGCCGGAAGGGACGCTGCGGCCGGGAGCCTTCGCGGCCGTGGGGCTGGGGGTGGACAATGCGCGTTGAGCGACTGCCGCGCGGCGTGGTGGGCCTGGTGCTGGCCCTGGCCCTCCTGTCGTCGGGGTGTGCCTCGCTGCCCTCTCGGGAGGGCCCTGGAGGCATCCTGGCGTCCGTCTCGGGCGCGACGCCCCTGGTGGCCTTGGGGCGCGGTGCCGTCGCGAGTCTCCCCGAGGACGAGGCGCTCGAGGACTTCGACACGGAGTCCGCGGACGGACCGCTTCTGCACCGCCGCCGGGCTACGCCGTCTCCCCCGAATCCCGGCGGCGGAGGAGAAACGGCGCCCCTGCGTGTGGTGGGGGCCCTGGCAGGTGTGTGCGGGGACGTCCCCACGGGTTGGCCTCACCTGGACTCGGAGGACGAGGGGCTGGCTCCCTTCCTGGAGTGCACCACGCCCGCGGCCTTCCTGGCCTTGCAGCGCCAGGCGGACATGCCCCGCCTGGTGGAGGCGCTCTCGGACTGGAACGCCGTCCGGCTGGGCGCCCTGGGCCCCCTAGAGGCCGAGGCTGCCCGTGTCCTCCTCCAGAAACGCGCGGCCTTCCTCGCCACCGCCGTCGAGAAGCACGGCCTGGCCAAGGCGGAAGTCCTCGCCCTCTTCGTCCTGCACACCTCTCACGACGATGAGGTGCGACAGTTCTTGCGCCTGTTGGCCGAAGACAAGCTGCTCAAGCGCGCCCTGGGGGCCATGGAGGTGGTGCGCGAGGAGCTGAAGCAGCGAGGCATGGCCCTCACCGACTTCCCGGAGCGGGACTTCCGTGCTGGCGACATCGCGCGGGGACTGGGGAGGGCCGCGGATGACGTCAGGGCCTCCATTCCAGTTGTCGGTGGGCTCCGGGGCGTGGAGGCGTCCTACCTGCCCGCGCAGCTCCCACCGCTCTACCAGGAAGCGTACCAGGAGGTGGAGAACGCCCAATTCCTGGGGGCCTTCGCGCCGGGCAACGTGGCCCTGGCGTCCTTCGACCACCTCACCTTCGGGGTGCCGCTGGGCTTCTACCACCTGGTGGCGGGGACGGCGCAGGGCGGGGCCTCTCTCGCCAAGGGGGAGTACGAGGAGGCCACGCGGCAGTTGGCGCCCGCGGCCCTCATGGTGGGCCTGTACGCGGGAGGGAAGGGGGCGAGCGCATTCCGTGAAGCTGGCGTCTCCCGGTTGGAGCGCGCTCGCCTCCAGGCGGTGGTGTCCCGCGTGGAGTCGCTGAAGGCGGTGCTGGAGAGGTTGGAGGCGCGAGTCGGGGAGAGCGTCGTGGGGGAGTTGGCGCGCTACCTCCAGCAGGACCGGGACGCAGCCATTCTGGTGGCGGAGTGGGGCGAGGCAGGCGCGCTGGCGTTGTACGAGGCGCGAGGCAACGTCGCGCAGGCACAGGCCACATTGGCCGTGCGGTACCGCGAGCCCCCGAGTGGCGCATCTGTCGGCGGGGGCTCCGGGAGAAGGGGCGGTACAAGGCCCTCCGTGCTTCCCGAGATGGCAGGCCTGCCGGCTGAGGTGGCGGAGGCGAAGTTCAAGCAGTTGGAGGCGGAGTTCCCGGGAGAGCGCCTGTCGATGAACGTGGCAGAGCTGGAGAAGCACAGCGAGGCTCTGCGGAAGGCGGTTCCTGCCGAAGTGACTGCGGAGCCCCTCTGGGCCCACTACGTGGCGTACCTGGAGACGCGGGCTGCGGAACTCAAGCAGGGGATCGCGGAGAAGGGGCCCCTGAAGTGGGCTGGCTACCAGCTCGTTCGTGACAGGTACGCCCGGGGCCTGGCCTTCGAGCGGGAGATGGTCGCCATCCTAGAGGCGGACGCGGCCCTGCCGCGGGCGAAGAGGCGATGGCTCAAGGACTTCGACCGGCCCCGCATCGTGACGCATGTAGGGGTAGCGAAGGCGGACCTGCGCTTTGCGGACGTCCTCGTCATCGAGGATGGGCCTGCTGCTGGCGCGCTGCCCCGCGTGGAGACGTTCAGCTTCAAGAGCCGGGAGCTCAATCGCCTGGGGAGGAGTGAGCTGACGGCGCAGATGAGAGCAGATGCAGGCGACGCCTTGCTGTACTACGGAGAGACGGTGGACATTAGGCGGCCTGAATTGAAGCTCCGTGGTATGGCGGTAAAGGTCGAAAGGGTCCGCCTCGTCTATGAACGCAAGCTTGCGCCAAGCGATACGGACATGCTGACGAGTGCGGTGAGGAACGTCAAAGAGGACGTCAAGGGAGTGGAGGTCTTGTTTCAATGAAGCTGCTGACCCTTAAAGACCTGAACGTTGAAGATACGCTGAGGTTTTCGTTCGACGGGTCATTCAGCCATCATGATGCGTTAGAGCGTGAGTTGGAGCCCTTTCTTCAAGGGCTTGAGTCGCATGCGGGTGATTGGATGCCCGACATTGTAAAGGGCAGTCGGCAGCGTAGATATTCGCGTGATGCTGTCGTGATGGCTCTGAAAGAGCGCCAAGATCGGTACGGTTCGACAGTTGGCTTGTATCGCACGACTTTCCCGGCCGTCTCGTTGACGATTGATCTTGGGCTTGCGCTCACTCCTGCGAAAATACGCATCTGGCTTGATGTGCAGCCCGTGTCTTTCTTTTCGGAACAGGAGCGCTGCCAGGAGTTCGTAAAGGCAGTTCGCGGATGGGGTTCGATGTATCCAGTCCCCTATGCTGTGGCGCACAGTGCAGCGGACAGGCAGTTGGCTGATTTTCCTCGGTTTGGCCGCGATGACGAGACGTGCGAGAGGTCTGGGACCGACACGGTCTACGACGTATTCTGGCTGAACATCTTCGGTCCGAATCTGGTGGAATCCGTCGGCCGAGAGCGGATGCTCTCGACGCCCGCGTACCTCGTGGAGGAGCTTCCCAACGGCTCCGTCCTCCTGGTGCTACGGCCGACTGCTGCGGACTTCGCGAGCGACGAGGCGCGTGTGGCCCAGGCCCGTGCGCATGTCCACTTGCGGCCAGACCTCGACTTCGACACGGTGCTGCGCACGCTGAGAGAGCGCAGC
Source organism: Corallococcus sp. BB11-1 (assembly GCF_026626625.1). Taxonomy (NCBI): domain Bacteria; kingdom Pseudomonadati; phylum Myxococcota; class Myxococcia; order Myxococcales; family Myxococcaceae; genus Corallococcus; species Corallococcus sp. BB11-1. The sequence goes on along the minus strand of NZ_JAPNJY010000022.1, from coordinate 116,755 downwards.
GCCGCGCTCATCCCCGTCGAACTGCGCTTCCACCCTGACGTGGCGCCTTTCCTCTCGCGACTGCCGGACGAGTTCGCCATAAGCGAGCGGCAGCGGAAGATTGCCGAACTCAACGCTTTCCGGCCGCCGGTGCCGGAGGAGTGGCTACCAGTCGGCCTTCCCTCGGATGTGGAGAACCCAGAGCGCGTCCGCAGCTACTACGGCGACCTGGCCGAGAGCCTAGTAGCTGCGCTGCATACCAATGTGCCCAGCATCTTCGATGCGACGCCCGAGTCCCTCACGGACCTGGACTTCCACTTCTGGCGGGAGAACTTCCCGGAGCGGTATGAGCGGGATCTCATCGACGAGCACACGGCTCCGGCTCTCGGGGCCTTCCTGGGCGGCATGCTGGTGCGGCGGTTAGGAGGGACGTGGGTGCTGCGGCAGAAGATGGAAGAGTCCCAGGTGCGCGTGGGCAAGCGCGTCTGGCTGCCATTCCTCCGCGCGCGCCGGTACATGCAGTCGCGCGAATCGCTGTTGGCGTACTCGCTCACCCAGTTCTTCAAGGAGGCTGAGCGGTACCGGCCGTGATTGAAGCGCAGGCGCGCACGACTGCAGCGGTTGCTGGGTGGAACTGATCGCTACCGCCGCAGTCGTCGTGCCAGGGGTTTTGGCCGGCGGGGATGGGCCAAGTATGGCCCTAGACGGCCCCAGCGGTTGACAAGGTGCTGGTCGTGACGAGGTCCCCTTGGCCTTCGCACCTACACTGTGCCTGAAGTGAGCCCACGTCTGGCTTGCGGGATATGTACGCTCGACGAGGAATGCTCCGCTTCCTCAGCGCCCTTGCGCCGAGTACCTCTCCGGCGGTGTAGTCTTGGCAGTCCACCGCGCTACCTGGAGGCCTCCATGAACGCCGCTAGCCCACCCACCGTGAAGGTTGATGCCTGCGCCAATTGCGGCAAAGACAAGGAGGCCTACTACTTGCCGCAGGGGCAGACGATAGCTGTCTGGCCGTCCTTCACGGTTTCGGTGGCGGACCCAGCGACCGGGAAGGAGCGGGAGTACACACGCATCCTCTGCCCCTCCTGTGCGAAGACGCTGCCGCTGACGGAGGACAGGAAGCGCATGTTGGAAAAGCAGGTCGCTGCCCACTCGAAGGCCTGAGGGGATTCGCGCCCGCCACCTCCCAATCTCGGGATGGCGAAAGGGCGCGGTTGGGATCTGAATCAGCGCGTATTGGAGTCGGACGAGTATCCACCAAGAGGAGGTAGTTGTGAGGGAGAAGAACGAGGAGACCGCAGTGTTGTCCGCAGCCGAGGTACGCCAGGGACTCGCCACCATCCGGTCTGCGCTACCGGCCGCTTCCAAGGAAGCGGGTGCCGCCTTGTCCTCCATCGAGGCGTACATCGAAGCGCTGGAGGCGGACAGGGGTCGGCTCTTCAAGGCGCTCACGGAGGATCCGAACTGGTCGGAGGAGCCGGTCCATTACCATCCCCAGGCTTATGGGGGCCTGCGCCCGTCCGTGCCGCTCAACTCATTGACGCCACAGGAGCGCGACCGCGTTCGGCGGTGCCGCGACAGCCGCCTCTGGCTTCCGGCCCCTGCCGGCACCGTGCAGGATCCCTCGGGGGTCGTGTGGGTCTCTCCTCCCGTCAACCCGGCCAAGAATGTGTGACCCGCGAACAATCGGCAACTCTCCGACGGGGAGTGCTGGCTGCCTGCTGTCAAGGCGAAGGGGCGCCCAACACGGTGAAGGAGTAGGGCTGTTCACGGAATCGGCTAAGCTCGGCGGCTAACTGACGCCCGTGGTCTCCGGTTGGTCTACCGCGCGTCGGTGGGTGGGGAGCAATGCCGCAATCGTCGCTCGTTCTTGAACTGCAGTGCTTGGCGCAGTCGAACAAAACGGACCTCTCCGAACTGCTTCGGCATGCAAAGGTCGTCGCAGTGAAGCTGAAGCTCGATGATTTCAAGGAGTGGCTTGACCGTGAAATGGGGGGCTACCCTCGTGATGGGAAAGTGCCTGAGTACCGCATTCTATCCGCGCAACTCATGGCCAAGAACCCATACAACGGGTTGATACCAGTTATGTTCAAGGCAGGCGACAAGCGCGCAACCCACTTCTCGAAGTCGCCCATTGTCCAGTCAGTTGGAGAACTAGAGCATCTGCTTCATGGGATGCAACAGGACGGACAACTTCAGATTCCTCTGTCTTCCAGTGAGATGGAGTGGCTGGTTGATGGCAACAGGGACCTGATGCACATGCCGCCGACCAGAATCGTGAGCCCAAGCGGCGTCGCGGGAATTCTTCATGCCGTGCGCGACACAATTCTCAACTGGGCGCTGGACCTAGAGCGCCGTGGCATTTTGGGCGAGGGGATGACGTTCACTCAGGACGAACGGCGGTCAGCGGCGAACATGACGATTCATAACTACGGGGCCTTCATTCACGGCGACAATGCCAACATGGCTTCCGCCGACGCATCACCGGGCGCGACGGTCACGACAGCCGCCGGAGGTGCTCAGGTCCACCAGCGGTTGAGGACGGTCATCGCAGCCGCGCAACAGCAGAACGAAGAGTTGGGCAGCGCGCTTCAAGCGTTGGCGGATGCCGTGGTGAAGAGCCGGGACCTACCGGATGAGAAGAAGAGCGAGGCCACCGAGCAGTTGTCCTTCGTCGCGCAGCAGTGCGCCCTCCCTGAAGACAAGCGGCAGCCTCGCAGCGTCCTCAAGCCGTTGCTCAGCGGTCTGAGAGAGACGCTCGGGCTTAGCGCCGACGTCCTTCAGGTCTGGGGTGTCTACGGCCCGACCATCCTCGCCGTCCTCGGCGTCGCCCTGTCGTGAACGCCGCTACCGTTGCCTCGTAGGCTTCGGCGGTTTGGGCCTCCACCACGGCCAGCGCGTCCCGGACACCGCCAGTTCCTTGGCCAGCCGTACTCCACCCAGGCTAGGTTCCGCGAAGTCCGTGAGGCGGGACTACCTTCCAGCCCGTGGCGTGCCCAGGGCGATGCCATCCATGGGGCGCCGAGGAGCTGCTGGCTGCCCGGGCCTTATGGACCAGGAGGCCCGGCGGTGCCTTCGAACGTGCCGCACTCCTCCTGCCCTGGACTCACTGGAGCCGTGTTGCTGCGGTGGCTGGCGGGATGATGGGGAGGCCGCACCAGAAGATGGAGGAGTCCAAGGTGCGCGGTGGCAGGCTCGTCATCCTGTCCTGCCGATGTGCCCACAGGCACATGCGGCTCTGCCAATCACTGCAGGATAGCTCCCGCTCGCGGTCGTGCGCGGAGGGGGAACTGCATCGATTCTGGGCAGGGAGGGACTCGTATACATGTGAAGATCGACCGCCAGGGGACGCAGAGTTTGTGGCGAGGTCGCTGCATTTTTAGGATGCTGGCTATCTCCCTAGAGCGCCAAGGTCCGAGAGTTATGGTTACTGACGAGCTTCGTAAGAGTGTTGGTTTGATGCTGAAGAAGCTGAAGCCACTTCCGGAGTGCTATGAGAAGGAGCGTCGCTTCACGAATTTCAAGGCGGATGACCAGTTTCCAGTTCCTGAACTTGTGCTCTTTGTTTTGCGGGATGTCCTTGGTCTGGAGGTACTTGGCCCTTGGGAGAAGACTCGATGGGGAGCTTCGTTTGAGTACGAGGGGGCTTATTTCGATGTGTCGCTTAGGAAGTTCGGATTCACGGTGACGACGCAGGTTGAGCATCCAGAGGGGTCGCCGTTGGTTAGAGAGGTTTTGGGAAAGATCGAGAAGTCGGTTCGGATTGTTGAGAAGTTTCTTGAGCCGTTCGTCCAGGAACAGGCGCGCGATGGCAGGGTGACAATTGCCAATAGGTTTCATCACTTCGAGCGGACATATCGATTCTTCCGCGAAAAAGCTGCTGAAATGTATGGACCGCCTGAACTGCTGCCGGCAGGCAATGGGCAAGGTGCTGAGAAAGGGGGGGCTATTGATTTTTTTGCTCCGTGGGCGAGGGCATCGGAGAGGGCAATGGAGGGAGGGCACTATGCGGAGGCTATGATGAATGCCTACTTCAGTAGAGCCGAGCATGTGTTGGTGCTTTCGTTGCCTTTCTTGGGCTTCGAACCAGGGAGCGGGCAGCTCATGGATTTTATTGCTGAGAAGTGGTCGAAGAAGGTTCGTCGCCTCTTTGAGTCTGGGGCGGATCCGGTTGCGAAGTCGCTCTACGAACGGATTAAGCACATTCGAGATGCCTTGCGAAACCCGTTGGCGCATGGAGGATTTGAGCCAGGTATTGGTTCTCTGTACTTTCATCTGCCAGGCGTGGGGGCTCTTCCTGCTCGGATGACTCGGCATGGTGATGGTTTTTCTTTTGTCTTTAATCCCATTGGGCATGCTTCGTTTTGGGAGATATGCGCGGCTCTTGATGAGTTTGATGAATATTTGCGCAAGAAGCTGGGTGGGGGCTGGCGTTGGGCCGAGGCGGGGCTCGATGTTGCTTATGACGAGCAAAGCCGTAGGGAGTATTTTGCTGCGGCGCAGTCCGTCGAGAAGCTTGAGCGTCTCATTGAACGGGCTTCGTTGAGGGGCGACTATCATAATAACTTTGAATATTGACGGACTGTTGAGGGTGGCATGGACAGCGTTCCGTCTTGTTTCGGAATAAGGCGCGCGCCAGACGCACGACATGAGTAAGGCACTCGAACAGTGGGTGCAGATGTCCAGTTGGAGGTCGCCGGGCGAGTGCGTGCGGAAGGAGTGCTCGCTGCGCGGGTGGTAGCCATAATCTAAGTGCCGCCAGCCGCATGAGGCTCTGTTCAGACGACAAGCTAGAAGTGCCAGGCGTCGGCTGCGGCGAAGCGGATGGCCACATGAAGCGCTCGGCGCAGTCGTTGCCTGCAGGGACTCCGGACGATGGACGGGGGAATGCGCCCCGGCGATGCCGCGATGCCGCACGAGTGGGAGGGACGCTGCCGAGTCTTGGGGCTCTCAGAGTCTCTCGGACAGGGCGCCGGCCGCCTTGCGAGGAAGGGCGAGTGCCCTCGCGAAGCGGTGGCAGAGCCGGCTGATCCGAGGCGGCTGAAGGCGCCTTCACTTCGAGTGTTTGTTTGGAGGGCCCTGCCAGCCTGGCGTTGCCCTCGCCGGGACCAGCAAAGCAGGTGAAAGACGCAACCAAAAACCAGAGAGAGACGCCCTCCCAGAAACCTCAGAGCGGAAAGAGCGGGTCTCCGGGGGAGTGTTGTTAACCACCGCCCCAAAAGTTAACAGCACCTGTTAACCACTCTCGGCCTCTCTCTCCCCAAAACGGGTGAAAGAGCGGTCCAGGGGGCCCACTCGGCGGCGGAGGAGAGGGGGCATCTCGCTCTGCGGGATAGAGCGCCGAGAGCGCCCTCTTCGTCACCGCGAGCCAGAATCCCTTGTGATTCAAGGGCTTAAGCACGAAGGCCCCGCGATATCATCGCGAGGCCCTTGTTAAACAAAAAGGGCCCTACCGGTTGGTAGGGCCCTTCAAGTAGCTCCCCGACGTGGACTCGAACCACGGACATGGTGATTAACAGTCACCCGCTCTACCAGCTGAGCTATCGGGGAATATGTCCCGTCGCGGCGGTGCGCTGCCGTGACGGACGCGATTTCTAGAGAACCGAGCCTGCCGTGTCAACTGTCCCGTTCAATCCGCTCTTCCGACTCTCCTCGCAGCCCTGGTCCGCCCTCGACGGTCTGGGCCCGGTCGCCGCAGAGGCGCTTGCCCGGATCCTCTCGGGGGAGCCCGCCGAGCGCGTCCTCGACCGGACTCTGCGCGCCCACCGGGAGCTGTCCCGCGAGGGTCGTCAGGCCCTGAAGGAGGCCGTCTTCAACGTGGGCCTCTGGCGCCGCCGCCTCGCGTTCCTCCTCGGCTCGGAGGAGGTGTCGCCTCGCGCGCTCCTGTTCGCGCTCCTTCATGGCCTGGGCGGTGTCCCCGCTGCGGACGCCGCGTCCTGGGCGGGTCTGGAGGCCCCGGTGCCGCTTCGCACCGGGGAGCCCCCATCGCTGGCGCTCCGGGCCTCGCTGCCGGACTGGCTCGCGGACCACCTCTCCCGGGAACTGGGGCCCGAGGCCGAGGACTTCTGCGCCCACCTCAACGTCCCGGGTCCCATCACCCTCCGGGTGAATCCCGCCCGCATGTCCCGTGAAGCCCTGGCCGCGCGCCTTGCCTCGGAGGGCGTCGCCACCCGTCCCGGCTCCTGGAGCCCCCTGGCGCTCCAGGTGGAGGGACCCCGGCCGAACCTCTACGGACTGGCCTCCCTGCGCGAGGGACTGTTCGAGGTCCAGGACGAGGGCAGCCAACTCCTGGGCCTCCTCGTGGAGGCCCGCCCTGGAGAGACGGTGCTGGACCTGTGCGCGGGGGCAGGGGGGAAGACGCTCCAACTGGGGGCGGCGATGGCAGATTCGGGCCGCCTGCTGGCCTATGACCCGGATCCGGAGCGGTTGGACCGGCTCCAGCAACGTGCATCCCGCGCCGGACTCACCCGTGTCCACGTGCTCCGGACGCCTCCCGCGCCTGGCCTGGGGGCGGACCGCGTCCTCGCGGACGTGCCCTGCTCCGAACTGGGGTCGCTCCGCAGGGGCCCGGACCTGCGCTTCCGGCTCACCCCGGACGTGCTCTCCCGGTTCATCCCCACCCAGCGCGACATCCTGGCCCAGGCCGCGGACGCCGTGCGCCCCGGCGGCCGGGTCGTCTACGCGACCTGTACCGTCAACCGCGCGGAGAACCAGGACGTCGTCGCGGACTTCCTCCGCGCCCGCCCGGACTTCCGCCTCGTCCCTCCTGGTTCCGGATGGCTGCCCGCGGCGTGCGTCCAGGACGGCTTCCTCTTCGTCACCCCACACCGGCACGGCACGGATGGCTTCTTCGCCGCCGTGCTCGAACGCGCGAATGCAGCGGGGTAGGGCGCCCGCTTCCGGATCCCAGGGGAGCAGCCGGCCGAGCGCTCCACGGGGTAGCGTTCCTCCATCCAGCGGTACTCAACGCTTCGGGCCGGTCCCTCCCTGAATCACCGTGTCGCCTCCGCCCCCGGTGCTATGAAGCGCAGCGTGCGTTGGCTCAAGCCTCTCCCACTCCGCCCCCGCGACACGGTTCATGTCGTCGCTCCCGCTGGCCCCTTCGAGCAGGCCCCTTTCGAGGCCGGCCTCCGGATCCTCTCCGAGCGCTACTCGCCGGTGCTTCGGCCCGACCTGGGCGCCTCGCACCGCTACCTCGCCGGTGACGACGCCCGCCGCCAGGAGGAGCTGTCCCACGCGTTCCTCGACCGAGCCTCCCGCGCCATCTTCTGCGCCCGGGGCGGCTACGGCAGCTCGCGGCTGCTCCCCGAACTGCCGCTCGACAAGGCCGGGTCCGTCGCCTTCACCGGCTTCTCCGACCTGACGTCCATCCACTGCGCGCTCCAGGCGCTGGGCCGCGTCTCCTTCCACGCGCCCGTCCTCACCCAGCTCGGGCGGCAGTCGTCCCAGGTCCACGATTACCTCTTCCGCCTCCTCGAATCCTCGGAGGCCCCGCCGCCCCTCCACGGCAATGCCACCTATGTCCCCGGCACCGCCGAGGGCGTCCTCGTGGGCGGCAACCTGTCCGTCTTCTCCCGGCTGCTGGGCACGCCGTACATGCCGCCGCTCGACGGCGCCGTGCTCCTGCTGGAGGACGTCACCGAGCGCCCCTACCGCATCGACCGCATGTGGACCCACCTGCGCCTCGCCGGCGTCTTCGCCCGCGTGCGCGGCATCGTCCTGGGCGACTTCACCGCCTGCGAGGAGAAGGACGGCGGGTACTCCAGCGCGGACGTGCTGCGCGAGCTGGCCCGGGACGCGAAGCTGCCCTGCGCCGCGGGCTTCCCCATCGGCCACGGGGCCATCAACTACCCCGTGGCGTTCGGCACGCGCGTGCGCCTGGAGGCCGACGCCGCCCGCCTCACCTTCCTCGAAGGCGCGGTGAGCCCCGGATGAACCCGCACCCCGTCGCCAACCTCCAGGCCGTGCTGGATGACGGCGTGGAGCTGGGCATCTTCCCCGCCGCCCAGGCGGTGGTGCTCCACAAGGGGATGCAGGTCTTCGGCGGCGTCGCGGGCAACGCGACCGGCGACACGCGCTTCGACCTGGCGTCCCTCACCAAGGTCCTCTCCACCACCGCGCTCTTCCTGCGCCTGTGGACCGAGGGCAAGGTGGGCCCCAACACGCTCGTGTCGCGCTACCACCCCGGCTCCCCGGCCGGCGACGCGGGCGTCACCGTCGCGGACCTGCTCTACCACCGCTCCGGCCTGCCCCCCTTCGTCCCGTTCTTCGCGGACGCCCTCAAGGCCCGGCCGGAGCTGCTCGACGCCGGCTGCTCCGCGAACGTGCGCACCCAGGCCCGCGAGGACGTGCTGCGCGCCGCCGCCGCCACGCCGCTGGAGGCCCCCGTGCGCACGCGCACCGCGTACAGTGACGTGGGCTTCATCCTCCTGGGCGACATCCTCTCCCGCGCCGCGGACGCCCCGCTGGACACGCTGTTCTCCCGCCACGTCGCGGAGCCCCTGGGCCTCAACGCCCGCTTCCACCGCCTCATCGACTTCCCCGTGGACGGCACCACCGCGCACACCGGCGCGATGCGCCCCCGCGAGCCCGCTCCCGGCCAGGAGTCGCTGTGGAAGGACGTGCCCTCGCGGCCTTCACGCCCCGGCGAGGTGGACGACGACAACGCCTGGGTGCTGGATGGCGTCGCGGGCCACGCGGGCCTCTTCGGCACCGCCGTGGACGTGGCGCGCTTCGGCCAGGCCGTGCTGGAGGGCTGCGCGGGCACCCATGCCGCGCTGGCACCCGCGCCCCTGTGGCACCGCCTGCTCGCCACGGATCCGCTCCTGGAGGGCAGCACCCGCTCCATGGGCTTCGACTCGCCTTCGCGCGGGCACTCCAGCGCGGGCCGCTTCATTGGCGACACGCCCCCGGGCGCCGTGGGCCACCTGGGCTTCACCGGCACCAGCCTCTGGGTGGACCTGCGGCGCTCGCTCGTCGTCGCCCTCATCACCAACCGCGTGGCCCAGGGTCGCCAGGACCTGCGCATCCGCGACTTCCGCCCCGCCTTCCACGAACTGGTCGTGGAGGCGCTCGACCTCACCGCACTCCCTTAAGGGACAGCATGGCTGACGACAACGGCAACGTCCTCGACACCCTCGACCCGAAGTCCGTGCGCCGCATCCACCTGGTGGGCGTGGCCGGCACCGGCATGGGCTCCTTCGCCGGCATGCTCAAGGCCGCCGGCTACGACGTCACCGGCAGCGACGAGAACGTCTACCCGCCCATGAGCGACATGCTCCAGGCGTGGGGCATCCCCGTGCGCACCCCGTACGCGCCCGCCAACCTGGACGCGGCGAACCCGGACCTGGTCATCATCGGCAACGTCATCCGCCGCGTGAACCCGGAAGCCACCGCCGTGCGCGAGCGCGGCCTCAAGCAGATGAGCTTCCCCGCCGCCCTGGGCACGCTCTTCCTGGACCGCTCGCACTCCGTCGTCGTCGCCGGCACCCACGGCAAGACGACGACGTCCTCGCTCATGGCCCACGTGCTGGTGGCCGCCGGCAAGGACCCGTCCTTCCTCGTGGGCGGCGTCACCCAGAACTACGCGGGCAACTACCGCGTAGGAAAGGGCCCGCACTTCGTCGTCGAAGGCGACGAGTACGACACCGCCTACTGGGACAAGGGCTCCAAGTTCCTCCACTACCGCCCGCGCACCGCCATCGTCACCAGCGTGGAGTTCGACCACGCGGACATCTTCCGCGACCTGCCCCACTACGAGGCCACGTTCGAGAAGTTCGTGCGCCTGGTCCCGAAGGACGGCCAGCTCGTCGTCTGCGCCGCGTACCCCAACGCCGTGCGCATCGCGCGGGACGGCGGCACCGCCCCCGTCATCACCTACGTGGCCAAGGAGGGCGCGGACGCGGACTTCACGCCGAAGGGCGTCTCCTTTGGCCCGGACGGCGCCCGCTTCGACGTGGTGGAGCGCGGCCAGGTGCTGGGCACCGTGACGCTGCCGATGTCCGGCGCGCACAACGTGGAGAACGCGCTGGCCGTCATCGCCGCCGCGCGCGGCCTGGGCCTCTCCTTCGCGGAAATCCAGCAGGGCCTGTCCACCTTCCAGGGCGTGAAGCGCCGGCAGGAGGTGCGCGGGGACGTGGGCGGCGTGCTGGTGGTGGACGACTTCGCGCACCACCCCACGGCCGTGCGGGAGACCATCGCCGCCATCCACCACCGCTACCCGGACCGGCACCTGTGGGCCATCTTCGAGCCGCGCTCCAACACCAGCCGCCGCAACATCCACCAGGAGGACTACGCGCACGCCTTCCCCGGCGCCACGCGCGCCAGCCTCAAGGTGCCCGAGCGCCACGACAAGGTGCCCGAGGGCGAGGAGCTCAACGTCCCGAAGCTCATCGAGGCGCTGAAGGCCCAGGGCATCGCCGCGGACGGCGCCACGGACGTGCCCACGCTGGTGGAGCGCGTGGCCTCCGAAGCGAAGCCCGGGGACGTGCTGCTCGTCATGAGCAACGGCGCCTTCGGTGGCTTCATCGACAAGCTGCTCGCCGCCCTGAAGGCCCGGGCCGGGAAGGGGACCTGAGCCCATGCGCCACCCGCTCATCGCCTCGCTGGGGCTGCTGACGCTCGTCGCCGGCTGCTCCGCCGCGCCCAGGCCGCTGCCGCCGCTCACCGACTCGCAGGGCGCGGGCGGCCCCCGCACCAGCGCGTCCGCCCTGGAGTCGGAGCGCGGTCCGAACACGCCGCTCGACTTCCAGGTGAAGCGCTACCCGGACAACAGCCCGTATGACTTGAAGAGCGACCGGGGCCAGGTCGTCCTCCTGGACGTGTGGGCCACGTGGTGCGAGCCCTGCAAGGACGCGCTGCCCATGTACGGCCAGCTCCAGCGCGAGTACGGCAAGCGGGGCTTCAAGGCCTACGCCCTCAACGTGGACGAGGACGTGCGGGCCATTCCGCCCTTCCTGGAGGAGTCGAAGGTGGAGGTGCCCATCCTCCTGGACGCCAATGCGCTGGTGTCCGAGCGCCTGCTGAAGGTCCGGCTGATGCCCACCACCTTCCTGATTGACCGGCGGGGCGTCGTGCGGCACGTGCACGAGGGCTTCGCGGAGGAGTTCCTCCAGATGTTCCAGACGGAAATCGAAGCGCTGCTCGCCGAGCCCGCGCCCTGATGGCCCGCGCGGCCGCTTGAGCCTCACCTCGAAGGGGAATGCACCCATGGCCCAGGACTCCGACACACCCGCCGCCCTGCGCCGCACCGCGGAGGAGGGCGCCCGGCTGGCCGGCCGCATCCTCCGGGAGCGCTTCCCCCTGCACCGCACCATCGAGTTCAAGGGCGGCATCGACCTGGTGACGGACGCGGACCGGGCCTCCGAGGCCGCGCTCCTGGACTTCCTCCGGGCGCGTCACCCGCACCACGCCATCCTCGCTGAGGAGAGCGGCGAGAGCGGCGCCTGGCAGGGGACGGACACCTTCCGCTGGCTGGTGGATCCGCTGGACGGCACCACCAACTACGCCCACCAGGTGCCGCACTTCTGCGTCAGCGTGGCGGTGGAGGGGCCGGACGGGGTGGTGGCCGGCGCCGTCTATGATCCGATGCTGGACGAGCTGTTCTCCGCCGCGAAGGGGGAGGGCGCCACCCTCAACGGCCACCCCCTGAAGGCCAGCCCCGCGGACCGCCTGGAGCGGGCGCTCCTGTGCACGGGCTTCCCCTACGACGTGCGCGAGCGCCCGGACCTGCCCGTGGGCCTCTTCACCCAGCTCATCCTCCTGGCGCAGGGCATGCGCCGCACCGGCAGCGCCGCGCTGGACCTGGCGTACGTCGCGGCGGGCCGCTTCGACGGCTACTTCGAGTTCGGGTTGAAGCCCTGGGACATCGCCGCGGGCAGCCTGCTGGTGTCGGAGGCGGGCGGCGTCATCGTGCACATCGACGGGGGGCCCTTCGACGTGCTCAAGGGCGACGTGCTCGCGAGCGGCGCCGCGCTGCACCCGCTGCTCCAGGCGCAGGCGAAGCGCTTCCTGGCGGAGCTGGGCTGGAAGTCGCGCGACTAGAAGAAGCTCTCCGGCACGAAGACGATGTCGCCGGCCTGGAGCAGGAAGTTGCGCTCGCGGCCCACGCCGATGTCCTCCACGGGCACGCGAATCTTGCGCTCCTGCCCGTCCACCACGCGCGTGACGAGCGTGTTGTTCTTCGCCGCCAGCTTGGTGAAGCCGCCCGCCAGGGTGATGGCCTGGATGATGGACACCTCGCCGTCCACCGGGAACGTGCCGGGCTTCTGCACCTCCCCGAAGACGAAGATCTTCTGCGAGTTGTACTCCCGCACCAGCACCGACACCTGCGGCCGGCGCAGGTAGCGCGTCAGGCAGTCGCTCAGCACGTCCGCCGCGGAGCTGGCGGTGCGCCCCGACAGCGGCACCTTGCCGCACAGCGGATAGTCGATGGTGCCCTCCGGCGACACGCGCCAGGTGCCGGAGTGCTCAGGCTCCTGGAAGACGCGCACCTCCACCACGTCACCAGGGCCCAGGCTCCCGCCGGACGTCTTCGCGCGCTCCGTGGCCGAGGCGGGCGTGGGAGGCGGCGGGGGCGGGCGCGTCTGCGCGTGGCACGCCACGAGGAGGGCCAGCAGGCCCGGGACCCGGAGGCGTGAGGCGGCAGGGGCGACGCGCCTGCGCGCGGCCTCAGTACGTGGCGGACAGCCGCGCATAGCCTTCGTTGCGGGTGAAGTTGAGGCCCCTGGCGTCCAGGGAGGAGGAGCGGGTGTTCAGCCGGTAGCCCACCGCGCCCAGCAGCCACGGGCGGATCTGGTACTCCGGGCCCAGGTCCAGCGTCACCAGCGTGTCGCTCCGGTCACCGGAGAACGAGAGGAAGTCCAGCGCGCCCGCCGCGTGGAGCGCCAGCCGCGTGCCCATCAGCGAGCGCGCCTCCGCGTAGAAGCGATCATCGCGGAAGGTGCCGTAGGCGGCCACGGGCTCGAAGGAGCGCATGTAGCCACCCTTCAAGGTGAGCGACGGGCCCCACAGGTACGTGCCCTCCGCCAGCGCCACCAGGGAGCCGCCGCCGCCCGAGGCCAGGTTCTGGCTCCAGCCCGCCTTCGCCGCCAGCGTGATGCGCGGCGACACGAGCCCCGCGACGCCCGCCATCGCGTGCAGCAGGGCCGCGCCAGGCGTCGTCGTGTCGTTGAAGTAGCCGCGGTACGTGAGCCCCGTGTCCGCCACCAGCGCCGTCTTCGGCAGGAAGCGCCAGCGGCCCTCCACGCCCAGCCGCAGGTTGCCGTAGTTGAACTGGCTGGCGGCGAGCGGATCACACTCCGCCTCCGTGCAGCCCACCGCGGGCAGGCCGCCCAGGGGCTCGAAGAACTCCATCGCGTACGCCAGCGCGGGCGTCAGCTCCAGCGCGCCGCCGCCGGGCTTCCACTGCGCCCGGATGCGCGCCTCGTTGTAGAGCGACAGGATGCCCGCGCCCAGCGCCACCGAGCGCGTGCGGTCCGAGCGCGTGAGCTGGTCGCCGACCTCCACGGACAGCGTGCCCTCCGGGTCGAAGCGCAGCGCCAGGTCCGCCATGCCGCCGAGGTAGGACGCCGCGCTGGAGTTCGGCGTCAGCAGCCCGGTGTAGGCGACGTATTCCAGGTTGCCGCGCAGCGAGAGCGCCACCTTGCGCGACGGCACGTCCAGCATCAGCCCGGGGCGCACGTGCAGGGCCAGCTCGCCGGACAGGTCCGGGGACAGCGGGCCCGTGCCCTGGTCGAGGAAGTAGCCGACGCCGCTGTCCAGCCGCGTCTCCAAATCCAGCGTCGGGTGCAGCCGCCCGCTGCCCACTTTGAAACCGTTGCCGCCCGGCGGACGTCCCCCCAGGACCTGGGCCGCCGCGCTCCACGGCAGCAGCGCCGTGAGCATCAGGGCCGTGAGGGCCAGACGGAATGTCCCAGGCTGCGTCATGGATTCAGGGGCGTTGCGCAAGAGGAGGCGGTCGGCATAGCACGCGATTTTCCCCGCCGGGAACAAACGCTCTTCGGCCGGGAAGCGGCGCGGGGGGAGGGGCCGGGCACTCAGTCGATGGGGCTGGCGGGCGGAGGCCGCACCACCAGGTCCGGCGGCGGCGCGGGGCGAGTGGGGTCGCCACCGGGGAGGTTGTCGGGCTCCTCCACTTCCACGAAGAGGTTCTCGTCGGTGCGGAAGGCGAGCTGTCCGATGCACTCCTCCGCCTCCGAGCGCAGCTGTCCCACCTTCTGCTGGGCGATCATCACCTTGGTGAATTCGTGCTCGCCGGGCGCCGCCTCCTGCTTGCTGACGGCCTCCTGGAGCGCCACGTCCGCCTGCTCGGAGATGCGCAAGAGGCCTTTAATCTGCGTGAGCTTCTCGTTGGCGCAGTTGAGCTTCACCACGTCCTTGGTGCCGCGCGCCTCCTCCACCTTCTCCAGCACCTGGCGCAGGGCTTCGCGCATGGTGCCCAGGGCCTGGGTGCTGCGCGCCACCTTCTCGCTGTCCGGCACGTCACCGGCCCTGTCCAGCACGGGGGACGGCGGGCGGGCCGGGGTGGGAGCGGGCGCGGGTGCTTGCGCGAACGCCATCCCGGTGGTCATCACCACGACGAGCATTCCAAGGGTGCGCATGCGCCTCACGAGTCCTTCCGGCCCCTAACGTTACGGGAATCGAGCGTAGGAGCGGGGGGGTGGGGTGTCAACGCAATGCCCCATCGTCCTGGCGTCCGTTGCCCCACGGCGCCTCACTCCGGCGGGGCCAGCCGGGCGTTGGCGTCCCGCAGCCGCGCGGAGAGGCTGCGCGCGATGTTCACGACGATGAAGGTGAACCCCTCCGCGTGAGCAAGTCGGAAGGTGCGCAAATCCTGTGCGGTGAGCTGGAGCAGCTCCACCTCGCCCAGGGCGCGCACGGTGGCGGAGCGGTGGTCCTTGTCGATGAGGCCCATCTCCCCGAAGAACTCCGGGGGCCCCAGCACGGTGAGCGGCTTCGTCCCGTTGCCCGGGCCGCGGCGCACCACCTCCACCTGGCCGCGCACGATGACGAAGAGGCTGTCGCCCAGGTCGCCTTCCTCGAACACGACCTCCCCGTCCGCGTACCGGTACAGCCGTGCCAGCTCCGCCAGCCGCGCCAGCTCCGGGGGCGCGAGCATCTCGAAGAGGGGGGATGTGGCGATGACGGCCAGCTTCTCCATGTGCTCCCCGCGGGTCCGGCGCATCCGGAGGGTCCGGACAGTCGAGCCTAATCTCCTGACGAGAAGATGAACGGGTACGAGACGGGGACGTCGTCACTCGGTCTGAAATGGGACGTCCAGCCGCGGATGGTGGTGATGATGCAACTGCTGACGCCCTCGGAGCGCAGGGTGCTCTGCTCCACCTCGATGTTCTCCATGCGACCGTTGGGCTTGAGGTTGAAGCGGACCATGACCCTGCCCTTGAGGGTGGGGTCCCGCTTGAGCTCCTTCTCGTAGCAGCGCTGGATTTGCGCCTTTCGGCCCTGGATGAAGCGCGCCATGTCCTTGGGGCTGACCTCCGAGCTGTCCACCTCCGCCGCCGCGTCCGCCACCTGGGGCGCCCGGACGGTCTGCCGTGTGCCGGTGTCCACCTTGCCCGCACCCGTGGTGCCCTGTACGCCGATGGCCGCCACCTTGCCGCCGGTGTCGCCCTGGGGGTTGGCGATGCCGTTGCCGCCGGAGCCCACCGCGAGCGCGCCGTCGCCGGACTTCGCGCCGGAGAGAGCGTCCGCCACGCTGGTGCCGCCCATGTCGGAGCCGAGCACGTTCTCCAGGGCTCCGCCTTCGCCCTTGCTGCCCAGGATCTTGAGCAGGCCCGTGCCGGCCACCCTCGACGCCAGCTGCTGACGCTGCTCCGCGGGGTTGCCCGCGGGCGCGGCGGTCGCGGTGGCGGTCTTCTTCGGCGGGGCCTTGGGTTCGTCCGTCTTCTTGTCCGGGCTGGTGCCGGTGTCCTTCGGCTGCTCCTTCACGGGGGCCTGGGGCGGGATGAAGGCGCGCACGAAGCGGTCTTCCAACTGCTCCAGTTCGACCTCCGCCTCCACCGCCGGGGGCCGGGTGACGATGAGCGCGATGCTGAGCACGTAGAGCACCAGCATCGCCGCGAGGATGACGAAGAAGAGCTGGTCCAACGTGCGCCAGGAGCTGGACTTCAGCTCCGGCGGGAGCACGGGCTTGGAGCCCTCCGGGGGCGCGGGGACGAAGTGGAAGAAGAGCGTGGCGTCGGCGAGCTCCACCTTGCCGCGCGCGCTCTCCTGGAGGGGCAGGTCGAAGGTGGCGTCCTCGCGGCGCGTGGCGAGGCCCTGCGAGCGCAGCGCGTCGAAGTCCACGTCGGACGAGCCCAGGTTGACGCGGCCCTGCATGTGCTCGTCGATGATGAGGTGGAACTGGTTGGAGCGGTTCTCCAGCACCTTGAAGCGCCCGGGGCGCTCCTGGGCCGCGGGCAGGACGATGGTGTTGCGGGCGTCATCGCCGATGGTGACGGAGTCGTGGAGGACGTGATGCTCCTCGACGATGCGGCCATCCTGGATGACGCCGACGCGCAGCAGCTTGTGGGCGGTTTGAAGGGCCATGGCGCTAGAAGGGATCCTGATCCACGCTCTGGACCACCTTGGGCACGAAGCTCTCGGTGCGGTTCAGGTCGTCGAAGCTCGGCTTGGAGCGGTCGAGAAAGTAGAAGGCTTCCGGTTTCTGGATGCGGCCCTCGACGGTGATGGCATCCAACTGGATGGCCTTGGGCGCCTTCTTCGTCGCGGCGGGGGTCGCGCTGGCCTCGGACTTCGGGGCGGGCGCGGGGTCCTCCGCCCGGGACGGACGGGCGGCGACGAGCAGGAGCAGGAGGAGGGCGGGGCGCATGGGCGTGGGCAGGGCTACCGGACTTCGGAGGGAACCTTAGCCGAGGCCGCGGGCCGGGCGGCAGGGGGCCCCGGGGAGGGGGCAGGGGTCGTGGCGGCCTCGGGGGCCTTGGCCGGGGACGCGGCGGGCTTCGGCTCCCCGGAAGGCGTCGAGGGCTCGGGGGTTTTCGCGGTGGCGCCCGCAGGCTTGACGGAGGCGTCAGGCGGAGGGGCGGGCTTCGCGGCGGCTTCGGTGGGCTTCGCGGCGGCTTCGGTGGGCTTCGCGGGGGCTTCGGCGGCCTTGCGCAGGCCTTCCTTGCGTTCGCGCTCGCGGCGGCGGGTCTCCCGGTCGATGCCCTTGTTCGCGTCCTTCACGTACTGGGCGGTGCGCTCGTCGTCGCCGCCCCGGGCCTGGTACTCGGCCAGGTAGGACACGGCCTTCTGGAGGCGCTCCAGCGTGTCCATGCCGGCGGGCTCCAGGTCCAGGTGGAGGATGGCCAGGTTGAAGTACGGGTCCTTGCCGTCGGGCTGGAGCTGGAGCACGCGCTCGTACTCCGCCAGGGCGCGGGCGAAGTCGCCTTCCCCGCGCAGGGCGTTGCCCAGGTTGAGGTGGGCGGAGGCGAAGTCCGGCGCGGCGCGCACGGCGGCCTCCAGCTCCACGCGGGCGGCGGCGTAGTCCTCGCCCTCGTTGAGCAGGGCGCCCAGGTTGTTGCGCGCCTCGGCGAAGTCCGGGCGCAGGGCGATGGCCTGACGGAAGCGCTCCAGCGCCAGCGGGCGCTCCTTGAGGCCCAGGTGCACGAGCCCCAGCGCGTTGAGCGTGGCCGCGTCTTGCGCGTCGATGGCGAGCGCGTTGCCCAGCACCATGGACGCCAGCTCGTACTTGCCCTCGCGGGCGTACACCTGCGCGAGCACCTGCATCGCGGGCACGTGCTGCTCGTGGGCCTGGAGCGCGCGGCGGGCCTCGGTGACGGCGGGCGCGTGCTTCTTCTGCAGGAGGAGCGCGAGCGCGAGCGCCGTGCGCCGCGCCACCGAGTCCTCCCTGGCCAGCGACTCGCGCAGCTCCGCTTCCAGCGAGGCCACGCGGCCGGTGCGCGCGGACAGCCGCACCAGGCAGTCCCAGGCGCTCTCCAGAGAGGAGTCCAGCACGAGCGCCTGCCGGTAGGAGCGCTCCGCGTCGGGCAGGCGGCCCTGGCGCTCCTGCACGATGCCCAGGTTCGTCCACGCGGGCGCGAGCTTCGGCGACCGCTCCAGCAGGGCCTTGAGCGCCGTCTCCGCGATGCTCAGCTCCCCGCGCCGGGCGATCTCCACCGCGCGGGTGAAGTCCTTCTCCTGGCCGGAGGTGGACCTGGGCGAAGGGGCTGCCTCCTTCGCCTCGGGGGCGGACTTGGCGGCCGTGCTCGGGCTCGCGATGGCGCCCGTCGTGGGGCCGGTGAGCGCCGGGTCCGTGCGCGTCGCGGGAGCGGAGGCGCAGGCGGACAGCCAGAGCGTCAGGCCCGTGAGCGCGAATCGCTGGAGGTGGCTCATCGCGCGCCTTCTTCCGTCAGCCGGGGCGCCGGGCCGGTTTCGATGCGCGCGGGGGCCACGTGCGGGGTGAGGCTGCCCACGAGGCCATCCGGGTACACGGTCTCCTGCGCGATGGCGCCCTTGGCCGCCTTGAGGACGGGGTACTCCTTGGGGCGGAAGCGGTTGAGCGCTTCGAGCGTGCGGTGCGTCCACGCGTTGGAGACGCGGTGCTTGCGCGCCTCCTTGAGCGTGTCGGCGTAGCTCTGCACGGCGCGCTCCTCCAGCTCGACGGTGCGCTGGGTGAGCATGTCCTGGTACGTCAGCACCGCGTCGTCACCCAGGCGCTTCACCTCGGGCGGCACGGGGGCCTCCAGCAGCGTGTTGCCGAAGCGCTCCAGCGCGTACCCGCGCCGGTAGAACGAGGCCAGCGACCACTCCAGCTGCTTGTACGGCAGCACCTTCCCGTACGCCTCGTTCACCGCCTTCAGCGCCTCCGTCTTCTTCGTGAAGCTCTTCTCCAGGGACTTGCCGGAGCCGGTGATCTTCAGCGCGTCGAAGCGCTGGAACACGGCCTCCGCCTGCTGGAAGCGGCTGTAGGCGGCGGCCTCGGCGGCGCGCAACTGCGTGTCGGGCTTCAGCCGGCGCCGGTCGAACTCGTCGGCCGCGGCGGCGTACGCGCGCTGGGCCTCCTTCGCGTTGCCCCGCTTCGCCCACGCGTCGCCCATGCGCCGCTTCGCGTCCACCACCAGCTCCGCCTGGTCCGCCTTGCTCGCGAACTTGCGGACGAACGCCTCCAGCGCCTTGATTTCGCCCTTCGTGTCGCCCTGCTTCTCCAGGATGCGGGCCGCGCGGTACTGGTTCTCCGGCGCGTTCTTGCCGTGGGGGAACAGCTCCACGCAGCGCTGGAAGGCGGCCGCGGCCTCCGCGTAGCGCTGCTGGCCTTCGAGCAGGCCGCCGCGTTGTAGAGCGCCGCCTCGCGCTCCTCCGCCGCAGGGTAGTCCTTCACCAGCTTCTGGTAGCTGGTGACGGCCTTGTCGAAGTCGTAGGACTTGTGCGCGTTGATGGCCACGCGGAACAGGGCGGTGTGCGCCCACTGCGACTTCGGATAGTCGCGGTACACGCGCTCGTAGAGCTTCATCGCCGAGTCGAACCGGCGCAGCTCCTCGTAGGACACCGCCGCGTTGTTGAGCGCCTTGTCGGCGAACTCGTGGCGCGGGGCCTCGTCCACCAGCTGGAGGTACTTCTTCGCCGCCTCGTCGTAGCGCTTCTGCGCCGCCAGCTGTTCGGCCAGGTTGAAGCGTCCGGCCAGCTTGAAGCGCATCAGCTCGCGGTGCTGCTCGCTGCCCGGGGCTACCACCTGCGTGTTGCTGGCCAGCCGCGCGCTGACCTCCTCCACGCTCTTCCAGTCCTGGTCGACGAGGAACGACTCGATGATGAGGTTGGTGGCGTAGCCCGCCACCGCGTGCCCCGGGTAGGCCTGCACCACGCGCTCGAAGCGCGGCCGGGCCTGGGCGAAGTCGTCGTGCGTGTAGAACAGCTCCGCGGCCTGGTAGGCGATGGCGGGCGCGGCCTCCTCCTTCGGGAGCATGGCGACGTAGGCGTCGGACGCCTTCACCAGCCGTGCCTCCGTCTCCGCCAGGGCCACGGGCGCGTGCGCGCTGTCCTTCGGGCGCTCGGTGGCGCGCAGCGGCTTGCGCTCCGGCACGCGGCCCTCCTTCACGTCCCGGTCGAGCTGGGCCTTCCACGCGAGCACCGCGTTGTGCGCGGACACGTGGCGGTAGGCGTCGTCCTGGTTGGAGTCACGCACCAGCTCGTAGGAGCGCGCCGCCGCGTCGAACTGGTCCGAATTGAAGAGGCTCTCCGCGTGGAAGAAGCGCATGGCGTACGCGCTCTTGCTGCGGGGGAAGCGCTCCAGGTAGGTGCCGTACGCGCGGGCGGCGGACGCGTAGGTGGTCCGGGCCTGGTCGCCCTTGCCCTCCTTCTGGAACACCTGCGCCTGCTGGTGCTGGTACGAGGCGGCGGAGAACAGGCTCTGTTCGGCGAGCGTCTGCGCGTTGGACAGCGCGTTCGGGTCGCCCTTGTTCTTCTCGTACCAGGCGCCGCCGGGCAGGTAGTCGTTGGAGAGCTTCTCGGACTCCAGCGCGTACAGGTCCATGCGCCGGTCGCGCTCGTAGGCCTGGACGATGCGCTGCTGGAGGCGCGGCGCGTCCGGGGCCAGCGGCTCCCTGGCCAGCACCTGCTGGTACGCGGCGATGGCGTCCGGGTAGCGCAGCTGCTCGAAGTAGACGTTGCCCAGGCGCCGGTAGACCTCCGCCTCGTAGGGGCGTCCGCCCCGCTTCGCGAAGACTTCACGGGCGCGGGCCATGCCGCCCCAGGACTCGTCGGCCAGCGACAGCGCGATGTACTGGAGCGCTTCGATGCGCAGGTCGCCCTCGTCCGCCTTGTCGCCGGACTGCTGGTGCGACTGGTAGTGGTCCAGCAGCAGCACGAAGCTGTCCACGGACTCCTCGAACCAGTCCATCCGGTAGTACGTCCAGGCGAGCTTGTAGCGGGCCTTGTCGTAGAACCGGTGGGACGTGTCGCGCGTGGCGGCGGTGTACGCGTCGGCGGCGTTGCGCAGCGCCGCGGGGTCCGTCTCGTCCTCGAACCAGTACTCGCCGATGCGCGTCCACGCGTCGGTGGCGAAGCGGCTCTTCGGGTAGCGCGTGGTGAGCTGCTGGTAGGTGGCGAGGCTCTCCTCGTCCTTGTGCTGTTCGGAGAGGCAGTAGGCCAGCAGGTACAGCGAGCCGTCGTTGAGCTTGTAGTCGGGGAACTGCGCGAGCAGCTTGCGGTACAGCGCGATGGACGGGGTGAAGTCCACCTCCGGCTCCGGCGGCAGGTCCGCCATGGCCTCGTCGGACAGCGTCCGCACGCGCTCCGTGTAGTCCTTGCGCGCGAGCTGGTTCTCGTCCGCCGAGCGCTCGTAGTACAGCTCCGCCAGCCGGAACATCACGTCCGGCGTGGCGCGAGGCTCGTTCGGGTAGCGGCGCAGGAAGTCCTCGAAGCGGGAGATGGCATCCAGCCGGTTCGTGCGCTCCTGCGACTCCAGCGCGGTGAGGGACTTCTCGTAGGAGCTGGAGAGCGCGGAGCGCTTCTGCGCGTAGCGGCGCTCCACCAGTTGCTTCACCTCGCGGTGGAAGGCGCGCGACTCCGCTTCGTACGCCTCCAGCGCGCGGCTGACCTCGCCCAGCAGCTTCTCCTGTTCGGGCGTGCGGCCCAGGCCGTCCAGGTAGCGGGAGGAGGGGGCGGCGACCGGCGCGGGGGCCGGGGCGCTCTTCGGCGCGATGGGGGGCGCGGCTTGCGGCGCGGCCTTGCGGGTGTTCTTGCCCCGGGCCTTCGCGGGCGCGGCATGGCCGGCCACGGGCGTGAGGACGAGGAGGAGCAGGGCGAGGACGGAGCGGCGCATGGCTTCTCAGTCCCCCCCTTCGGTCGTCAGGACGTCCCGGAACTCGGTGTCCAGCGCGCGCAGGGCGTCGCTCTTCTCCTTGGCGATCTTCTGGATGGTCGCCGCGTTGTCCTGCGTGCGGCTGAAGGCCACGTCCACCGTGCCGGTGTCGGCCTTGAGCACCAGCTCGTAGAACTGCTGCCGCACGCGGCGGAAGCTCTCGTAGGCGATGCGGCCCACCAGGTTGCGCGCGTCCCCGGAGGCCGTCGCCACCTCCTGCTCGTAGCCCTGGAGGAGCGCCTGTTCGGCCCGCACCTTGTCGCGGATGGACCGCAGGCGGTGCTCCAGCCGCGCGCGCAGCGCCACCCGGGCCACCGCCACCCGGCCCCGGAGCACGTCCGTGCGCGAGCGCACCGCGTGCATGCGCAGCAGCACGCGGGTGTCCTCGCCGGACAGCCGGCTTTCGCCCGCGTGCAGCATCGCGTGCTCCTGCTGGAGCGCGGCGCCGTACCGGGCGCGGATGGCGGCCTCGCCCTCCAGCGACGTGTCCGTGGACTGCCGCTCGCTCGCGAGCCGGGCGCGGGTGCGGTCCAGCTCCGACTGCAGATCCTGCAGCGCGGCGATCTCCGACTGCAGCTGCACCAGGAACTCCCGCTCCTCCGCGGGGTCCGCCTGCCGCTCGTCGCGGGTGTCCTCCACCCACTTGCGCACGGCGGCCGCGTTGGCGTGCAGGCTCTGCAGCTCGTACCCCAGCCGGAAGGCCTCGCGGTCCACCGCGTCCACGCGCGCCTGCATGCGCTGACGGCGCGCGTCCAGCTCCAGGCTGGTGGTGGGCAGCGACGTGAACCGCTGGCGCTGGGCCTCGCGCACCCCCTGGGCGACGAGCAGCTTCTCGCGCTCGGCGGGCGTCAGCTTCTCCGCCACCAGCGCGGTCTCCGCCTGCACCAGGGACTGCTCCACCAGCGTGAGCGCGGTGTCCACCGCCTCCGCGCGGGTGTAGCCCTCCTGCAGCTCCGGGAACGCCTCCAGCCCGCGCGCGTCCAGCGCCTCCAGGATGCGCTCCGCGATGGCCTTCGCCTCGCCCGCGCCCTGCCGGCCGCTGTCGAGGTCGCCCACCATCTTCACCGCGTCCGCGACCTCCTTCTGGGTGGACGCGTACTGGAGCGCCAGCGGCGGCAGCAGCGTGCTCACGTCCAGGGAGCGCTCGTTGCGCGCCAGGAGGTTGTCGAAGTACGCGACGGGGTCCTGGTTCACGCGCAGGAGCGCGTCCACCTTGTCGCGCGCCGGGGCGAACGCGCGCGCCACGCCGTCATAGGTCTCCAGCGCCTCTTCGTACTGGCGCAGCTTTTGGAGCAGGTGGCCCTGGAGGATCTGCGCCTCGGGGGCCAGTTGGGAGCGGGGCGCGACGAGCAGCAGGATGTCCGTGGCGTTCTTCGCCTGGGTGAAGTCCTGCTTGCGCACGTACGTCCACGCCACCTCCAGCAGCGACTCCGGGAAGCGCTCGCTCTCGCGCGGCACCTGGCTGTACTGGTCCAGGGCCTCCTCGTAGCGGCCCAGCTCGTAGAACAGCCGCCCCAGCGACAGCCGCGCCAGCTCCCGGAAGCGCTGGGCCTCCGGCTCCGGCAGGTGGGTGGACACCACCGCGTCCGGCCCGGGGGCGACGATGCGCTGGAACTGCGCGATGGCCGCGGGCAGGTCCCCGGACTGAACGCTCAGCACGCCCAGGTGGTAGACGGCCTGCACGCGGAAGCGGCCCGGCGTCTGCGTCAGCGGGGCGAACAGCGCGCGCGAGCGCTGCTGGTGCTCCTCCGGCGACAGGTCCATGCGCTTGAAGGTGCCGCGCGCGTGCACGTAGGCGATGTCCGGGGCCAGCACGCCGCCGGACAGCTGGCGGACCTTCTCCACGTACGCGTCGATGCCCTCGAACTGCTGGAGCCGTCCGGCCACCGCCAGGTAGCGGCTCACCGCTTCCTTGTAGCGCTGCGGCGTCAGGGGCAGCGCCAGCACGTCGCGCAGGTACACGCGCGCGCCAATGTCGTTCTTCTGCTGGTAGAGCGCGTCCGCCAGGTAGAAGACGGCCTCCGGGTAGCGCGGGTTGGACTTGAAGTCCGGGTCGCTCACCAGGTCATAGAAGAGGACGGACGCGGCGGGCCAGTCCCCCAGCAGCGAGTACAGCTCGCCTTCGGAGAAGCGCTTCTGCTGGGAGTCGGTGCTGCTGGGCTCGGGGCGCTCGGTGAACTGCGCCTCCACGAAGCGCAGGCCCTGCTCGGCGGCGCGCAGCTGGGCCTCCACCGCCTCCACGGACGCGGCGCGGGTGCTCAGCGACGCGGGCAGCGGCGGCAGCGCGGCCCCCGGCTTGGGCGCAGGGGAGGGCGCGGGCGCGGCCCCGAGGGACAGGGCGAGGGCCAGGGCGTGCAGCGTCGCGGTCACGGCGCCTGCTCCCTACTTCGTCTCGCTGGAGGTGGAGGCCGGCAGCACGCCCGGCGCGCTCTGCGTCCCGGAGGTGGCGGGCGGCTTGGGGGGCGGCGTGCGCGTGTCCTTGGCCACTTCGATGTCGTATCGCACCGCGGGCCGGTCCTTCAGGTCGGTGGTGAGGCCGCCCTTCTCCACGCCCACCACGTTCACCGTGGTGACCTTCCCGGACTCCGCGTTGAAGGTGTAACTGGATTGCACCTTGAACTTGTAGCCTTCCAGGTAGCTGAACACGCCGTAGCCGCTGCCCCGGTAGACCAGCCGCACCGCGAGCTGGTGCTGGCCCGGCACGATGCGGCCGTTGAAGACCTCCAGCGCCTGGTGCCGGTTCAGGTCCCCCTGCGTGTCCACCTGGGTGAAGATGGGCGCGCCGTCCAGCGCGTACACCACCGACTCCAGCTGGAACGCGTTGCCCATCTCGTTCTTGTGCACCAGCACCGCGCGGGCGCCGGTGGACAGGTCGCCGCCCATCACCGTCTCCTGCAGCAGCAGCAGGCGCGCCTTGGAGCGGAAGATCTTCTCCTTCAGGTCGACGACCTGCTCTTCCAGCGTCTTGACCCGGGAGGTGAAGGCCTCGTCCGCGGTCTGCTCACCGGCCGGAGCCTGGGGCGCGACGCCGGTGGGCGCGGCCGGCGCGGACGTGGCGGCGGCAGGAGGAGGAGGAGCGGCAGGGGAAGCCCCTTGCGCGAACACCGGCCCGCAAAGGCCAGCGCTCAGGAGCGCGAGGAGACGGAAGGTGGCGGATGCGACGCGCACGGTACGACCTCGGAAGGCGGCTCTGCCCGACGGCACGAGGTCATACCATCCTTTGACGGGGGCTGCCCGGAGGCAAGCCGCCCGCCGGGCAGGGAAGCAGGCGGCGATCAACCGCCCTTGCGCAGCTCGGTGAGCACGAGCTTCGCGACGGCCTTGAGCGTGTCGAAGACACCCACACCCGTCGGGGCCACGGCCTGGTACTCCGGCATGTTCCGGGGGTTGAGCGTCTTGTGCATCTCTTCGGTCGTGACGGCGTTGGGCAGGTCACGCTTGTTGTACTGCATGACGGCCGGGATCTTGTTCAGGTCGTAGCCCTGCTCGGCCAGGTTGATGCGCAGGTTCTCGAACGATTCCATGTTCGCCTCCATGCGTTCAATCTGACTGTCGGCCACGAACACCACGCCGTCCACGCCCTTGAGGATGAGCTTGCGGCTGGCGTCGTAGAACACCTGACCGGGCACCGTGTAGAGGTGGAAGCGCGTCTTGAAGCCGCGGATCTCACCCAGCGACAGGGGCAGGAAGTCGAAGAAGAGCGTGCGGTCCGTCTCCGTGGAGAGCGAGATGAGCTTGCCCTTCGTGTCGGCCGCCGTCTTGTTGTAGATGTACTGGAGGTTCGTGGTCTTCCCGCA
Organism: Corallococcus sp. BB11-1; assembly: GCF_026626625.1. Lineage (NCBI taxonomy): Bacteria > Pseudomonadati > Myxococcota > Myxococcia > Myxococcales > Myxococcaceae > Corallococcus > Corallococcus sp. BB11-1. The sequence continues at coordinate 91,183 of NZ_JAPNJY010000022.1, read as the reverse complement.
GAGCCCCGGCCCGTAATAGACAATCTTGCAGTTGATTTCGCGGGATGAGTAATTGATGAAGGACATGGCTTCCCGGGTTACTCGCTGAAGAGGTTGTCGATATCGTCGTCGGAGATCTCGGCGAACGGCGAACCGGCTCCGGGGCTGTCGGTCTTCTTCACGAGGCTTTCGAAGATCTTCGTCAGCTCGTCGCTGGCCTTCTTGATGCGCAGGCGCACCAGACCCAGGCTCGTGCGGTTGTCGAAGATGACGACCAGCACCACCCGGCTGCCGACGATGGTCATGTAGAGGCTGTCCTTCGCCCCTTCATGGAACTGGTTGGGAAATTCGTTCTCCCCGATGAGCTTCGCCAGTCCGCCCATGGCGGCCACGTTGCCGGCCGTCAGCGACGCGAGCGACGTGGTGTCGATGTTCTGCGTCTGGCCCGCCGAGGAGATGAGCTGGCCGTTCTTGTCGACGAGGAAGACCACCTTCGCGTTCGCGTCCTTGGTGAGCCGGTCGCAAACGGCGTTGATCTTGGTGAACTCCTCTTCGTACATCACCAGTTGCGTGCCCATGGGCGTATGCGCTCCTCAGCGTTCGCTCGCCCCGCTCACGGCGGCGCTCCGATGTTTCTGGAGTGAATCCCGGAGGTTAGACGAGGCGCTACCGACCGCCGTCATGCTTAGCAAAGCAGTTCCACTCCAGCAAGAAGCCAGCCGTGATCCGCGCCGCTTCTTGAAGGAATGACGGCATCGCGGGTTGGGACACCTGCCCTCCTTCTCTATACTCCGCCGGGCCTTGCGCCGCCCGATCCCCCTCACCGCCCTGCTTCCGCGCCTGCTCGTCCTCCTCCTGGCGCTGCTCTGTCCCCGACCCGTGAGGGCCGAGCCCCCGGAGCCGGAGCGCGCCTCGCTGCGCCTCCGCTATGGCCTGTCCGTGCGCCAGGGGCAGCAGGTGGATGTAGGGCCCGGGCTCACCTACAAGGGTGTGACCCCCAACGATGGGGCGCTGACGTTGACGGGCTGGGCGGCGGGCCCGGTGGGGCACCACCTGGGCGGTCAGCTGGACCTCCAGCGCGAATCGTTCGACTTGAAGGACGCGTCCGTGCGGGTGACGGGAGGCAGCCTCGCGCGCGGTTCGGTGGGGCCGCGTGGGCGCCTGTTCCTGGGGCCGGTGCGGCTGGAGGTGGGCGCGGGCTACGGCTTCGCGCAGCTGCCGCTGTTCGGTGGGTTCTCTTCTTCACCGGTGTTGCAGCGGGGCGTGCGGCACGCGGCGCTGGTGTCGGGCCGGGTGGCGGTGTCGCTGCCGGCGGACTTCCAACTGGAGGCGCGGGGCGAGCTGCCGCTGACGCTCTCCGCGCACGCGGCCGGAGGGCTGGAGGCGACCTCCACGGGCTACGTCGTGGGGGCGGCGCTGCTGCACCCGGTGGTCCAGCGGGGCGCGTGGACCGGGACGCTGCTGCTGGACGTGCAGCAGGCGCACGACACGATGACCCTGGAGGCGACGGGCCTGCGCTCCGAGCAGCGGCTGCGCAGGATTGGCCTGGCGCTGGAGGTCTCATGGCGCGACGACGCCCGCGCCTCCCGTCCGGTGGAGGGGCCGACCCAGGGCTTCGTCCCGATGCGCGTGGTGGACGCGGAGACGGGCGCGCCGCTCGCGGGGGCCCGGGTGCGGGTGCCTTCCATGCGGACGCCCGGCGCGAGCGAGGAGCTGGTGACGGACGCGCAGGGCCAGGTGCGGGCCCTGCTGCCTTCGGGGGCGCAGTCCGCGCGGGTGAGCGTGGAGGGCTATGAGGAGGTGACGGAGCAGGCCACCGTCAGCGGCACCGGGGAGAACGCCCCGGTGCAGATCCGCCTGCGCAAGAAGGCGCCGCCCACCGGGTCCCTGAAGGTGAAGGTGGTGCAGGGCCGCGGCGGCGCGCCGCTTCCGGACGTGCGCATCACCGCGGGCGCCGTGGAGGCGCGCACGGACGTGAAGGGAGAGGCGCTGCTGGAGGGGCTTGCGCCCGGGCCGGTGGCGGTCTCCGCGACGGCGCAGGGCTTCCGCGCGGCGGAGGAGGCCGCGGTGGTGGTGGAGGGCCAGTCCTCGGAGCTGGTGGTGGTGCTGTCCCAGGAGCGCAAGGGCGAGCTGGCCACGCTGCTGGGCCAGGTGCGCAGCGCCCGGAGCGGCCAGCCGCTGGTGGCGACGGTGTCCATCCCCCAGGCGAAGGTGCGCTCGCGCACGGACAAGGCCGGGAGCTTCACGGCGCGCGTCCGGGGCGGGACGTACCGCATCACCCTGTCCGCGCCCGGCTACCGGCCGCAGACCAAGACCGTCACCGTGCGCGACGGCGAGCAGGCCATCTTCAACGTCGACTTGTTCCCGAGGGCCCGGTAGGTCGCGGGGCTCCCCGTCCCGCGCCGCCCGTCCGTCGCCGAGGTTCCAGTGAGTCCTGTCCGCATCCTGGCGCTGTCGCTGCTCGTCCTCGTCTCCGGCTGCGCGGGGTGTGAGCGCGAGGAGGCGCCGAAGCCCGCGCCGGTCGCGGACGTGGACGCGGGCGCCCCCGCGGCGCCGCTGGCCCAGTTGGAGGGGCTGTCCGGCGACGTGCGCCTGGAGCGCGCGGGCAAGGTGGGGCCGGCGGTGCCCGGGCCCCTGCTCGCGGGCGACGCGGTGGAGACGGGCGACCAGGGCTCCGCGGTGGTGCGCTTCCCGGGCGGACGCACGGTGGAGGTGGGCCGCGAGGGCCGGTTCGCGCTGGGCTCGGATTCGACGGGCGTGGTGATGAAGGTGGAGCGCGGCATCGTGCTGTCGCGCGTGCCGGCGGGCGGAGGCGGCGGCGCGGCCGGCCCGGGCTCCAAGGTGACGCTGAGCATCCTCACGCCCTTCGGCCTCACGCGGGTGGGCTCGGAGCCGTCCGAGGTGAAGGTCGCGGTGGCGGAGGACTCCGCGCGGGTGGAGGTGATGCTGGGCGCCATCGAGCTGGTCTCCAAGGACGGGCGCACGCTGAAGGCGGCGGAGGGTGACGCGGTGGACCTGACCTCCGAGCGCGCGGAGGTGGTGAAGGCGGCCCCGCGCGTCGTGGAGCTGGCGCCCATCGCGGTGACGGTGCGCGCGGCGTCGGGAGGCACCGCGGAGGTGAAGTCGAAGGCCACGGGCCGCTGGCGCAAGGCGCGGCGCGAGGGGGAGGTGCTCTCCTTTGGCGACGGCGTGCGCACGAAGGGCGGCGAGGCGGTGCTGTCGCTCAAGGACAGCGACTCGCTCTTGACGCTGTCCCCCGGCGCGGAGGCGGTGCTGGAGGGCGCGGGGCAGGAGGGCGTCACCGACGAGGCGCGCATCAACCTGCTTCAGGGCATGCTGGCCGTGCAGCTCGCCACGGGGCGCACCAGCCGCGTGGTGCTGCCGGAGCTGATGCTGGAGGGCGGCGGCGCGGCGAAGCTGGAGATCCGGCGCACCGGCTCCGGCTTCCTGGTGGCGGCGCACACGGGCGACGTGACGCTGCGGCGGGGCGACACGCGGCAGGCGCTGCGCGCGGGCGAGCGCGCCACGGTGGAGAAGGACGGCACGGCGAAGGTGGAGCCGCTGGAGGCGGCGGTGGTCGCGCTGGGGCCGGGCGAGGGCGCGGAGGTGTTCCACCGGGGCCTGTCCGAGGTGGCGCTCACCTGGGAAGGGGAGGGCGACACGGTGGTGGAGGCGGCGCTGGATGCGGGCTTCACGCGCCGGGTGCTGTGGGGCCGGGTGCACCGCGCGTCCGTCAACGTGTCGGCGCCGGCGCGGGGCACGCTCTACTGGCGGGTGAAGAAGGAGGACGGCACCCCGGTGTCGTCGGGCAGCGCCCGCTTCGCCCCGGAGTCACCCACGAACTCCCTGGCGCGGGTGCGCAACGTGGTGCCCGAGGGGCCGGAGAAGACGACCATCTTCTACCAGGACAAGCCCCCGGCGGTGACGTTCACCTACGGCGCGGAGCCGCGGGCCAGCACCTACCGCGTGGCGGTGTACAAGGCGGGCTCGCTGACGACGCCCGTGGCCCAGCGCACGGTGGCGGAGACGCGCGCGGCGCTGGAGGCCGGGGCCCTGGGCGAGGGCAGCTACCTGTGGTCCGTCACGCCGCTGTCGCAGGCGGGGGCGGCGCTCAAGGGCGGGCGCATGAACAAGCTGGAGCTGGTCTACGACAACTCCGTGGAGGGGCTCGTCGTGGACAGTCCGCGTCAGGGGACAGCGTCGGCGGAAAAGGTGCGTGCGGCGGGAGTCGCGCCCGTGAATGCTCGCCTGTCCATCAACGGACGGGCCGTGCCCCTGGACGCCAAGCACCGCTTCGATACATGGGTGGCCCCCATGGGAACGCCCCCCCTTCTGGTGTTTAAGATGACGCGTCCCGGTGCCCCGGACGTACTCACGGTGCGCACCCTGAAAACGCGAGGGCCTTGAGGCAATGGCACCCCCCCAGCCCACCGTTCCCATCCCGGATCCCGCCGGGGCTTCGTCCGTGCCGCTGCTGCAGCCCTACGGTCAGTACGTCCTCGTGCGCAAGCTGGCGGAGGGCGGCATGGCGGAGATCTTCCTCGCCAAGCTGCTGGGCGCGGACGGCTTCGAGCGCAACGTGGTGCTCAAGCGGATGCTGCCGGCGCTGTCGGCCATCCCCGACTTCGTGGAGATGTTCCGCGACGAGGCGCGGCTCGCGGCGAAGCTGTCGCACCCGCACATCATCCAGATCCACGAGCTGGGCTTCATCGAGGGCTGCTACTACATCTGCATGGAGTACCTCGCGGGCGAGGACTTCTCCACGACGCTGCGGCTGGCGGGGCGCCGACGCCAGTACGTGCCGGTGCCGGTGGTGCTGCGGGTGCTCATCGACGCGGCGCGGGGCCTGCACTACGCGCACACCTTCACCAACGAGCAGGGCCAGCCGCTGCACGTGGTGCACCGGGACGTGTCGCCCTCCAACCTGTACGTGACGTACCAGGGGCAGGTGAAGGTGCTGGACTTCGGCATCGCCAAGGCCGAGTCGCGGCTGGTGCAGACGCGCACCGGCGTGGTGAAGGGCAAGTACATCTACATGGCGCCGGAGCAGGCGCAGGGCAAGGAGGTGGACCCCCGCGCGGACGTGTTCTCGCTGGGCGTCAGCCTCTACGAGGCCGTGACGCACGTGCGGCCCTTCTCGCGAGAGAACGACCTGGCGGTGCTCAACGCGCTCCTGCAGTGCGAGTTCGAGAAGCCGCGCGCCCTGCGGCCGGACCTGCCGGAGGGCCTGGAGGCCATCATCCTGAAGGCGATGGCCTTCAAGCCGGAGGACCGGTACGCGACCGCGGACGACTTCGCGGACGCGCTGGAGGCCTTCGCGGCGGAGCTGCAAGGGGGCGTGGCCGGTGCGCCGGCGCTCGGGTCCTTCCTGCGCAGCCACTTTGGCGAGGAGCGCTACACGGAGAAGATGCGCATCCCGACGCTGGCCACGCTCACGGCCGCGCGTCCGACGGATCCCGAGTTCGCGGCGGTGGTGCCCCCCGTCCCGGGCACGGGTGCCTACGGTCCGCCCGCGCGCGCGAGCGGCACGGGCATGCGCCCCGTCACCGTGCACGGCAGGACGAGCGGCTCCGTTCCCGCCGTGGCCCCGTCCCCTGCGCCGGTGGAGGTGGCCCCGGTGGCCACCAGGACGGGCTCCCGTCGCTGGCTGGCGGGGCTCGTGGGCGGGGTGGGGTTGGTGCTCGCGGGCGCGGCCTTCGTCGTCGCGCGCCCGGCCTTCGTGCAGGCGCCAGCGGCCCCGGTGCAGGCCCAGCCTCCGGAGCCCGTGAAGGTGGCCGCTCCGGTTCCGGCCGCGACGCCCCCGGTGGTCGCGGCCCGGCAGGACCCGGCGCCGACGGGGGACGTGTCGCCCGTTCCCGGCGGGGACACCGTGGCCACGTCGGTGACGGACGTGCCCCGGACGGACGACGGGCCGGACGAGCCGTCCTCGCGCAAGACGGTCGCGCGCGTGCCCAAGGAGAAGGTGACGCTGGGCATCGAGGACATCCAGCGGGTGGTGTCGAACGGCCGCTCGCAGATCACCGGCTGCTTCGAGCGCTACAAGTCCAACCTGCCGGCGACGGCGGGCGAGGTGCAGGTGCAGCTCACCATCGTGTCGTCGGGCAAGGTGCGCGCGGGCACGCGGGGGCCGCTGGCGTCCACGGACGTGGGCCGCTGCCTGGAGACCCAGGCGCAGCGCCTGCGCTTCCCGGCGCACCGCGACCAGGAAGTCACCGTGCTGATGCCGTTCTCGTGGAAGGTGACGCAGTAGCCAGCGGCGGGGCCCGTCCCGCGTGGGCCACGCGGGACGGACAGGCCGTCACAGGTCGCGGCGGGCGGACAGCGCCTTGGCGAGCGTGGCCTGGTCGGCGAACTCCAGGTCTCCGCCCATGGGCAGGCCCTGGGCGAGGCGGGTGACGCGCAGCCCTATCGGCTTGAGGAGCCGGGTGAGGTAGAGCGCGGTCGCCTCGCCTTCGATGTCCGGGTTGGTGGCGAGGATGATCTCCTCCACCCGGCTGTCGTTGAGGCGCTCCAGGAGCTCCTTGATGCGCAGCTGCTCCGGGCCCACGCCTTCGAGCGGGGACAGCACGCCGTGCAGCACGTGGTAGCGGCCCTTGAACTCGCGGGTGCGCTCCAGCGCCATCAGGTCGGAGTACGTCTCCACGACGCACAGCGAGCGCTCATCGCGGCGCGAGTCGCGGCAGAAGCCGCAGAGCTCCGAGTCGGTGAGGCAGAAGCAGCGCACGCACAGGTGCACCTTCTCCTTCACCTCGCGGATGGCGAGGGAGAGGTCGACGGCGTACTCGCCCGGCGCTCGCAGGATGTGGAAGGCGAGGCGCTGGGCCGTTTTTTCGCCAATGCCCGGCAGCTTCGCGAGCTGGGCGACCAGGCGGTTCAGCGGATCGGGCGTCATCCGGTTTTAATTAATGCCGGGGATCTTGATGCCGCCGGAGATCTTCGCCAGCTCGCTGTTCATGTGCTGACGGCTGTTCGCCAGGGCAGCATTCACGGCGGCGGTGATGAGGTCCTCGAGCATCCCGGGGTCGTTGGGGTCGATGGCGCTCTTGTCGATCTTGATGCTGCGGACTTCCTGCACGCAATTGACGACGACCGTCACGAGTCCATCGCCGGACTTCGCCTCGACGGTTTCTTCCGCGAGCTGCTTCTTCCGCTCCTCGATCTTCTCGGTGAGCTTGTTCGCCTGCCGGATGAAGTAGTTCAGGTCGATGCCGGGCATGTGCTTCCTCGGTCCCCGGGCGTGGGAGCGCGGGCCGCCATGGCGCCGCTCGGGGCAGGGACGTTGTGGCGCACCCTAGCGGGGCCCGGGGGCGTTGTCAGTCCTCAGGAGCGGCGGGGATGTCCGTGAGGACGGCCGCTGGGCGCTCGGGCTCGTAGACCTGGATGTGCTCGATTTCGCCGCCCAGCATCTTGAGGATGGCCCGGACGGACGGGTGTCCGCGCACCTTGCCCTCGGTGGACTTCTCGTGGGTGGCGCGGCTGTGGGAGTCCTGCTCGGAGATGCTCATCCCCAGGCCGTGAGCTTCCTGGGCCTGGGCCACGTCCTGGATGGTGAGCTTCACGGGCCGGCCGAAGTGCGAGGCCAGGGCCGCGTCGACGGTGGCCTTGCCCGCGGCGGCCGTCACGGCGGCCTTGTGGAAGGCGGCGGAGGGCGGGAAGCCGAGGATGATTTCGCCCGCCTTCATGGACAGGAGGCGTCCGTTGGCGAGCGCGGTGCCATGGCGCACGGACGTGGACTTCACGCTGTCCACGGCGGCGCGCCAGCGCTCGGGAAGCGAGCGGTTGGGGTTGTCACGTCCGGAGGCGACGGGCGCCGCCGCCGGAGGTGGCTCGGGCTCCGGAGGTTCCGGTTCGAGCGCGGCGGGAGGTGGCGCGAAAGGGCGGGGGGGCGCGATGGCCGCCGGAGCTGGAGTGCGCGCGGCGGGGGATGGCGCTGGGGTGAAGGCGGCGGGGGGCGTGGACGCGGTGGAGACGGGTTGCGCGCCGGTGCTGGGCCCTGGAGGCGCGAACGCGGCGGGCGTCGGCGCGGCCACGGGCGATGAAGGGACGAATGCGGTGGAGGCCGGCGCGGTCGGTGCCGGAGTGAATGCGGTGGGCGCCTGCGGGGGCTCGTTCGATGAAGGGACGAAGGCCGCAGGCTCCGACGCGGACGCATGGCCGGTCGGAGTGAAGGCGCTAGAGGTCGAAGTCAGCGGCGCGGTCGGTTCCGGAGTGAACGCGGCGGGTTCCTCGGACGGGATGCACTCGCCAGAGGCACAGCCCTCCGCGGAGCCTTCCTCCGGGAAGAGACGCTCGTCGGCCTCGTCGTCGTAGGGCTGGGGTTCGGGCGGGCCCTCCGGTTCGGGCCGGCGCATGTTGGTGATGCGCACCGTGGGCCCAGGGGAGACGGGCGCGGCTTCGGTGGCGGAGGTGGAAGCGCCGGCACCGTGCGGAGCAGGCGCGAGCCCCGTGTCGTGAGCCAGCGGAGCGGTTTCGCGGCCCTCCAAGAGGGGCATGGGCGCAGGCGCCGATGAAGGCTGAGCGCCGCCGTTGCGCAGGAACGAAAGGGGGCGCGCCGCGGACGGGGGCAGGTCGTCCATCACCACGGGCGCGGGAGGCACGCTGGCGGGAGTCGGCACGGGCGCGCCCGCGGCGCCGCCGTTGCGCAGGAAGGAGAGGGGACGGGCCGCGGTGGGGGACAATCCCTCCATGAGCGCGGCCGGAGGCATCCGCGCCGCGACCGGGTGCTCCCCGAGAGGCGCTGGCCCCGCCTCAGGCCTGACGAAGGACGGGGGCGACACCGGTGCTCGCGCGGAGGGCGCGACACCTGGCGCAGCCCCTGCGCGAGCCACGCCGTTCGCGGGTGCGGAGGTTCCAGGAGACTCGAACGATCGTGGAGCCCCCTGGCCGTCGCCCGCACGCGGTGCCGTGCCCTGCGCATCGAACGGACGCGGCGTGGCGCCTGCGTAGGCCGAGGGACTCGGGGCCTCGAACGGACGCGAGGACACGCCCGCATGCACGGAGGCCGCGCCCTGTCCTTCGAACGGCCGCGCGGTGGCGCCCGCATAGGCGGCAGGGCCCTGCGCATCCACCGGGCGCGCGGGGGCCGTCACGGGCGCGGAAGCCGCGCGCACGTCGGACGAACGTGGCGGCGGGGGAGGCTCGGAGGGTGCCTCAGACGCGAAAGTTCGACGGACCGGAGCGACCTCCTGGCGCTCCGGAGGTGCTCTTCGCGGCGCCTTCCGCGCCAAGGCCCGCCGACAGCCGCTCCACGCGGGCCAGCAGGTCGGGAATCGAACCGGCGGGGGACAGCTGGATGGCCTTGAGCAGCGCCATCTCCAGCGCCAGCCGGGGCTGGGCCGCGCGGGACACGTCCCAGATGCAGCCGTGCACGATGTCGAACAGGCGCGACAGCTGCGCCGTGTCCGCTTCCTTCGCGAGCGCCAGCAGCGCCTTCTGCTCGGACTCCGCCAGCTCCTGGGGCGCCTCACCCAGCGACTTGGTGACGAACAGGTGCCGCAGCTGCAGCGCCAGCTCCTCCGCCAGCCGCTTCAGGTCCAGGCCCCGGTTGAACACCTCGTCCACCCGGCCCAGCACGCGCTTGGCATCCTTGCGGACCAGCGCCTCCGCGAAGTCCTGCACCACCGTGCGGTCGATGGCGCCCATCGCCTCCGCGACGGCCTCGTCCGTGGGGTTGGGACCGCACGACGCGAGAATCTGATCCAACAGGCTCAGCGCGTCGCGCATGCCGCCTTCGGACTGACGCACCACCAGGGACAGGGACTGCTCGGAGATGCCCGCCTTCTCCGCCTGGCTGATCTCCTTGAGCCGCTGGAGCATCCGCGCCGCGGTGATGCGGCGGAAGTTGTGGCGCTGGCAGCGCGACAGGATGGTGTCCGGGAGCTTGTGCGCCTCCGTCGTCGCGAAGATGAACTTCACGTGACCGGGCGGCTCCTCCAGCGTCTTCAGGAGCGCGTTGAACGCGGCCCCGGAGAGCATGTGCACCTCGTCGATGATGTAGATCTTGTGGCGGTCGCGCTGCGGCAGGTACTTCGCGTTCTCGCGAATCTCGCGCACGTTCTCCACGCCGTTGTTGGACGCGCCGTCGATCTCCGCCACGTCCACGCTGGTGCCGGAGGTGATCTCCGTGCACGCCCGGCAGGTGCCGCAGGGATTCGCCGTGGGCCCCTGCTCGCAGTTGAGGGCCTTGGCGAGCAGGCGGGCGGCCGTCGTCTTGCCCACCCCTCGAGGGCCACAGAACAGGTACGCGTGCGCGACCCGGTCCATCTTGATGGCATTCCCGATGGTCCGGACGACATGCTCCTGTCCGGTCATGTCATCGAACGTCTGCGGGCGCCATTTCCGGGCGAGGACGAGGTAGCTCATGGGGGATGTCATCTAAACACGGCGGGACGAATGATCCATGGAACGTCCATTCCTCCCGCCGTGAGACGCACTCCGCCTCAGCGTCCGAGCGCCTGTAGCACCACGTTGGCCGCGTTGTGGCCCGCCGCGCCGATGACGCTGCCCGCCGGGTGGCAGCCCGCGCCGCAGAAGTAGAGCCCCTGCACGGGCGTCTCATAGGGCAGCCGGTCGGTGAACCCCAGCTTGTTGTCCACGTGGTGGATGTGGCCGCGCGTGATGCCGAAGTGGGATTCAATCTTCGGGGGCGTGAGCGCGAAGTACTCCTGCACCAGGTCACTGGTGCCCGGAGCGAAGCGGTCGCAGATGGACAGCAGCTGCTTCACGTACCGGTCCTCCTCCTTCTCCCACGTCGTGCCCTCCAGCTTCTCCGGTACCCACTCCACGAAGAGGGCGGAGTTGTGGTGGCCTTCCGCGTCCTTCAGCGTCGGGTCCACGGTGGTGTGCACGTACCACTCGATGGAGGGGAACTCCGCGAGCCGTCCCGCCTTGGCCTCCTTGTACCCGTGCGCGAGCGCCCCCAGCACGTCGTCCTCCTGGGGCAGCAGGTGGATGGTGGGACCGAACTGGCCCCGGTCCTCCGGCAGGCAGGTGAAGGTGGGCAGCTTCTTGAGGCACAGGTTCACCTTCAGCGTGGTGCCCGGCGCGGACATGCCGTCCACCTTGCGGCGGTAGTCGGCGGGCACCGCGGCCGGGTCCACCCAGGTGAGCGTGCGGAAGGGGTCCGCGTTGGAGATGACCACCTTGGCGGAGAGCTCCTCGCCGTTCTCCAGCACCACGCCCTTCACCACGCCCGCGTCCACGCGCACGGAGGCCACCTTCGCGTTCGTGCGGATGTCCGCGCCGTGCTTGCGCGCCAGCTGCGCGATGCGCTGGGTGACGGTGCCCATGCCGCCTTCGACGATCATCCACGTGCCGCCGCTGCCCGGCAGCCGGCAGAGGTTGTGCACCAGCAGGTTCATGCCCGTGCCCGGCGTGTCGTAGCCGCCGTCCAGGCCGGAGAACGCGTCGGTGACGGCGTACATCGCCTTCACGAAGTCGGACTGGTAGCCGAAGCGCTCCAGGTACTCGCGCGCGGTGCCGCGACACAGCCGGATGAAGTGCTGGCGCAGGGCAGGGCGCACGTAGCGCTCCGCCGTCGCCTCCAGGGACAGGGGCGGCAGGAGCCACGCGGGGGCCAGGTCCTCGCGCAGCGCGGCCAGCTCCGTGTTCATCGCCACGTGGGCGTTCCAGTCCGCCTCGGAGAAGTACTCGCGGAACTGCCGCTCCAGCTCGCGCTCGTCCGAACCGAACAGCAGGTAGCGCTTGCCCGTCGTGGGCAGGAAGTAGTGCGGATCCCTGCGCTTGAGGGGCAGGTCCAACTGGAGCTCCTGGAGCAGCTCCGGCGGCATCAGCCCCAGCAGGTAGGCGCCGGTGGAGACCCCCAGCTTCGGCGCGGTGCGGAACGGGTACTCCGTCTTGCACGCGCCGCCCACCATGGCCTTCTCTTCCAGCACGGTGACCGACAGGCCCCGGCGCGCGAGCATCGCCGCCGTGACAAGTCCGTTGTGGCCCGCACCCACCACGATGACGTCTGGCATGGTCTTCCTCCTTGGGTAACGCTTGGGGAAAAGGTCGTTCCTACCCGAGCCGGGGGTTCCCCGCCAAACGCCGCGCGCCTTGCTTCGGCCGTCGGGTCCAGAAAGAGTCGCGCCCGTCCCGTGAACGCCTCCGCCCCCGACGAGCCCTCCTCCTCCGGCCCGCTCCAGGCGCCTCCGGAGCCCCTCCCTTCCGTTGACGCGCCCACCCGGGCGGGGCTGCCCGGGAGCCTGGAGCTGCTGGGCCTGCTCGCGGTGGCGCTGGTGCCCATCGTCGTGGCGGTGCGCGAGCTGGGCCGCATCCACCCGGACGAGGTCTTCCAGGCGCTGGAGCCCGCATGGTGGCGCGTGCACGGCTACGGCGTCCTGGCCTGGGAGTGGCGCGAGGGCCTGCGCAACTGGGCCTTTCCCGGAGTGCTGGCGGCCTTCCTGAAGCTGGCGGCGGTGCTCGGCATCACCGACCCCCGCGTCTACCGGGGCGTGGTGGCCATTCCCCAGTTCGCGTTGCACGCGTGGAGCCTGTGGGCGGTGTACCGCTTCGCCGCGCGCCGCGCCGGGCCTTCCGGAGGCGCGCTCGCCGTGCTGCTGCTGGGGCTGTGTGGGCCGGTGCTCCTCTTCGCCGGGCGCACGCTGTCGGAGTCCATCTCCGCGTCCTTCCTGCTCGTGGCCATGGAGGCCCTGGACCGGCCGGACACCGGGACGGCCGGAGGGACACGGCGCGCGGGGCTCCTGGGCGGCCTGGCGCTGGGGCTCGCGGTGGTGGCGCGCTACCCGGCCGCCCTCTTCGTGCTGGCCGCGCTGGGCTGGCTCCTCTTCGCGCGCCGGTGGCGCCTGCTCGCCTTCACCTGTGGGGGCGGGGCCGGGGTGGCGCTGGCGCTGGGTCTGCTCGACCAGGCCACCTGGGGCTCTCCCTTCCACTCGTTCCTGGCCTACGTGCGCTTCAACGTGCTGTCGGATGAGGCGGCCTCCGCGTTTGGCGCTTCGCCACCGGGGTTCTACGCAGAGCCCCTGCTCCGGGCCGTGCCCCTGTGGGCGTGGGCGGCCCTGCCGCTGTCGGTGGGGACGCTGCTGCGCTGGCGCACGGTGTCCCTGCCGCTCACGTGCGCGGCCGTCTACACCGCCGTCCTCCTGGCGACGCCCCACAAGGAGGAGCGCTTCCTCTACCCGGCGCTCGTGCTGGGGCTGCTCGCGGCCGCGTCCCAGGTGGCCGCCGCCCTCATGTGCCTCCAGCGGCCCGTGCTCAGGGGGAATCTCACCGTGCTCGCGCTGATCCTGGGCTTCGTGAATGCTCGGGGCTACCCGTCCCAGGACCTGCGCCGGGACCAGCTCCGCGCCATCGTCCAGGCCACCCGGGGGGACGCGACGGGGCTCCTCATCGTCAACGAGGGCCTCTGGGGCTCCGGGGGTTTCTTCTACATCGGCCGGAAGATCCCCTGGCGCACCTGCGACTGGCCCCACGACGCGGCGTTCCAGGCCTCCATGCGCGACCGAGCCTTCAACCGCGCCGTCACCTTCGAGGGCCGGGCCCTGCCGGAGCTCCAGGCCGCGGGCTTCCGCGTCATCCGTCAGGTGGAGCGCGAAACCATCCTCGTCCGCGACTGAGCGGAGGGGCGGGCAGGGGAGGGCCTGCCCGCAAAGCAGAAGCGCCGGTGTCCCTCGAAGGGACACCGGCGCTTCATGTCAAAACAGAACGGCCGGGACACACGCGGAAGTACGCTACCGTTGCTTCCTTCCGGACCTGGCGGGGTTCGCGCCCCCACGTTGTCCCGACCACAAACCTGGTACTTCGAAGCTAACAACGGAGAGGGTGGGATTCGAACCCACGATACCCTTTCAGATATGCACGCGTTCCAGGCGTGTGCCTTCAACCGCTCGGCCACCTCTCCAAGGACATTGGAGCGGAGAGCGTAGGATTCGAACCTACGGTACCGTTACCGGTACGCCTGATTTCGAGTCAGGTGCCTTCGACCACTCGGCCAGCTCTCCAAGTATTCAGTTTTCACGTCGCTTCGCGCGCAAGCGCTCGAAGAACGTCTTGAGAAGCTGGCGAGAGTCCTCCGCCAGGATACCGCTTGTGACCTGGAGCCGGTGGTTGTGTCGCGGCTCCTCTACGAGATTGTACAGCGAACCGACCGCGCCCGCCTTGGGGTCCATCGTACCAAAGACGAGCCGGGTGACACGAGACTGCACCAGCGCGCCGGCGCACATGGCGCACGGTTCCAGCGTCACATACAGGGTGACGCCAGAGAGGCGCCAGGCACCGCGTGCTTTCGCAGCGGCATCCAGCGCGAGCATCTCTGCGTGGGCGAAGGGGTTTCGGTCGCACTCGCGCCGGTTGAAGCCCGTGCCCACGACGTTTCCGTCCAGCACCGCTACCGCACCGACGGGTACTTCTCCGAGTGAAGCTGCTTCCCGCGCGAGCACAAGTGCCTGCTGCATGAAAGCGATGTCGTCACTCATGAGTCCTGCGCCACAAAAAAAGAAGATGGCGCTCCCTGGAGGATTCGAACCTCCGGCCTTCGGATTCGTAGTCCGACGCTCTATCCAGCTGAGCTAAGGGAGCAATGTCTTCCGGTGCTGCTTACGACAAGTGGCGGAGAGAGAGGGATTCGAACCCTCGATACCCTTGCGAGTATGCAGGTTTAGCAAACCTGTGCCTTCAGCCTCTCGGCCATCTCTCCAACTGTTCTCTGTCAAAGAACCGTGAAACTCAAGCCCAAAATCGGAGGCGGTAGGATTCGAACCTACGGAAGGCTTTCACCTTCTGCGGTTTTCAAGACCGCTGCCTTCAACCGCTCGGCCACGCCTCCACATCTTGTGCCGACGGTTCCCCGCTGGCCGACCGCGCCCGTGGGGCCGCCCTTCTACATCATTTCGGTTCGCGTGCAAGATGGTTGTTGGCCCCTTTTCCTGACGGGGCCCCATCTTTTCGCGCGCTACAGGGGGCGAAGCTCCTTCATGCCGCCCATGTACGGCACCAACGCCTCCGGGATGGCGACGCTTCCGTCCTCCCGCTGGTAGTTCTCCAGGATGGCGATGCTCGTGCGCCCCACGGCCAGCCCGCTGCCGTTGAGGGTGTGCACCATCTGGGGCTTGTCGCCCTTCTGGGCGCGGAAGCGGATCTTCGCGCGGCGGGCCTGGAAGTCGCCGCAGTCCGAACAGGACGAAATCTCCCGGTACGCGCCCTGGCCGGGCAGCCAGACCTCGATGTCGTACGTCTTGCGCGCGCCGAAGCCCATGTCCCCGGTGCACAGCAGCATCACCCGGTGGTGCAGCCCCAGCCGGCGCAGGATGTCGCACGCGTCGTCCGTCATGGCCTCCAGCTCCTCCAGGCTCTTCTCCGGAGGGGCGAACTTCACCAGCTCGACTTTATGGAACTGGTGCTGGCGGATGAGGCCGCGCGTGTCGCGCCCGGCGGCGCCGGCCTCCGCGCGGAAGCATGGGCTGAAGGCGCAGTAGCGGATGGGGAGCTGGTCGCCCTCCAGGATTTCGTCCGCGTGGTAGTTCGTGACGGGCACTTCCGCGGTGGGGATGAGGAAGCGCTCGGGGTCGCCGGACGTCTTGAACGCGTCGTCCTCGAACTTGGGCAGCTGGCCGGTGCCCATCATCGTCTCGCGCAGCACCAGGTAGGGCGGCAGCAGCTCCGTGTAGCCCTTCTGCGTGTGCACATCGATCATGAAGGTGACGAGCGCGCGCTCCAGCCGGGCCAGGGCCCCCTTGTAGAAGGCGAAGCGGCTGCCGGACACCTTGGTGGCGCGCTCGAAGTCGAGCATGCCCAGCGACTCGCCCAGCTCGAAGTGCTGCTTGGGCGTGAAGAGCAGGTTCGGCTTCTCGCCCCAGGCCTTCACCTGGACGTTCTCGTCCGCGCTGGTGCCCACGGGCACCGACTCATGGGGCACGTTGGGGATGACGAGCAGGATGCGGTTGAGCTCCTCCTCGACTTCCTTGAGGCGGGACTCCTTCTCCTTGATCTCCTGGGAGACGCCGCGCAGGTCGCCGCGCAGCCTCTCCATCGCGGACGGGTCCTCCTTCGCCTTGCGCTTCATCTCGTCGTTGGCGGCGTTGCGGCGCGCGGCCAGCGCTTCCATGGAGACGTAGAGGTCGCGGCGCTCCAGGAACAGCGCCTGGAAGGGCCCGAGGTCCAGGCTGCCGCCCCGCGTCTTCAGTCGGGCGACGACCGCATCGAAGTTCTGCGCAACGTTCCGGAGGTCCAGCATAGGGGGTCGCCTTGTAGTCATCCCGGGCGTGGGCCGGCAAGGCTCACCACGCCCGGCATGCTCACGGCCGGACGCCGCCCGTGGCTCCAGGCTGACCGCGCGCCCCCTCCAGGCGGACCCGGAGGCCCGCCCGAGGGGCCCGGGTCAGTGTTCGAGGTCGTAGATTTCGTCCTCGATGTCCTTCTTGTCCGCCGCGTCCGGCTTCTTCACCAGGTACTCCTTGAAGGCGGAGATGGCGTCCTTGCGCTTGTTGCGCTCCTTGTAGGCGAAGCCCAGGTAGTAGAACGGCTGCGGGTTCTGGGGCTCGGCGGCGGTGGCCTTGCGGTACCAGTCAATGGCCTTGGCGTGCTGGGCCTGCTCGGAGAAGGCGCGCGCGACCTTGTAGTAGACGTACGTGAGCTTCGGATCCGCCTTGATGGCCGCCTGGTAGCGGCGCACGGCGTCGTCCCAGCGGGCGGCGTTGAAGAGCGCGTCGCCAATGGCGCCCATCACCCGCGTGCGCTGCGGATCCGCCTTGAGCGCGGACTCGAAGGAGGCGATGGCGCCGTCGAAGTCGCCCCTCTCCATGTACGCGTGCCCCAGGGCCTCGTGCGCGTCCGCGTAGTTGGCGTCCAGCTCCACGGCGGCCTTCCACTGCCCCACGGCCTCCGGCAGCTTCTTCGCGTCGCGCAGGATGACGCCGTAGGCGTAGTGGTAGTCCGGGCGCTTGGGCGCGCGCTCCACCGCGCTCTTCATGCTGTCGATGGCCTGGGTGTACTCGGAGCGCTTCGCGCGCACGAGGCCCAGGTAGTAGAGCGCCTCGTGGTTGGAGGGCTCGTTGCGCAGCGCGAGGCCCAGGTTGCTCTCAGCGCCGGGCAGGTCGCCCTTCTCCAGGAGCACCGCGCCCAGGGTGATGGGGGTGGTGGTGGAGCGGGGGTCCTCCTGCTTGGCCTTCTCCAGCTCCGCCGCGGCCTCGTCCAGCCGGTGCAGCCGCCAGAGCACCAGCCCGCGCTGCAGCCGGCCGTCCTTCAAGAGGTGCGGGTCCAGCTCCAGGGCCCGGTTGGCCTCCGTCTCCGCGCGGGCTGCGTCGCCTCCCAGCAGGGCCACGCGCGACAGGCCCAGGTGGGCGTCCGCGAGGTTGGGGTCCAGCTGCACGGCGCGGTCGAACTCCTGCTGCGCCAGCAGGCTGTTGTTCTCCGCGAGCGCCAGCTCTCCCAGGCCCGCGTGCACGCCCGCGTGGTCCGGCGCCTGCTTGGCGGCGGCCTCCAGCAGGGCGCGGGCGTCCGCGTTGCGGTGCTGCCGCAGGTACAGGCGGCCCAGGTAGAGGCCCGCGTCCACGAGCTTCGGATCCGCGGCGTTGGCGCGCTTGAAGTGGCCCTCCGCGTCCAGGGGCTTGTCGAGCGCGTCCTCGATGCGGCCGTAGAGGTACGCGATGCGCGCCTCGTTGGGGAAGCCCTTGCTGGCGGCCTCCACGGCGGCGAGCGCGTCCTGCATCTTGCCCGTCATCACCAGCGAGGTGATGTGGCCGTCCACGTACTCCAGGTTGCCGCCGTCCTCCTTCGCAAGCGACTCGAAGAGGGGCCGCGCGCCGTCGTAGTCGCGCTGGGAGCGCAGCACCTGGGCGAGCTGCGCCTTGATGAAGGTGGAGTCCTCGTTGTCCTTGAGGGCCGCCTTCAGCTCGGCTTCGGCTTCCTTGGGCTTGAACTGCTGGAAGAGGGCCACGCCCTTGAGGCCGCGGGCGCGGGCGCGCTCGGCGGGCCCCAGCTCGTTCTGCAGCGTGAGGGCGCTCTCCACCGCCTGGACGCCCTGCGCGATGTCCGCCTTGCGCACCAGCAGCTCCACCGCGGCCAGCTCCACCGCGGACGCGGCGTGCTGCGGGTCGGCCTTGAGCGCGGCGGCGTAGGCCTGGGCGGCCTCGTCGGCCTTGCCCGCCGCCTGGTACAGGTTGCCCAGCGCGTGGTGGGCCTTGGCGGACTGCGCGTCCCGCTCCAGCACCTTCTTCAGCGTGGCGATGGCGTTGTCATTGTCCTTCTGCTGCGCGTACGTCTCCGCCAGGAGGAAGGCGAGCTCCAGGTCGCCCTGGTTGCCCTCACGGCTGTAGGCGTCCTTCAGGCGGGCCTGCACGTCCGCGCCCTTGCGCGTGTTGAGCGCGAGCCCGGCGGTCGTCTTGAGGACCTCCACGTTCTTGTCGCCCAGCAGCGCGATGTCCTCCAGGCGCTTGTCGCAGGTGTTGAGGTCGGCGCGCTCCGCGGCCGCGTAGCGGCGCTGCAGGTAGGCCACGGACTGGCACCAGAGGGCGCGGACCTCCGGGTACTCCTTGCCCTTCAGCACCTGCGCGCTCTTGCTCCGCGCTTCCTGGTAGCTGGCGTAGGTGTCCTTCAGCAGGCCCTGCTTCGCCTCCGCGACCAGCTTCGCCTGGGGCGAGCCGGCGGCGACGGTGGCGGGGAAGAACTTGTGGCGGCCGAAGGCGCCATAGCGGCTGGCCTCGAAGGCCGCGCCCGTGCCCAGCACGAGCACCGACACGCCCGCGGCCACCAGGAAGGGGATGCGCTTCTTCCACTTGAGGTCGGCGGCGCTGCGGTCCACGACGGACACCGCGGCCATGCGGCCTTCGTAGAGCTGGCGCAGCCGCTCCATGCTGGCCTGGCCGTTCGCGGGCTCCGCGCTGGCGGCGTCCGGGCCCGGCTGGGCGGAGGAGGCCGCGACGGGGATGGCCTTGGACGGGCCCTCCATCAGCCGCTGGATGGCGGAGGCGAAGATGGGCACCGTGCCGATGGCGGACCAGCTCTCCGAGTCGGCGGAGACGTCCTCGTTGCCCAGCAGCTGGCCGTCCTCGAGCATCTTGACGATGACGCCCTCTTCGAACGGGCCGAACATCTTCCCGGAGCGGCGGCGCACGTGGAAGCGCTTCACCTGCGAGCGTCCACCGGCCTCCTTGCCGGCGGCGTCGTCGATGAAGCTGAGCATCTCCAGGCCGTCCGTGGGGCCCGCGGCGGGCGGGGGCGGCAGCGGCGCGGAGAGGTCCGCCTCCAAATCATCCAGGGGGGCGGCGGTGGGGTCGAACTCCAGCGCGTCCGGCAGGCCCACCGGGGGGGACGTGGAGGGGGAGGGGTCCCCGAAGTCCACGTCACCGAAGTCCGTCGCCGGGTTGACGCGGGAGGGCGGCGGCGCGGCCGGGGCGGGGTCTCCGAAGTCGAGCTGGAAGTCCGTCGTGGGCGGCGCGCCCGCGGGCGGGGAGGAGAAGTCCACCGCGAACGGGTCCCCTTCGGGCATGGGCGTCTGGCCGTACGCGGGGGCCGGCGCTTCGGCGAAGTCGAAGGACACGGCCTGCGACGCGGCGGGCGAGGGCAGGTCGGAGAAGTCCATCGCCTGGGAGGACGCGGGCGAGGGCAGGTCGGAGAAGTCCATGCCGGGCGAGGGCGGCAGGGCGAACGGGTCGTCTCCGGCGGCGGGCAGGCCCCCCATGTCGTAGGACGACGGGCCGGACGCTGGCGGCGGGGGCAGGGCGAACGGGTCGGCTTCGGGGACGGACGCCTGGGCGTAGTCGGACGGCGGGGGCAGGCCGAAGGGATCCGCTTCGGGCTCGTAGCTGGGGGGCGGCGCCATCGCGAAGGCGTCCGCCTGGGGCTCGGAGCCGTAGCCGTACGTCTGGGGCTGGGGCCGCGAGGCCGCGGGGCCGTGGGCGTTGGACGGGTCGTTGATGTCGAAGGTGAACGCGTCCTCCGGGGAGGGCGCGGGGACGGGGAGGTTGTCGCCTTCCGCGAAGTCGAAGTCGGGCGTGCTGCCGAAGTCGGACTCGGGTTCGGGGGCGCCGACGGGGGCTTCGGAGAAGTCGAAGTCGCGCGCGGTGCCGGCCGGCTCGTGGGTGCCGTAGGCGGCGGGCTCGCGGTAGGCGGCGTTGGGGACGGGGATGGTGACGACGCGGGTCACGTCCTCGCGCTCGGTGAAGCCCTGGGGGTCGGCTTCGAGCGAGGAGAACTCGCCGCTGCCCACCTCGGAGAAGTCGTCTTCCGCGGCCATGGGCGCGGCCTGCGGCGGCGCGGCGTCCATGTCGAAGCTGAAGGAGTCGTCGGGCAGGGCCACCGGCGCGGACGGGCCCGCGTCGAGCGAGATGGCCCGGGGCGCGGCCACGCCCGGCGAGGCGTAGGACGGGACCTCATCGTCGAAGGAGAACGGATCCTCCGACGGGACGGGCGGCAGCGCGATGGCGGCGGGCGGGGCGGCACCGCCGGGCAGCGGAATGGCCGCGGACGAGGGCCCCGCGCCCATCGGGATGGCGGCCTGGGGGGCGGCGCTTCCGGGCAGGGGGATGGCGGCGGCACGAGGCGCGGCGCTGCCGGGCAGCGGAATCGCGGCGGGGCCGGTACCCATGGCGATGGGCGCGGACTTCGGGGCGGCGCTGCCGGGCAGGGGGATGGCGGCGGGACCGGCGCCCATCGGAATCGCGGCGGCCTGCGGTGCGGCGCTGCCGGGCAGCGGAATGGCGGCGGGACCGGCGCCCATCGGGATGGCGGCGGCCTGAGGGGCGGCGCTGCCGGGCAGCGGAATGGCGGCGGCCTGCGGTGCCGCGCTGCCCGGGAGAGGGATGGCGGCGGCGCGGGGGCCGGCGCTGCCGGGCAGGGGGGACGGTCCGGCGCCCATCGGGATGGCGGCGGCCTGGGGCACGGTGCTGCCGGGCAGGGGGATGGCGGCGGCGCGTGGGGCCGCGGTGCCCGGGAGGGGGATGGCGGCGGCCTGGGGCGCGGCACTGCCGGGCAGGGGAATCGCGGCGGCCTGGGGCGCGGCACTTCCCGGGAGAGGAATCGCGGCGGCGCGGGGGGCGGCACTTCCCGGGAGGGGAATCGCGGCGGCCTGGGGGGCGGCGCTGCCCGGGAGGGGGATGGCGGCGGCCTGGGGTGCGGCGCTACCGGGCAGGGGAATCGCGGCGGCCTGGGGCGCGGCACTTCCCGGGAGGGGGATGGCGGCGGCCTTGGGCGCGGTGGGCGGCGCGGCCTCCGGAGCGTCTGCGCTCACGCCCTCGGCCTTGATGGGGAACGTGGTCTGGCACCGGGCACACTTGAGCTTCGCGCCCCCGGGCGGGATCCGCCTGTCATCGATGTTGTAGTTCGTCTGGCACGACGGGCAGGAGACTTTCATTGTTTTCCTTCGACGAGACCGGCTGGCGCGCGCACGCGCAGCAATGAATTGGTGCGGTGCGATGGTCCGCGCGGCGCGTGCAGGCTAGCAGAGCCGTTTCAAGCCCGGAAAGAACGCGCCCCCGGGCGCAGAGTCGTCACCCGGCCGGGCAGGAGGGCGGGCGCCCGCCCCTACCGGCAGTGTGCCTTCCTTTTCCTGCGTCCCGGCCGAGGTGGTAGACCCGACGGCGCATGGATCCCATCGTCATCCTCGGGGCGGGCCTGGCGGGCCTGTCCACCGCGCATTTCCTCAAGCGCCCCTGGCGCCTCATCGAGAAGTCGGACCGGGTTGGCGGCCTCATCAAGACCGAGGTCATCGACGGGTGTTACTTCGACCCCACCGGTCACTGGCTCCACCTGCGGGACCCTGAGATCCAGGAGCTGGTCAACACCCTCTGGATGCCGGACCAGATGGTGCGCATCCAGCGCCGCGCCGCGGTGTTCTCGCGCGGCACCTTCACGCGCTTCCCCTACCAGGTGAACACCCACGGGCTGCCGCCGGAGGTCGTGGCGGAGAACCTGGTCGGCTACGTGGAGGCCATCTACGGCGAGAAGGGCCGGGCCCTGCGCGAGCGCGAGCCGGTCAACTTCGAGGAGTTCATCCTCCGCTACATGGGTGAAGGCTTCGCGAAGAACTTCATGCTGCCCTACAACCAGAAGCTGTGGACCGTGCACCCGCGCGAGATGTCCGCCAACTGGGTGGGCCGCTTCGTGCCGCGTCCCACCCTCAAGGAGGTCGTCGACGGGGCGCTCGGGGCCGGCAGCGACCAGCTGGGCTACAACGCGTCGTTCCTCTACCCGCGCGAGGGCGGCATCGAGAGCCTGGCGCGGGCGATGAAACAGCACCTGCGCGGCGGCGAATTGAGCGTGCACACCGAGCCCGTCTCCATCGACTGGAAGGCGAAGCAGGTCGTGCTGTCGGACGGGCGCACGCAAGGCTACTCGGGGCTCGTGTCCTCCATCGCGCTGCCCACGCTGGTGCAGTTGATCGCACGCGGTGCCTCCGGGGTCCCGGAGGAGGTGCAGGCCGCGGCGAAGCGCCTGCGCGCCTTCACCGTCACGTACGTGTGCGTGGGCGCGAAGGGCGCGAACCGTCAGCCCTGGCATTGGATCTACCTGCCGGAGCCGGAGTTCCATGCGTACCGCATCGGCTCGCCCTCGGCGGTGTACGCGCCCCTGGCCCCTGCCGACACGGCCAGCTTCTCCGTGGAGTTCAGCCACCACGGCGAGCTGTCGCTGGAGGACGCGGAGCGCAAGGCGGTGGAGGACCTGCTGCGCTCGCAGATGATCCACTCGAAGGACGACGTCCTCTTCGCCAAGGCGAGGGAGATCCCCAACGCGTACGTGCTCTACGACGACGCCTACGGGCCCGCGAAGGCGGAGGTCGCCCGCTTCCTGGAGCACGCGGGCATCCTCACCGCGGGGCGCTACGGCCAGTGGGAGTACTCGTCCATGGAGGACGCCATCCTGGGCGGGCGGGCCTGCGCCCGGACGCTGAACGGCTGACGCGAGGGGTCATCTCCTTGTCGACGGTGGGTTGGGGCCGTGCTAGGCCCCAGACCTACCTTTCGCTTCTTCTGGAACCATGGCCCTGCACCTCTCCGTCGTCATCCCCGTCTACAACGAGGAGTCCATCATCGCCCAGGCAGCCGAGGAGCTGCGTCAGGGGCTGGATGCGCGCGGGCTCGACTACGAAATCATCTTCGCGGAGAACGGGTCGCGCGACTCGACGCCGGCGCTCCTGGAAGAGCTGTGCGCCAAGAACCCGCGCCTGCGCTGGTTCCACTCGGAGACGCCCAACTACGGCGTGGCGCTGAAGGCCGGCATCCTCAAGGCCCGGGGCACCTACGTGGTGTGTGATGAGATCGACCTGTGCGACCTGACCTTCTACGACGCGGCGCTGCCCCGTCTGGAGCGCGGTGAGGCGGACATGGTCGTGGGCTCCAAGGCGGCCAAGGGCGCCAGCGACCAGCGCCCCCTCATCCGCCGCGCGGCCACGCGGGTGCACAACAAGCTGCTGCGCGTGGCGCTGGGCTTCCAGGGCACCGACACGCACGGCCTGAAGGCGTTCCGGCGTGAGGCGCTGCTGCCCGTCATCCAGAAGTGCGTGGTGGACATGGACGTGTTCGCCAGCGAGTTCGTCATCCGCGCGTGGCGCGAGGGGCTCAACGTGATGGAGATCCCCATCCAGCTCCACGAGAAGCGCCAGCCGTCCATCCACCTGTTCCGGCGCGTGCCCAACGTGCTCAAGAACGTGGGCAAGCTGTTCTACGTCATCCGCGTTCGCGGGACCTGAAGAGGAGCCCTCCATGCCGGCGGCGCGACTGGCGTCCATCTCCGTCGACCTGGATTCGCTGCCGCACTACTGCCGGATCCACGGGCTGCCCGAGTCGCTGCTGGATGCGCGGGCCCGCACGCTGATCCACCGCGTGGCGGTGCCCCGCTTCCGCGACCTGCTGACCTCCGTCGGCGCGCCCGGGACGTTCTTCGCCATCGGGGAGGACCTGGAGGCGGACCCCGGCGCGGCGGACGGCATGCGGCAGGCCCACACGGCGGGCATCGAGGTCGCGAGCCACAGCCACGCCCATGACTACGCGCTCACGCGGCGTGGACCGGACGCCATCGCCGAGGACCTGGCGCGCGCGGACGCGGCCATCCTGAAGGCCACCGGCGTGCGGCCCTCCGGCTTCCGGGCCCCCGGCTACACGCTGAACGCGGACCTGTACGCGGCCACCGTGGCGCAGGGATACCTGTACGGCTCCTCCACGTTTCCGGCGGCGCCGTACTACGCGGCGAAGGCGGCGGTGATGGGGGCGCTCGCGGCGCTGGGGCGGCCCTCGCGCTCCGTGCTGGACACGCCCCGCGTGCTGCTCGCGCCGCGCGTGCCGTACCGGCCGGACCCCACCCAGCCCTACCGCCGGGGCGCGGGCGCGGTGGTGGAGCTGCCCATGACGGTGACGCCGGTGGTGCGCTTCCCGTTCATCGGCACCTTCGCGACCACGCTGCCTCGCGGCACCATGCGCGCCGCCTACCGGGCGTGCCGGGCGGATGCCTTCTTCAACTTCGAGCTGCACGGCGTGGACGTGCTGGACGCGGCGGACGGCATCCCGCCGGAGCTCGTGCGCCAGCAGCGCGACCTGCGGGTGAGCGCCGCGAAGAAGCAGGAGCGGCTGCGCAGCATCTTCCAGTGGCTGAAGGACGACTTCGACGTCGTCACCCTGCGCGACGCGGCGGGGCGGCTCTCCGCGACGCTGTGAGGGCCTCACCGTGGGCGGCCCCGGGGGCGCCACTTCGTGCCCCGCCTCAGCCCCTTCGAGAGACACGGGGACTCCGCCTCGCGGATCAGCGCGCCGCCTTCAGGGCCTTCCAGTCCGCTTCGGCTTGGTCCGCATAGGCCCGCGCGAAGGCGGTGAGCCGCTTCGTGGCCTCCTGCGTGTCGCCGCCCAGCCATGACTCCAGCCGCGTGGCCTGCTCCCGCGTGTGGCCGTGCGCCCGCGCCAGCACCACGCCCGCCTGTTCGACGGTGGAGTGCAGCGCCTTCTTCTTGGAGAGCGCGCCGTCGTCCAGCTTGCCCTTCTCCGGCTCCACCTCGCGCACGAGGAAGGCCCGGCCGCCCATGCTCACCGCGCCCGTGAGCGGGTTCACGTCACCGGCCAGCTCCCGCTGTGCCTCCACGACGTCCGCGCCGTTGGCGGGGCTCGGGGGCGAACCCACGCTGGGGGCCAGCAGCTCCTTCAACTCCAGCAGCACGGGGGGAGCGTTCGGCTCCTTCGCGCCCACGAGCACGCAGTCGCGCTCCAGGCCGTAGCTGCTGCCCCCCGCGTCCAGACGCTCCGCGAGGTCCAGGACGTTCAGGGGGACGGCCACGCCCTCGGTGCCCTTCAGGGACGTCGCGTACTGCGCCAGCGCCGCTTGCACCGCGGCCTTCCGCGTCGCCTCCAGGGGCCTGAGCGTGTCCGTGGTGAGGAAGCGGGGCCCCTTGGACCCGTCGAACTTCACGTACTTCGCCAGCAGGTCCTTCGCCGACGTGTCGCGCGAGTCACTGATGAGGTCCTTCACGGGTCCGGACGACTCCTTTCGGGTCAGGAACGCGCCCGGGTTCGCATCCCCGTCCGCCAGCAGCTCCAGCGTCTCGACGTAGGCCTCCGCCAACGTCCGCACCGCCTCCGCCTGCTCCGTGGCCGACAGGCCCGCCCCGCGCGCGGTGAGCACGGCGCTGGTGGCCAGCCGCGCGAGGTCCGCCTCCGGTGACGCGGTGCCCGCCTGGTCGAAGTCGTTGAGCCCCCACACCGCCTTGCCCTCCGGTCCCCGGAACGTGCCCAGGTTGCCCAGGTGGGCATCGCCCATCACCAGGATGTCGGGGGCCGGCCGGTCCACCAGCTTCGCCGCCTGCGCGTACGGGCCCCGGAGGTCGGAGTGGAAGAGGGCGGGCATCGCCCGGAACATGGCCGACGGGCTCTCGCGCATCATCGCGAGCTTCTCCTTCAGGCGCGCCGGTGGCAGGCCCAGCTTCGCGTTGAAGTCGCGCACGAAGGCCACCCCCTGGGCGGGCTCCCGCGCGAGTCCGGTCGGGAGCCGCCCCGGGGCGTTCGCGGCCACGGCCCCGTGGGGGCGCGCGGAAGGGGGCAGGGGCGCCTGGGGCTGGAGGGCGCTCGCGGAGGCCAGCGTCAGCACCGTCACCACGAGGGTGGCGCCAGCGGAGGGCATCCGGGGGGCTGGCGGGGGCTTGGGCGGGATGCGCATGGACGACCTTCCGACAGGTTATCGTCATAAGCGCGGCGCGGGTTGCCGGCCCACTCCCGGCGTGCGTGCCGGGGTGCTAAGGAGCCAGCCCATGCTGGAGCGTTTCAGCGACAAGGTGAAGAAGGGCCTGCGCGGCTGGACCGAGCGCATGGCGGGCGAAGCACAATCCGGCGAACTCCAGGGCCTGGCCCGGACGGAGAACGAGTACGGGGTGGATCCGTTCGGGTTCAACCTGGACTACAGCCTGGCGGCCATCGCCCCGTTCCTGTGGCTCTACCGCCACTACTTCCGCGTGGAGGCCTACGGCGCGGACCGCATCCCCGCCGGGCGCGTGCTGCTGGTATCCAACCACTCCGGCCAGCTGCCCATGGACGGCGCGATGATTGGCATCGCCCTGATGGTGGAGGGCTCTCCGCCGCGCGCCATCCGCAGCATGGTGGAGAAGTGGGTGCCGTCGCTGCCCTACGTCTCCACCTTCATGGCGCGCGTGGGCCAGATTGTCGGCACGCCGGAGAACTGCCGCCGCCTGCTGGAGGCGGAAGAGGCCATCCTCGTGTTCCCCGAGGGCACGCGCGGCCTCAACAAGCTGTGGCCCCAGCGCTACCAGCTCCAGGAGTTCGGCCTGGGCTTCATGCGGCTGGCCCTGGAGACGAACACGCCCATCGTCCCCATCGCCGTGGTGGGCGCGGAGGAGCAGGCCCCCGCGCTGATGAACTTGAAGCCCCTGGCGAAGCTCCTGGGCATGCCGTCCTTCCCCATCACGCCCACGGGCGCGGCCTTCCCGCTGCCCACGAAGTACCGGATCTACTTCGGAGACGCGCTGCACTTCACCGGCCGCGCGGACGACGAGGACAGTGAACTCGACAAGAAGGTGCGCACCGTGAAGGCCTCCATCCAGGGGATGCTCCAGCAGGGGCTCAAGGAACGCCGGAGCGTGTTCTGGTGAGCGCCCCGCACGAGGAGGAGAAGGAGGGCGGGGATGCGAAGAAGCCCGCCGTCGTCGTCACCGGCATCAGCGGCAACCTGGGCCGCACCCTGGCGAAGATGCTGCACAAGCGCGAGCGCATCATCGGCATCGATCGGCGCCCCTTCCTGGGCAAGCCGAAGGACGTCGAGATGCACCAGATGGACCTGCGCAAGAAGAAGGCGGAGGACGTCTTTCGCAAGAACGAGATCCGCGCCGTCATCCACATGGGCATCATGCACGACCCGCGCATGAGCGAGGAGGAGCACCACTCCTTCAACGTCGTGGGCACCACGCGCCTGCTGGAGTACTGCGCGAAGTACGGCGTGAAGAAGGTGGTCGTCCTGTCCTCGGCCAATGTCTACGGCCCCAGCCCGGACAACTCCAACTTCCTCACGGAGGACGCGCCGCTGATGGCCGCCAGCCGCTTCTCCGGGGTGCGCGACCTCATCGAAGTGGACATGCTGGCGCACAGCTTCTTCTGGAAGCATCCGCACATCGAGACGGTCATCCTGCGGCCCGTCCACATCGTCGGGCCCACCATCAAGAACGCGCCGTCCAACTACCTGCGGCTGCGCTACCCGTGGACGCTCGCGGGCTTCGACCCGATGGTGCAGCTCATCCACGTGGAGGACGTGGCGCGCGCGATGGTGGAGGCCCTGCGCCCGGAGCCCAAGGGCGTCTACAACGTCGTCGGTCCCGGCCAGGTGCCCCTGTCCGCGGTGCTGGGAGAGCTGGGCCACACCGCCATCCCCGTGCCGCACCCGGTGGCCCGCCCGCTCCTGGGCCTGATGTTCCGCTACCGCCTGGCCAACTTCCCGCCCCCGGAGCTGGACCACATCCAGTTCCTCTGCGCCGTGGACGGCAACCGGTGGGTCCAGGACGTCGGCTGGAAGTCCCGGTACTCCATGCGCGACACCATCCGCTCCGTGGTCGGCGAGTAGCGGATTTCCCATGGGCCGCCCCCGTATCCCCTGACACGGATGTCATTGGGAGGGTGGTGGGGTGGCAGGGGGCCCCTGACAGGACTGTCAGGAGGGGCCCGGTGGCGGTGGGGGGCTCGGGCACGCAAGTGTTTGATTTCCCAGGGAGGCTGAGGGCAGGGCAGGGGGGCGCGAAGGTTGGCACCGCCCTTGCTCATGTCCCTGGCAACACGGCGAGGTCGCAGCGGGCCTGAGCAACACCGCGCGGCACCGTCACCCTGGTAGGGGGTTCCATTGGGGAACCCTCGACGCCCACCGTCTCGGCCGGCCCCGAGGCGGTGGGCGACTTTTTTTCTACTCCAGCTCGCCCGCGAACGGGCCCGCCTGCTGCTTCTCCAGCAGCCAGACGCCGTCCCGGAAGACGAACTCCGAGGTGACGGCCTCGGTCTGTTCGGAGGCGGAGGGCAGGCGCATCCACTGGATGCGGCTGTGGACGGTGGCGCGCTTGCCGTCCTCGGAGAGCTTCACGGATTCGATTTCGTAGTCCGTGACGGTGAGGTCGCGGTCGTCGTGCAGCTCGCGGCGCTGGCGCTCGAAGTCCTGGCGCTCCTCGGGGACGAGGAAGGTGGACAGGGCGCGGTAGTTGCGCCAGCGCAGGTTCTTGTGGAAGCCCTCCACGACGGGGCGGAGCGCGTCCAGGTCCGAGGACGGCGGCGTGTGGGCGCACGCCCCACCGAGGAGCAGGGCGAACATCAGGGCAGGCAGGCGGTTCACCTGCACGACGCTACCACCCGCCGCGTGCGTGGGACGAGGGCGGTGCTATGGTCCGCACTTCCCGCCCGAGCACCGGAGTCGCGACTCAACATGGCCAAGTCGATGGTGGAGCGCTACGAGCAGCTCCTCCGGCAGGACCCGACCTCTTCCGTCTTCGTGGAGTTGGCGAAGGCGTTGTTGGAGAAGGGAGACGCGGCGCGCACGATTGAAGTGTGCACCCAAGGCATCACCCACCACCCCACGTCCACCGTGGGACGGGTGCTGTGGGGCAAGGCCCTCATCCAACTGGGCCGTCCCGCGGAGGCGATGGAGCAGTTCGACCAGGCCATCGCCATCGAGAAGGACAACCCCTACGCCTACAACCTCATTGGCGAGGTGTTGTTGCAGCGCGGGCTGTTCCGCTCGGCGCTGCCCATCCTTCGCAAGGCCGTGGCGCTCCAGCCCAACAACGGGCGCGTGAAGCAGTGGCTGGACCAGGCCCAGCAGGCGCTGTCGGGTGGGCCCGCGCCCATCTTCGCGGACCTGGGCACGCTGGCCGTTCCTGCGGCGGCCCCGGACGACGACGAAGCGCCGGCGCCGGCGACCGAAGCGCAGCCCTCCGCGTTCGGTGCGCGAGCTGCCGCGGCCGCGGGGCTGGAGCCGCGTCGGGCCCGGGCGGAGACGCCAGCAGGAGGCCTGGAGCACGCCGCGTCCGGCACCGCGCCGACGAGCGGAGAGGCCCCGACGGCGGCGGATTCCGGCACCCCGGCGGAGGCACGCGCTTCGGCAGGGCATGCGTCCCCGGACGGGGCGGAGGGCTCCACCGGCCCGGGCGCCGAGCGCACGGCGCAGGGACGCGACACGGCTCCTGGCACCGGGAGCACGGCCCAGGGGAACGACGCGGATCCGCACTCCGAGCGCACGGCGCAGGGAAGTGACGCGGATCCGGGTTCCGAGCACACGGCGCAGGGAAGTGACGCGGATCCGGCTTCCGAGCGCTCGGCGCAGGGAAGTGACGCGGATCCGGCTTCCGAGCTGATGGGGCAGGACGGGGCCAGGGCTTCTTCCAGGCGCTCGACGCGGGACGGGGCCACGACCTCCGGAGAGCCGGAGCAGGGCCCCCCCACGGAGCCTGGTTCCGAGGGTACGGCGCAGGGCGGTGCCCCGGAGCAGGATGGAGCCTCCGCGCAGGGGACCGGGACCCAGGGTGGCCCTCCGGCGCCGGGGAGCGGCCGGGGACGCTCGTCCGGAATGCTCGCGGACCTCCCGGAGCTCCCGGCCGACGAGCCCGCCTCGTCGCAGGGGAGTGGACTGCTCGGGAACCTTCCAGGCCCCGAGGCGGTCCGGCCCCGGGCCGCCGCGCCGGTGGCGCCCGTGGCGGCGACGTCGGGTGGCAAGCGCTCACTGCTGGATGACATCCCGGACGCCTCGGACCTGGCGGCGGCCGCGGCTCGCAACAAGGCGGCGGCGAACGCGAAGGACACGGAGGCGCTCGCCGCGAAGTACGAGCGCGAGATGCACGAGAAGATCGCCAAGGAGCGGGCGAAGCAGTCCCTCCTGGAGCGCTACGGCACGAAGACCGTGGCCCTCTTCGTCGCGGTCATCTTCCTCATCGCGAGCGCGGGCTTCTTCGTCCTCTACCGCTCCCGCAGCGGCGGCCAGACACTGTCGGAGACGCTGGAGCTGGCCCGGCGCGCGGTGGCGCAGGACACGGGCGCGTCGCTGGACGAAGCGCTCCGGCAGCTTGAACGCGCGCGCGACATGGACGAGTCCAGCGCGCAGGCCTGGGCGCTGACGGCCTACGCGCACGCGCTGCGCTACCAGGACCACGGCGGTGCTTCCGAGGACCGGCGTCAGGCGCTGGAGGCGCTGGAGAGGCCGGGCGTGAAGGACGGCTTCGGGGGCCTGGCGCTGGCCACCAACGAGCTGGTGGCGGACGAGCGGGGCCGCGAATCGACGCGCCGCGCGCTGCTCGCCTCGC
The DNA here is from genome assembly GCF_026626625.1 of Corallococcus sp. BB11-1. Lineage (NCBI taxonomy): Bacteria > Pseudomonadati > Myxococcota > Myxococcia > Myxococcales > Myxococcaceae > Corallococcus > Corallococcus sp. BB11-1. The sequence continues at coordinate 60,495 of NZ_JAPNJY010000022.1, read as the reverse complement.
AGGACGAGGTGACGGAGGTGCACGCGCTGGCGGGCAACCTGCTGCTGGCGGCGAAGGACGAGAAGCAGGCCCTGGACCGCTTCGACCGGGCGCTCAAGGCGTCGCCGGGCAACGTCCGCGCGCTGGTGTCCCTGGGCGGCTACTACCTAGCCTCCGAGGACTTCGCGCAGGCGCTGGAGATGTTCAAGCGCGCGCGAGACGTCTCCAAGGAGCACCCGGCCGCCCGCATCGGCATGGCCGAAAGCCGGCTCGCGCTGGAGCAGGATCTGGACGCCGCCCTGGCGGAGGTGGCGCCGTTGGCGAAGGATCCGCGGCTGCCTCCCGCGCTCAAGCCCCGTCAGCAGCTCGTGCACGGTGAGCTGCTGTCCGCGCTGGGCCGGTACGAGGAGGCGCGCCCGCTGCTCTCCCAGGGCACGCAGGGGCCGCTGGCCATGGACTTCCAGCTCGCGCTCGGCGCCGCGGGCCGGGCCGCCGGCAAGCTGGAGGCCGCGCAGCAGGCCTACGAGGCCGCCTTGAAGCTCCAGCCCAAGAGCGAGACCGCGAAGGAAGGCCTGGGCCGCACGCTGCTGGACCGCGACCGCGAGCGCGAGGCGCTCCAGCGGCTGGAGGTGGATGGTGGCCGCAAGGTGGCGCTGGTGCGAGGCGCGGCGTACGCGCGGCTCGGGGACTGGAAGAAGGCCCGCGTGGAGCTGGCCCGCACGCGCGTGAACGACCGCTACCCGCCGGAGGCCGTCGCCTGGCTGGCGCTGGCGGACGCGAACGAAGGCAACGGCGCCCAGGCGCGCGACGTGCTGGAGAAGGCGCTGGCCAAGCGGCCGCGCACCGACCTGCGCGTGGCGCTGGGGCAGGTGTACTGGCGTGAGCGCGCGCTGGACAAGGCACAGGCCCAGTTCGACGAGGCGCTGAAGGACCCGCGCGACTACGAAGGCGCGTGTTCGCTGGGGCGGCTGCTGCTGGCGCGCGGCCTGCCGGACATGGCCCTCAAGCCGCTGACGCAGGCGGTGGAGCGCAACGGCGCGCACGGCGAAGCCCGCGATGCGCTGGGCCGGGCGCTGCTGGCCCTGGGCCGCACGCCGGAGGCGCTGAAGCAGTTCGAGGCGTGGCAGCTGGACAACCCGGGCAACGCGGCGGCGCACAAGGGCTTCGCGCTGGCGCTGTACCAGTCCGGCCGCCGCAAGGAGGCGGAAGGGGCGTCCGGCCGCGCGGTGAAGCTCGCGCCGGATGACGCGGAGGGGCAGCGGCTGCGCGCGGCGCTCCTGTTCAGCAACGGCGACGCGAAGGGCGGCTTCTCGGCGCTGGAGCGCGCCAACAAGCTGGACTCCAAGGACCCCGACACCTTCTGTGAAATCGCCCAGGCCTTCCTGCGCCAGGGCCAGGTGGAGAGCGCGGACGCGGCCTTCGCGGCGGCGCGGCGCGAGGGGCCGGACGCGACGTGCGGCCGCGTGGGAGAGCTGTACGCGCAGCTGCCCGGCGGAGGCCGTGGGGCGTCGCGCACGCTGAAGGACCTGGCCGACAAGGCGCCCACCGTCTGGGACAAGGCCTTCGCCCAGACGACGCTCGCGAGGGTGCTGCTGGGCGCCGGTCTGGTGAAGGAGGCGCGGGTGGCGGCCGACGAGGCCGTGAAGCTGGCCCCCTTCAGCGGCCGGGCGCACCTGGCGCTGGGGCTGGTGGCCTTCAAGCAGCGGCAGGAGGCGCCCGCGCGCGAGGCGCTGGCCAAGGCGGTGGAGCTGGAGCCCACGGACGGCATGGCGCACCTGGCGCTGGCGGACGTCCTGGCACGCGAGACGGCGGAGCTGCCCCGGGCGGTGGAGTCCTACGAGGCCTTCCTCAAGCTCGCCGGGGGCGCGCCGGAAGCCACCCGCGTGAAGAAGGCCCTTCCGCTCCTCAAGCGTCGGGCGTCGAGATAGCGTGACCGACGTGCGCGAGCGGCCCCCGTCTTCACCCCTGCTGCAGGTCATGTGGGGCAACGCCTTCCTGCTGTCGGTGCTCTACCTGCTGGTGGGCATCGTGGTGGAGCTGCTCCGGCGACGGTTCCGCTCGCCGCTGGTCGAGCGCCTGTCCATGGCGCTCGACTCCCTGCCGGCGCGGGCGCTGGAGGTGGTGCACGGCCTGGAGCCGCTGCGCGCGGCCTACTTCGACGGCCGCATCTCCGACCTGGGAGTGCGCGTCCTCTTCGGCGTCGTCACCGTGGTGGTCATCTTCCTGCTCGCGCTGGTGGTGGGCGCCATCATGGGCGTGCTGCGGTGGGCCATCCTTCGCGCCGCCAGCCGCAAGGGCGGCCCGCCCCCGGCCTGACGGCCTGGACTCACGTGGGGCGGCGCAGCTTCGACTTGCGCACGCGCGGCGGCACCGGCGTGGCCTGCGGCTCATGGCCCGCGGCGCGCGCCATCATGCAGATCTCCACCACCTTGGGGCCGAAGCGCTCCCAGCGGCTCTCCCCGGTGCCCTTCACCGCGAGGAAGGACTCCCGGTCCACCGGCAGCGCGGAGGCGATGCCCAGCAGCGTCGCGTCGTTGAAGATGATGAAGGGCGCGATGCCCAGGTCCTTCGCCAGGTCCTTGCGCCAGCGGCGCAGCTCCGTGGACGCAAGCTCGCTGTAGACCATCACGGGCGCGCCGGCCCCCGCGGATGAGGAGCGCGAGGAGGACCCGGACGGCTTGGGCATCATGCTGCCCGCGCACCGGTCGCACGTCCCGCATACGGCCGCCGCGTCCGCCTGCCCGAAGTAGCCGAGGATGAACGCGCGCCGGCACTTCGGCGTGTACGCGTAGTCCGTCATCCGCTTGAGCATCAGCAGGTTGTGCCGCTCCTGCGTGCGAACGCGGCTCAAGTCCACGCTCAGGTCGCGGAACGGCACGCGCTCCAGCGCGCGGATGGAGCGCCCCGCGAAGGGCTTGCGCACCCGCACCACGCCCGCCTTCTCCAGGAGGCCCAGCGCGTGCCGGACCTCGTCCTCCGACAGCGCCGTGCGCCGGGCGAGGATGGGCAGCTCCGTGGTGGCCTGTCGCCCCACGGGGAACGTCTCCAGCAGTGAGCGCAAAAGCCGCTGGGTCTCTGGCGCGTGCGGCTGGGCGGAGGCCGCCTTGTCCGTCAACGTCAGGCCGTACTCGCCCTCGCCGCGCCCGCCGCGCTCCAGCTTGCCCTCGCGCTCGAAGATGCGCAGCGCGGCGGAGACCTCGAACTCGCTGGCCCCCACCATGCCCGCCAGCGCGTGCACGCCCCGGTCGAACTCCTCCACGCCCTGGAGCGCGGTCCACACGTCGGACAGCACGGCCTCGGACGGGTGGCTGCTCTCGATGAGGCGCTCCTGCGTGTACACGTCCGCGTGGTTGAACAGCAGCACCGCCGTGGCGGGGTTGCCGTCCCGGCCCGCGCGGCCAATCTCCTGGTAGTACGCCTCCACCGCCCGGGGGATGTTGGCGTGCGCGACGAAGCGGATGTCCGGCTTGTCGATGCCCATCCCGAAGGCGTTGGTGGCCACCGCCACCGCGTCCTTCGCGGACATGAAGTCCTCCTGAGCGCGGCGGCGGGCGTCGTCCTCCATGCCCGCGTGGTAGAGCACCGCGCGCACCTTGCGCGTCACGAGCGCGGAGTGCATCCCTTCCGCGGCCTTGCGCGTGGAGCAGTAGATGATGCCGCTGCCCCCCTTCGCCGCCAGCTGCGTGCAGGCCTCCCGGCGCTCCTCGTCCCCGTTGACGTTCACCACGTCGAGGAAGAGGTTCGGCCGATCAAAGCCCTGGGCGAACACCCGGGGCTCCTTCATCAGCAGCACGCGGACGATGTCGTCGCGCACCTCCGGCGTCGCCGTGGCGGTGAGCGCCACCGTGCGCGGGGGGCGCAGCCGCTTGCGCACCTGGCCCAGCAGCGCGTAGTCCGGCCGGAAGTCGTGGCCCCACTGGGAGATGCAGTGCGCCTCGTCCACGGCGAACAGCTCCACGCCCAGCTCCGCGACCAGCTCCATGAAGCTCCCGCTGCGGAAGCGCTCCGGCGCGACGTAGAGCAGCTTGTACTCGCGGGCGCGCAGCTTGCGCAGGCGCTCCGCCCGCTCCAGGTCCGACAGCGACGAGTTGATGAAGGTGGCCGGGATGCCCTTCGCGGTGAGCTGCTCCACCTGGTCCTTCATCAGCGCGATGAGCGGCGACACCACCAGCGTGATGCCCGGCAGCAGCAGCGCCGGGAGCTGGTAGCACAGGCTCTTGCCCGCGCCCGTGGGCATCACCACCACGGTGTTGCGGCCGCTGAGCACCGAGTTGATGACGGAGGCCTGGCCGGGACGAAACTCCGACAGGCCGAAGTACCGCACCAGTCCCCGCTGGGCATCTTCGAGGAAGGGCAGGGACTCCAGCATCGCGCGCATGTTCATCATCCTGGGTCGGCCGTCAACGCCTATCCCTGTCCGTGGGCACCGGCGCCCCACCTCACAAGTCGAGCCCCGGAGGAAGTGGAACCGCCAGCGCGGCCCGTTTCCGCGCCACCTCGCGCCGCAGGTGCTCCGTCCGCTCCGGGTCCAGGCGACCGTCCACGAGGACGTCCCCTTCGCGTGTGCCCGGTGGCAGCCTCCAGCGCTCCACGGTGCACGCCTGCCCGCTCCCGGTCGTGATCACCCGAGCCCGCGTGCCTTCCAGCAGCTCCACCCGCACGGGGCTCGTGCCCACCCCCAGCAGCACCCCCGCCGCCATCACCAACCTCCACCCGGCGTGCCACACTTGCGTCGCCCCTCCCGCTCGCTGTCTGGCAGCAGGCCCCGCTCCAGCATGGAAACATAGGCGCCGTCCCCCACGACGACATGGTCCAGCAGCTTCACGCCCAGCAGCCCCGCCGCCCGCGCCAGGTGTTCGGTGAGCCCCACGTCCTGGACGCTGGGCTCGGGGTCACCCGAGGGATGGTTGTGCGCGAGCACGATGGCGGTGGCCCTCGCGGACAGCGTCGCGGCGAACACCTCGCGCGGGTCGACCGGGCACGCGCTCAGCGTCCCTTCCGCCACCCGGGCGTCGTGCACCAGCACGTTGCGCGGGTTGAAGCACAGCACGTGGAAGACCTCGCGCCGGAGCCCGCCCAGCGTGGGCGCCAGGTACGCGTGGATGTCCTTCGGCGTGCGCAGCCGGGGCCGGCGCTCCGGTGAACGCTGCGCGCGCCGCCCCAGCTCCAGCGCCGCCAGCAGCCGCGACGTCCGGGCGGGGCCCACGCCCCGCCGCGCGCAGAGGGTGCGCGGATCCTCCTGCACCAGCGCCTTGAGCCCGCCCCGCGTCAGCCCTCCTTCCGCCACGTCCTTCAGGCCCGCGCCTCGCGGTCCCTCCGTCCACAGCAGGCCCAGCAGCTCCAGGTCGGTGAGGGCCTCCGCGCCCAACCGGAAGAGGCGCTCGCGCGCGTCCTCCGTGCGGGCCCTCACCGACCCTCCGCCCGTGGATCCCCCTTCGCCCGACCCCACCCACGCCTCGCCACCCTGTTCCATCCCGCCTCCCTCCACGCGGCGGAGACAGAGCAAGGCATGTGCCCTGACCTCCCACTCCGGGAGAAATGAAGGCCCTCCGTCCAGACCTGCGCGAAGGGGCCGGGCCGTGGGACGGACAGCGGTGCTCCAGTGGGCTCTCGGCGCGCGAAAAGCGGGGGCGCGCCGGGCCGCTAGAAGCGGGAGATGGCGAAGAAGCCCTTGATCTTGTCGTTCGTCTCGCGGAGCCGCTCGCTCAGCGTGCGGACGAACGTCCAGAGGAGCACGTAGGCCAGGTCCTTGTCCGTGAACATGAGCTGGTCCAGCTTCTCCCGCTCGATGACCCACACCGTGCAGCCGCTGTGGGCGATGGCGTCCGCGGAGCGGGGTGAATCCTCGATGACCGCCATCTCCCCGAAATACTGGCCCGGTTCGAGGATGGCGAGCGCCTCCTCCCCGATGCCCGGCACGGATTTGGAAATGCGCACCTTGCCGTCGGTGAGGATGAACATGTCCTGCCCGGTGTCGCCCTCGCGGAAGACGAAGTCGCCGGCCGGGTAGGTCCGGGATTGGGCAATCCGGGCGACCTTGGCGAGCTGGCCCTGGGTCAATCCCTCGAAGAGCGCAACCTTCTTGAGGACAGCGGCATCCATGGGGTCCAGGTACGTATCATGGCCTGGAGTACGGCGTCTGGTACCGTCCGGGCCCGAAAACGCATCAGCGCAGGAGGCGCCGTGTCGCAGGACAAGATTCAGAAGGTCACCATCATCGGTTCAGGGCCCGCGGGCTACACGGCCGCCATCTACGCGGCGCGCGCGAACCTGGAGCCCGTGGTGTTCGCCGGTGGCCCCACCCTGGAGCACCCCCAGCGCGTGCCGGGCGGCCAGCTCATGGTCACCACCGACGTGGAGAACTACCCCGGCTTCGCGGAGCCCATCACCGGCCCGGAGCTGATGGAGCGCTTCCAGAAGCAGGCGGAGCGCTTCGGCACCGCGCTGCACATGGAGAACATCACCAAGGTGGACTTCTCCCAGCGGCCCTTCCTGCTGGAGAGCGAGAGCGGCATGCAGGTGCGCTCGGAGACGGTCATCATCTCCACGGGCGCCACCGCCAAGTGGCTGAACGTGAAGGGCGAGGACACCTACAAGAACCGGGGCGTGTCCGCGTGCGCCACCTGTGACGGGGCCTTCTTCAAGAAGCAGGACGTGCTGGTGGTGGGCGGCGGCGACACGGCCATGGAAGAGGCCACGTACCTGGCGAAGATCGTCAACCACGTCACGCTCATCCACCGCCGTGACTCGCTGCGCGCCTCCAAGGTGATGCAGGAGCGCGCGCTCAACAACCCGAAGATCTCCTTCCTGTGGAACTCCGCCGTGGAGGAGGTGGTGGGCAACAGCAAGGGGATGACGGGCGCCGTGGTGCGCAATCTGAAGACGAACGACAGCCAGCTGCTCACCGCCACCGGCCTGTTCGTCGCCATCGGCCACACGCCGAACACGGAGCTGTTCCAGGGCATCCTGGAGACGCACCAGGGCGGCTACCTGAAGACCGTTCCCGGCAGCACGCGCACCAACATCCCCGGCGTCTTCGCCTGCGGTGACGTGCAGGACAGCTACTACCGTCAGGCCATCACCGCCGCGGGCACCGGCTGCATGGCCGCCATCGACGCGGAGCGCTGGCTCATCGAACACGGCGAGTAGCCCTCCCTGCCTTCCAGCGAGACGACACGTCCATGAGCACGAAGCAGAAGACGGTGGCGGTGCACGCGGGCTCCCGGCTCACCGGGAGCAAGGCCGTGCCCGTCATGCCGCCCATCTTCCCGGCGGCGGTGAACTGGTTCGACAGCAGCGACGACCTGTCGGACGCGCTGGACGGCAAGGACTACGCCTACGGCCGCATCAGCGCGCCCAACGCGGCGCTGCTGGAGGAGGCGGTGGCGGCGCTGGAGGGCGCGGAGGCGTGCGTCGCGTACGCCAGCGGCATGGCCGCGCTGCGCTCGCTCTTCGACGCGCAGCCGTGGAAGGCCGGGGACGTGCTGGTGATGCCCACGGATGGCTACGGCGTCACGCGCTTCCTCTACAAGAACCTGTGCGCCCGCTGGGGGGTGGAGCTGCGGCCCCTGAATCAGACGGACCCGGGGGCGCCTTCGCGCATCCGGGAGTGGCGCCCGCGCATGGTGCTGGCGGAGAGCATCTCCAACCCGCTGCTGCGCGTGCCGGACATCCGCGCGCTCGCGCAGGCGAGCCGCGACGCGGGGGCTGTGTTCGCGGTGGACGCGACGTTCCCATCCCCCTTCGGCCAGCGCGCGCTGGAGCTGGGCGCGGACTACGCGGTGCAGTCCACCAGCAAGTGGCTCAACGGCCACAGCGACGCGCTGGGCGGCACGGTGAGCGGCTCGAAGGCGCGGATGGATCCGCTGCGTTCGGCGCGCGTGCTGTCGGGGGACGTGCTGGGCCCCTTCGAGGCGTGGCTCACCCTGCGCGGCTTGAGGACGCTGCCCGTCCGCATGAAGGCCCACAACGAGCACGCGGCGCACGTCGCGAAGCGGCTGTCGGATTCGCCGCTGCTGGAGCGGGTCATCTACCCGGGCCTCGCGTCCCATCCGGACCACGCGGTGGCGGGCCGGGTGCTGGAGGGGGGCTTCGGGCCCATGGTGGCGTTTGAAGTCCGGGGCGCGGGCCAGAAGGAGGGCGACCGGTTCCTGGAGGCGCTGCGGGTGTGCAAGCCCGGGCCGTCGCTGGGGGACGTGGGCACGCTGGTGATGCACGCGGCCAGCGCCAGCGCCCGCCGGATGACGCCCGAGGAGCGGGCCCACGCGGGCATCCGCGACAACCTCATCCGCGTGTCCGTGGGGTTGGAAGACCCGGACGACGTGGCGGACGACCTGCTCGCCGCGGTGGCGAAGGGGGCCGGCCGGTGAAGATGGTGGACGTCGGCGACAAGCCGAAGACGGAGCGCGTGGCGGTGGCCACGGCGCGCCTGCGGATGCTGCCCGCGACGCGTGAGCGCATCCTCGCGGGCAAGGTGGAGAAGGGGGACGTGCTCGCGGCGGCGCGGCTCGCGGGCATCATGGCCGCCAAGCGCACGCCGGACTTCGTGCCCCTGTGCCACCCCATCGCGCTCGCGGGCGTGGAGGTGACGCTCACGCCCGTGGCGGAGGGGTTGGACGTGCGCGTGCGGGTGAAGACGGTGGACCGCACGGGCGTAGAGATGGAGGCGCTCACGGCCGCGTGCGCGGCGGCGCTCACCGTCTATGACATGTGCAAGAGCGTGGACCGCGGCATGGTCATCGAGGCCGTGCAACTGGACCACAAGTCCGGGGGCCGCTCGGGCACGTGGGAGCGCGAGGCGGAAGCCGCGCCGGTGGAGAAGCCCGTCCCCACGAAGTCCCGTCGCAAGACGTCCAGGCCTCGCTCCGCGCGCTGACGTCGGGCCTGCCTGGGGAAGGACGCGGTGACGCCGTGCCCCCGCGCGGCGGCGGCTCCAGCGTTGACTGCTATCGCCAGCCTTCCCTGCGCGGAGGCTCCGGTTGGACTGCTACCGCCGGCCTTCCGCGCGCAGCCGCTCCAGGAAGAACGCCACCACCACCAGCGAGTGCGTGATGTGCCCCTCCAGGATGAGCCGGGGCACGTCCGCGCGCGGGTGCAGCTCCACGGCGATGTCCTCGCCATCATCCGGGTGCCCGTCGCTCACGCGCTCGCAGTCGAGCGCCAGGAACGTGTGGCACCGGTTGGGCTGGAAGGCCGGGTTGGGGTGTACCGCGCCCAGCGCCTCCAGCCGCCCGGCACGGTAGCCCGTCTCCTCTTCCAGCTCGCGCGCGGCGGCGACCGCCGGGTCCTCGCCTTCGTCGATGCAGCCTCCGGGCACCTCCAGCGTCGGCGCGTCGATGCCGAAGCGGAACTGGCGCACCATCACCAGCTCGTCCTGCTTCGTCACCGCGATGACGTTCACCCAGTCCGCGCACTCCATCCGCACGCGCGGGTGCTCCTGCTGCGTGCGCGGATCCACCACCCGGTCCTCGCGCACCTTCACCACGCCGAAGTCGTGCTCCAGCCCCCGGCGCAGGCGCAACCAGGGCTTCAGACTCGGCGCTTTCGGTTCGGAGGCGGACGACATCGTGTGGCTTTCCTTCCAGCGGCTCCAGGGCCAGGGGTGCTGCGTTCACGGCGTGCTTCAGTTGAGCAGGGCCGCCCGTTCGCGCAATTCGCGCGCGGACATCTCCAGCCGCTCCCGGTCCGGCGCGTCCGGGGACAGCTCCAGGCAGCGCTCCACGTCCTTGAGCGCCGCGCGGAAGGCCCCCATCGTCGTGAGCAGCGCGGCCCGCGTGCGCAGCTCCCCCGGGTGGTCCGGCGCCAGCAGCAGCAGCAGGTCCACCACCGCCAGCCCGTGCTCGCTGTCCTCGCGCCCCAGGTACACGCGGCGCAGGTTGGACAGCATCCGGTAGGCGATGAGCTCCACGGGCGCGGGCGCCAGCATCGAGCGGTCGAACTTGAGCTGCGGCGCCACGCGCTTGAGCAGCTCCTCGCAGCCGTGCTCGGTGAGGATGTCGCCGTGGTGGAACGGATCCATCACCAGCTTGTGGTCGCCCGCGTCGCACGCCACCAGGAAGTGGCCGGGGAAGGGGACGCCGTACAGCGGGATGCCCGCGCGGCGCGCGACCTCCAGGTAGAGCACCGACAGGGTTATCGGCAGGCCCACCTTCCGCTCCAGCACCCGGTCCAGGAAGCTGTTGTCCGGGGCGTGGTAGTCGTCCTCGTTGCCCCGGAAGCCCTCGATGTCCGCCAGCACGTGGCGCAGGGCGCGCAGGGAGGCCAGGGCCTCGCCCTTCTCGCTGAGCCGCTCGGCCTCCACCTGCACCCGGCACGCGAGCGCGTCCAGCGTGTGCAGACACGCCGGGGCATCCAGGTCCACCCGCCCCAGCGTGGCGATGGCCAGGGCCGCCAGGTCCAGCCGCGGGGGATCCGCGGCCAGGGAAGACACCAGCCGCTCGCGTGCCAGCGGCGGGCCGAATCCAGAGGGAAAGCTCACGGTGCGCACCAGTAACCCACGGAAGGTCCTACGGCAAAGGCAGGCAGCCGAGCGTCAGGCAACCGGGGGCCTGGCAGGCAGGCGTCCTTTGATCTCCGCCCGCAGCGCCATCTGCGCCGAAATCAGTCCGGCCAGGATTCCATCCTCGAACTCGAAGGAGGGGTGCTCCTTCAACTGGGGGAAGTCATGCGGGTTGCGCATCTCCTCCGGCCCGATGTTGGGCACCGCCTCGCGCGCCAGGCGCAGCACCTTCGCCTGCTGCTGGGCGATCATCCGCTCATAGAGGGCGTTGGCCAGCTCCAGCAGCTGGTTCGCCGTGTCTTCCGTCATGGTGTGCCTACTCCTGGGCGATGTCCCACTTCATGCGACGGTAGGTGTAACGGAAGGACTCGGCGTTCGCTTCGATGGCGTCGCCCTGGGCCTCCCGACCGTCCAGGAAGGCGACGAAGTCGAACTGGCGGGTGGGGGTGCCGTACTCGGCGTCGAAGACGCGGACAATCTCGTTCGCCGGCAGGGTGCGCCGTCCGGCCACGCTCACCAGGGGGATGTCCAACCCCTTCATGTCCTTCGCGGGCGCATACGCCTTCCAGACGAGCTCCGTGCACACCAGCGTCTGGTCGGAGAAGAAGTCGAAGTTGAAGTCATACGGGCGGCCCTGGAAGGTGAAGGCGCGCAGGATGGCGCGGGCCTTGTCCAGCGGGGACACGCGCGGGCGCAGCACGCCCAGGTAGTCCACGCGCATGCCATGCTCCACGCCGGTGAAGCTCACGCCCTCGCTGATGGACTCAATGATGCGCAGCGGATCCCCGTGGGCGTCCTTGCCGGTGTACTCGGCCCACTTGGCGGGGAAGGCCCGGGCCAGGTGCCCGGTGAACGTCTGGGGCTGGCCGGGCAGGGTGGCCACCCACGCCTTCACCTGCGGATCCGCGTCGAACGCCAGGGCCAGGTCCTCCGGCGTGCCCACGTAGAGCTCCGCGTGCGGCCAGAAGCCCGGCAGGCCGATGTTGGAGAGGAACCAGTTCTGCCGCGCCACCAGCACGTCCCCCGGCGCCATCTTCTCCAGCAGCTTCAGCGCCTGCTCGCGCGCGATGAGGGGCTTGCCCGCGCGGCGCACGCGCGTGTCGCCCATCCACTCGGCCACGGTCTTCTGCACCGGGAACACCGCCCTCGCGGTGGTGTCCTGGGTGAGGTCCGCCACGGCCCGGGCGAACATCACCGGGCCGCGCTTGAGCAGCCGGGAGCGCGCGGCCTGGCTGTCCGCGCGCATCGCCTGGTAGAGCGCGGGGACGCCCGGCTCGTCCAGCACGCCGGCCTTCGCGAGCACGGGGTGCAGCGTCGCGCGGTAGCCATCCCCGGTGAACAGCTGCGTGGACGTGCCCACGTGCAGGACCTTCTCCTTGAAGCGGGCGAAGGCGCGCGGGGGCAGGCCGTATTCAGGGACGGACTCGTCCAGCAGCACCTCCAACTGCGCCTGTCCACCGGCGAGGTCCGCGTACTGCAACCCCTGTGACAGCTCTGCGGCGAGCGCGCCGTGGGTCAGCAGGAAGCCCCAGGCGTGCTTCTTCGGCTGGGTGAGGGACGGCACCTTGAGGAAGTCCCAGTAGCGCTGGCGGACCACCTCCGCGGACACGAAGCAGTCGAAGAAGGCGGCCCAGGTGGACACCAGCAACTGCTTCTCGTCCGGGGTGTACGGCACGCTCTGCTTCCTGCGGTACAGCTCGCGCGAGCGCAGGGCCTCGGCGCGCAGGCGGCGCAGGCCCTCGGTGGCGTGGCGCAGCGTCTCCAGGTCGCGCCGCGCCTGGGCGACGAACGCGGCGTCATCCAGCGCGTACACGTCGCGGGGGGCCTGGGGCGCGGCGGTGGGGACGGGGGCGGCGGACGGCGGGTCGGCCGGGGGGCTGGCGAGCGTGAGCCAGACGATGAGCAGGGGGGCGGCGGACATCAGGAGGGGTTCACTCCGGCGGGCGTTGGCGCGGACGGACTCTACCCCGAAGCGGTCCCGGACAAGACGGCCGCTCCCTGGCCCTCCCGGCGTCGGAGGTGGTGTCGGCCCCAAGGGTGGCCCGGCGCTGGCGCCATCCCCACCTTGTTCCCTGGACGTCGTCCGGGCCCGAAGGCCCGGGCAGAGAAAGGTGGAAGGCACGATGGCTTACGGACAGGCGGAGGATCCGGCGCGCTCCATCACCCCGCATCTGGACTCCGTGGATTATCCGGCGACGCGAGAGGATCTCGTCGAGGCGGCGGAGGACAGTGGCGCCCCGGTCGACATCATCAACGTCTTCAAGTCCCTGCCGCAGAAGGAGTACATGCTGCGCGAGCACGTGCTGCGCGACCTGGCGGAAGCGGAGCGACGCTTCGCCATGGGCGGGCTGAAGGACGACGACGGCGTGAACCGGGACCGGAGCAACATCGGGCGCGACCGCGTGGAGGGGGCCCCGGAGGGACAGACGCGTCACCCGTAGCAGTGTCCGGCAGCCCTGCTTCCCCACGACACACGCTCCTGGGACGGCGCAAGACGCTCGCGGGCGCCCTGGCTTTCTGCCAGCGTTCGCGAGCGCATGCGTCCTGGTCCCCTGTGGTGCTGTTTCGTGCTGATGCTTGGCGCCGGGTGCTCGTCCCGGTATCCGCCGCTCAACCCCGCGCCGGGGCTGCCGCCCCCGGTGCGCCTGGACTTCAAGCCCCCCGTGGATCGCCTCCTCACCGAGTCCGTGCGCGCCACCCGCACCCTCCAGCGCGAGGGCGTGCCGGAGGTCCAGGACCTGGCCGAGTTCACCACCCTGACGCGCTTCACCCCGGCCGACGGCGGGTGGCGCGTGGCCCAGGGGGTTCGCACGCCCCGCTTCGTGCACGACGGCCAGGACGTGGAGTCGCTGCCCGGCGCGGTGCTGGAGCGCTTCACCCTGCGCCTGCAACTGGCGGCGGACGGCACCTTCGTGAAGCTCGTGGGCGCGGAGGCCGCGCAGGAGGCGCTGCGGCAGGTGGCGCCGGAGGGTTCGGGGCTGCCGGAACTGGAGCGCTTCTTCACGCCGGACGCGCTGGAGGCGCGCACGCGCCGCGAGTGGGAGGCCAAGTACGGCGGGCTGCTGCAGCGCAACCTGGTGGAGGGCCAGCGCACCTGGGCCGTGGACGTCATCGACGTGGGCGGCGTGGAGCGGGCCTACCTGCTGGAGCGAACGGTGCGGGGCACGCGGCCCACGACGTTCGGTGACGCGGTGGTGCTGTCGCTCCGGTGCCTGGACGCGCTGCCGGACGACGCGCCCGCGGAGCTGCGGTCCACCTGGGAGGAGGCCGGGTCGCCCGCGCTGCTGGAGGGCGTGATGTGTGAAGGAGAGCAGGTGGTCGCATGGGGCCGGTTCGTGCCGGTGCGCCGCCTGTTGAAGGTCCACGCGGTGGTGGATGGCGCGAGCGTGACGCTCACCACCGAATCACAAGCGGAGACGCTTCAGGAGCAGGGAACATGAGCCACGGGGACAACCTCATCGAGGACGAGGCGGGCGTGAAGCGCGTGGTGCAGGACGCGCTGCGGGTGGCGGTGCTGGGCATCAAGACGGAGGACCACTCCGGGCAGCCCGCGTTCTACGTGCCGGAGTACCTGGCCAAGGCGGGCGTGGACGTGGTGCCGGTGCCCGTCTACTACCCGGACGTGAAGCAGATACTGGGCAAGCCGGTGTACCGGCGGCTCGTGGACATCCCGGGCGACATCGACCTCGTGGACGTGTTCCGCCGGCCGGGCGACATCGACCAGCACGTGGACGACATCCTCGCGAAGAAGCCCAAGGCGGTGTGGTTCCAGTCCGGCATCCGCAACGACGAGGCGGCGAAGAAGCTGGCCGCGGCGGGCATCCGCGTGGTGCAGGACCGCTGCCTGATGGTGGATCACCGCCGCTACAGCGGACGCTGAGCCGCCGGGCGTCCCCTGGACGGACGAAGGCCCCCCGCACCCGAAGGTCCGGAGGGCCCGTCCGCGCCGAAGGGGCGCGGTGTCTCAGTAGTTGCCGGAGATGACCTTCGGCAGCGCCTTCGCCAGGTCCGGCAGCGGGCCAATCTGGCGCGCGTCGGCGGCCTGGGCGGTGCCGTTGTTGCGCAGCAGGCCGCGCATCTGCACGGACGTCAGCAGCCGGCCGTTGGCGCGCGCCACGCCCTGCGCGCTGATGGCGGCGCCCACGACGATGGGCGACGCGCTGGAGGTGCCGCTGAAGGTGGACGTGTAGAACTGGTCCTCGCCGTAGGCGCCGCCGAAGCGGTCACCGTAGCCGGTGGTGACGACGGACTCGCCCCAGGCGTGCACGTTCACGCGCGCGCCGAAGTTCGTCCAGCACATGGGCTTGCGGGTGGTGGCCGTGCTCGCGCCCACCAGGATGGCGCCCGAGTCACGCGTGGCCGGGTTGAAGCGCCCGCCATACGCCGCCGCGTCCAGGTTCGCGCTGCCGTTGCCCGCGGCCTCGATGACGATGACGCCGTTGGCGGTGGCGTTGCGGACGGCGTCGTACTCACCCTGCCAGTACTCCATGGCGATGTAGTTGCACTGGCCCGCGTTGCACGTGCACGCCGTGCCGTCCGCGGGGCCCTGCGCGTGCAGCTCCACCAGGACGACGCCGCCCGCGCCCACCGCGGCCGCCGCGTTGGTGATGGCGCTCGCGGCGCTCTGCGCGCCAATGGCCTCCACGCCCGGCGTCGCCGCGCTGGTGATGCCCGTCACGCCGTAGCCGTTGTTCGCGCCGATGATTTCACCCATCACCGCGGTGCCGTGGTTGCGCCAGCCCAGGTCGTTGAACTGCGTGCCGCCCACGCGGAAGAACGTGGGGAAGTCCTCGTGCGTGGTGCGCCAGCCGCCTTCGATGTCCACGAACTTCACGTTGTTGCCCCGGCCGCCGGTCTGCGTCCACGCGTACGTCGCGTTGATGCCGGAGGGCGCCGCGTTCAGGTAGCCCTGGTTGCTCTGGTACAGCGGCGTCGTGGGCGCGATGTCCGCCGCGGCCAGGAGCGTGCGCAGCCCCTCCTCCATGCCGAAGTTCACCATCGCCGGCTCCGCGGGCGGCTGCGCGTACGCGGCCTCCACGCTGGGGACGCGGTTGAGCGCCTCCACCAGCTCCGCCACGTTCTCCGCCGTCGTGCCCGGCAGCAGGGGAACTTCGAAGTACAGGTTGAGGTCCGCCAGCTGCTGACCGCTGCGCGCCTCACCGGACAGCTTGCTCGCGTCCAGCGACGCCTCCTCGCCCTGGAACAGGCGCGACAGCGCGCCGATGCGCGGCGCGCGCTCCAGCAGCGCCGCCACCTCCGCCACGTCCGCCTCCACCCGCGCGTCCTCCAGGCGCAGGCCCGACAGCAGCTCGCGCTCGGCGGCGTCCCGTTCGGAGGCCAGGGCGCGCAGCGCGTCGTCGCGCAGGCGCACGTGGCTGCCCTCGTGGAACTTCACCACCACGCGCTCCACGAAGGTCCGCGCGGGCAGCTCACGCCCCGTCGGCTTGGGGGCCAGCGCGCGCGGCGCCAGCTTCGGCGCGGCACCCGCGACGGGGGCCAACGCCAGCAGGGACACAGCCATGACCGCGCCACGCAGGGGGCGCAGGGACAGCGTCGACTTCAGCAGCATGGACTTCCTCCGGGATGGACAGCGCCCCGAACATCGCATGCCGGTCTGTCATTCAAGTCTTGTTATTCAGATTTTACCTTTCTGGTGTTTTATTCGCGTCCCGTTGAACCCGTGGGGGATGTGTTTCAGGTGCTCTGCTCGAAGGGCACGGGGGGGCGGGCCAGGGCGCGCTCGGCGGACAGCCGGGCCTGGTCCAGCGCGTCGAAGCCGCGCTCCAGCGTGGCGGGCGTGACGGGGGGCAGGTTGGAGACGACGACGTAGACGGGCACGTCGCGCTGCTGGAGCACGGTGAGCTGGAGGCGGAAGTGGTCGCGCCTCAGCGCGGCGGACCCGGCGGCGAGCCCCTGCGGATAGGCCATGGGACCGCCCACCACCTTGCGCGTCTTGCTGGGCAGGAAGTGCACGAGGATGGCGTCCAGGTCCTTGCCAATGGCGCTCTCGTGCAGCGACAGCGCCGGCGCCTTGTCCACCAGGCCGCCGTCCCAGAACAGGTTGCCGTCCAGGGGCACGGCGCGGAACAGGCCCGGATAGGCGCAGGTGGCGTGGACGCGCGGCGCCAGCTCCCCGGTGGTGAAGACCTGGTGCGTGCCGTGGGTGAGGTTCGCGGCGGTGAGCAGCAGCGGGTGCGGCGTCTCTTCGAAGGAGCGCACCGGCAGCGTGTCCTCCAGGAGCCGCCGGAAGCGCTCGCCCTTGAGCAGGCCCGTGAAGCCGTGCCCCGCGGACGCCACGTTGAGCACCGCGCCAATGGGGTCCGGGTCCCAGAAGTTGGCGCGCGTCTGGCGCAGCACCAACTCCTCCAACTGGTGCATGGGCATGCCGGCCGCCGCGTAGGCCGCCACCATGCCGCCCGCGGACGTGCCCGCGTACGCGTGGGGCTTCAGCCCGGCGCCGTGCAGGCCCTTGAGGAAGCCCGCGTGGCCGTAGAAGCCGAAGTAGCCCGCGGAGAGGACCATCCCGAAGCGCTTGCCTTCGAGGAGGGAGTGGAGCGTGGAGGAGGGCGCCATGTCGGATTTTTACGGGATGGCTGTGACCAAGGCAACGCATTGCGTCGCCGGGGGATGGCGCGAAGGTCAGAGTATCGATATATGTTGATGCGGCGATATGGACGCTCTCTCCCAATCCTTCCGTGTCCTGGGGGACACGACGCGGCTGCGCATCCTCCGGTTGGTGGCCCAGGCGCCATTGAACGTGACGGAGCTGGTGTCGCTGGTGGGGGTGGCGCAGTCGTCGGTGTCGCATCACCTGTCGAAGCTCAAGGGCCTGGGGCTCATCCGGGAGGAGCGGCAGGCGGGCTTCACGTACTACTCGCTGGCGCTGGAGGCGGAGGACACGCGCTGGCCGCTGGTGCGCCTGGCGCGCGAGGCGGAGGACGCGGCGGGGGACTCCGCCCGGCTCAACGACCTGCTGCGCGCCCGGGAGGACCGGCAGGCGCTCAACGAGCGGCTGCTGGAGCCCGGCCAGTCGTGGTTCCTGTGGGCGGGCGCGCTGGCGTCGCTGCTGCCGCCGCTGGACGTGGCGGACTTCGGCTGCGGCACGGGCGTGTTCAGCCGCGCGCTGGCGCGGTGGGCGAAGCACGTCTGGGCCATTGACCAGAGCGAGGACGCGCTCACGCAGGCCCGGGCGCACGCCGCCCGCGAGTCGCTCACCAACATCACCTTCCTGCGCGAGGACCTGCACCGGCTGTCGCTTTCGGGCGGGCGGATGGACCTGGTGGTGATTTCGCAGAGCCTGCACCACGTGGAGTCGCCGGCGGCGGTGGTGTCGGAGGCCGCGCGGCTGCTCAAGCCCGGCGGCCGGCTGGTGGTGCTGGAGTTGTTGCCCCATGAAGAGAAGTGGGTGCTGGAGCGGCTGGGACACCGGCACCTGGGCTTCGCGCCCGAAACCCTGGAAGCGGCCCTTCGCGAGGCCGGCTTCACGTCGTTCACCCGCGAGACGCACGCGCGCGACGGGGCCAGTCCCTTCCGCGTCTTCCTGCTCACCGGAGTCAAACCGTCATGACGAGCCATCCTGCCCACCCCCTGCCGCTGCCTCCCGGGGACCACGGCCTGCGCGTGGAGGCCCTGAAGGCCGCGATGCGCGAGCGCATCCTGGTGCTGGATGGCGCCATGGGCACGCTGCTGCAGAACCACACCCTGGTGGCGGCGGACTTCGGCGGCCCGGAGTACGAGGGCTGCAACGAGAACCTGGTCCTCACGCGCCCGGACGTCATCGAAGGCATCCACGCGAAGTACTTCGCCGCGGGCGCGGACGTGACGGAGACGGACAGCTTCGGCGGCACGCCGGTGGTGTTGGCGGAGTTCGACCTGGGGCACAAGGCGATGGAGATCAACGTCGCCGCGTCGCGCCTCGCGCTGAAGGCCGCGAAGGCCGCGGAGGCGAAGGACGGCCGGATGCGCTGGGTGGCGGGCTCCATCGGCCCCACCACGAAGGCCATCAGCGTCACGGGCGGCATCACCTTCGAGGAGCTGGTGGACAACTTCGCCCTCCAGGCCGAAGGGCTCGCGCTGGGCGGCTCCGACTACCTGCTGGTGGAGACGGCGCAGGACACGCGCAACGTGAAGGCGGCGCTCATCGGCATCGACCGGGCGTTCCACAAGCTGGGCTGGGCCATCCCGGTGGCGGTGTCGGGCACCATCGAGCCCATGGGCACGATGCTCGCGGGCCAGTCCGTGGAGAGCCTGGCCACGTCGCTGGAGCACACGGAATTGCTCTACCTGGGGCTCAACTGCGCCACGGGCCCCGACTTCATGACGGACCACATCCGCACGCTGTCCGCGATGTGCGGCTTCCCGGTGTCGTGCGTGCCCAACGCGGGCCTGCCGGACGAGAACGGCCAGTACCTGGAGTCGCCGGAGATGATTGCCCGGTCGCTCAAGCGCTTCTGTGACAGCGGCTGGCTCAACGTGGTGGGCGGCTGTTGCGGCACGCACGCGGGCCACATTGAAGCGCTGGCCGCGATGGTGAAGGGGCTGAAGCCGCGCTCGCAGGTGCCCAAGCCGCGCTCGTCGCTGTCCGGCGTGGACTACCTGGAGGTGACGGACGAGCAGCGCCCCATCATCGTGGGCGAGCGCACCAACGTCATCGGCAGCAAGAAGTTCAAGGAGCTCATCGTCGCGGGCCAGTTCGACGACGCGTCCGAAATCGCCCGCGCCCAGGTGCGGCGGGCCGCGCAGGTCATCGACATCTGCCTGGCGAACCCGGACCGGGACGAGCTGGACGACATGCGCCAGTTCCTGGACGTCGTCGTGAAGAAGGTCCGCGTGCCGCTGATGATCGACTCGACGGACGAGAAGGTCATCGCCATGGCGCTCACGTACTGCCAGGGCAAGGCCATCATCAACTCCGTCAACCTGGAGGACGGCGAGGAGCGCTTCGAGAAGGTCGTCCCGCTGGCGAGGGCGTTCGGCGCGGCGCTGGTGGTGGGCTGCATCGACGAGGTGGGCATGGCCGTCACCGCCGAGCGCAAGCTGGCGGTGGCCGAGCGCAGCTTCGAGCTGCTCACGAAGAAGTACGGCATGCGGGCGGAGGACCTGTACTTCGACCCGCTCGTGTTCCCGTGCGCCTCCGGCGACGCGCAGTACACCGGCAGCGGCGTGCAGACCATTGAAGGCGTGCGACTCATCAAGCAGCGCTTCCCGCAGTGCCGCACGGTGCTGGGCATCAGCAACGTGTCCTTCGGCCTGCCCACCGCGGGCCGCGAGGTGCTCAACTCCGTGTTCCTGTACCACTGCGTGCAGGCGGGCCTGGACATGGCGCTCGTCAACTCGGAGAAGCTGGAGCGCTACCCGTCCCTGCCGGAGGAGGAGCGCAAGCTGTCGGAGGACCTCATCTACAACCGGGGTACGGACCCCGTGACGCCCTTCGCGGCGCACTTCCGCGAGCGCAAGCCCGCGCGGGCGCAGGTGAGCAGCCTGCCGCTGAATGAGCGGCTCCAGCGCTACATCGTGGAGGGCACGCGCGACGGCCTGTTCGCGGACCTGGATCTGGCCATGAAGGAGATGCCGCCCCTGGAGATCATCAACGGGCCGCTGATGAAGGGCATGGACGAGGTGGGCCGCCTCTTCGGGGCCAACGAGCTCATCGTCGCGGAGGTGCTCCAGAGCGCGGAGTCGATGAAGGCCGCGGTGAGCCACCTGGAGCCGCACATGAGCAAGACCCAGGCGGCGTCGCGCGGGAAGATCGTCCTCGCCACGGTGAAGGGGGACGTGCACGACATCGGCAAGAACCTGGTGGAGATCATCCTCGCCAACAACGGCTTCCAGGTGGTGAACCTGGGCATCAAGGTCCCGCCCGAGCAGTTGGTGAAGGCGGTGAAGGAGCACCAGCCGGACATCCTCGGGCTGTCGGGCCTGCTGGTGAAGAGCGCGCACCAGATGGTGGCGACGGCGGAGGACCTGAAGCGCGCGGGCGTGGAGGTGCCCATCCTGGTGGGCGGCGCCGCGCTCAGCCGCAACTTCGTGGACCGCAACATCGCCCCGGCCTACGGCGGCGGCACGGTGGCCTACGCCCAGGACGCGATGAACGGCCTGGAGCTGGCGAAGCAGATCGTGGAGCCCGGGGCGCACTCGAAGCTGCGCGACGACCTGGCCGCCCGCCGCCTCAAGCTCGCGCAGGAGGTGAAGGAGCGCCCCGCGCCCGCCGCCCCGGTGCGCCGCCCGCGCAGCACGGAGGTGCCGGTGCTGGCCACGGTGCCGCCCGCGCCGGACTTCGCGCGGCACGTGCTGACCAACACGCCGTTGGACCACATCTGGAAGTTCATCAACCCGGTGATGCTGTACGGCCGCCACCTGGGCCTGCGCACGTCGTCGCGCGCGCTGGGCACCCCGGCGGAGGCGGAGCTCGCGAAGACGGAGGAAGGGCGCAAGGCGCTGGCGCTGAAGGAGGCGGTGGAGGAGCTGAAGGCGCTGCTGCGGGGCGGCGTGATGCACGCGCGCTCCGTGTTCCAGTTCTACAAGGCCGCGAGCGAAGGCGACCGCGTGCTCCTCTTCGACGGCACCACGGGCGAGCCCGTCACGACCTTCGACTTCCCGCGCCAGGACAAGGACAACGGCCTGTGCCTGTCCGACTACGTGAAGCCGCTGGAGAACGGCAGGCCGGTGGACGCGGTGGCCATGTTCGTCACCACCGCGGGTTCGGGCATCCGCGAGCTGGCGGACGGCTTCAAGGCGAAGGGAGAGTTCCTCAAGATGCACGCGGTGCAGGCCCTGGCGCTGGAGACGGCGGAGGGCTACGCGGAGCTGCTGCACACGCAGCTGCGCAGCATGTGGGGCTTCCCGGACCGGGCGGAGATGACGATGCTGGAGCGCTTCCGCGCGGAGTACACCGGCAAGCGCTACTCGTTCGGCTACCCGGCGTGTCCCCGGCTGGAGGACCAGACGAAGCTGTTCGCGGCGCTCAAGCCGGAGGAGATCGGCGTGCAGCTCACCGACGGCTGCATGATGGAGCCGGAGGCGAGCGTGTCCGCCATCGTCTTCCACCACCCGGGCGCCACGTACTTCTCCGTGACTTGATGCGTCGGGCCCGGGGGGATGGAGAAGCCCGGGCCCTGCTTGACGGGAAGGGTTAGATTGCCCCCATGCCTTCGCCCACCATCCGTCGCGCCGTCCAGCTCCTGCCCGCGTGTGCCACCACGGGCATCGGCAGCCTGCCGCACACCCAGGTGGAACTGGGACTGCAGGCCGCGCTCGCCATGGACATCCCGTTCCTGCCGCAGCTCCCCGTGGGGCACCCCGGGGAGCTGATGATCCCCGCGGCGCTGGAGGGCCTGCCGGGCCTGCGCTTCGACGAGGACGGCGTCTGCACGGTGGACGTGGCGGACTGGAACGCCGGGCGCGCGGCCTTCGAGGCGAAGCTGGAGCAGGCGCTGGCGTCCGGGAACCTGGAGGCCTTCGAGCCCACCCCGGAGGCGTGCCGCGCCTGGAAGCCCTTCCTGTGGGAGGTGGAGCACCGCAAGCTCGCCTTCGCCAAGGCGCAGCTGTCCGGCCCCTTCACGGTCCGCTCGGTGGTGCGCACGACGACGGGGGAGCCGGTGCTGAGCGTGCCGGGCCTGGACGAAGCGTTCTACCGGCTGGTGATGGTGCGCGCGCTCGCGATGGTGCGCGCCCTGAAGCGCACCGGCACCACGCCCCTGTTCTACCTGGACGAGCCGGGCCTCTACGCCTACGTGAAGATGAACCCGCAGCACCTGTTGGCGCAGCAGGAGCTGCGCCTGCTGGTGGTGGCCCTGCAGCGCGAGGGCGCGCTCGTGGGCGTCCACTGCTGCGGCAACACGGACTGGGGCGTGCTCCTGGACGCGCAGGCGGACCTGGTGTCCCTGGACGTGCGGCTGTCGCTGGACGCGATGCTGGAGGAGCGCGAGGCCCTGGAGCGCTTCCTCGCGTCCGGGGCGACGTTCAGCCTGGGCGTCATCCCCACGGACCTGGCGTCCACGTATTCGGTGGAGGAGCTGGCGGACTCCGTGGAGGCGTCGCTGAAGGCGGCGCTGCCCCAGGGCATCGGCTTCGCGCAGGCGGTGTCCACGGTGCTGCTGACGCCCGCGTGCGGGCTCGCCATGCGCACGGTGGTGGACGCGGAGCGCATCCTGGAGGAGCTGAAGCAGTCACAGCGCCGGCTGAAGCGGGCGCTCGAGTTCGAGCGCCCCGCCCACCAGGACCCGACGCACGCGCACTGAAGCGCGGCGGCCGCTGACGGCCTACTGACGGCCGAGCTTCAGCTCGCGCTCGGCCTGGAACCAGTCCTGTTCGGAGCTGCCGTGGGTGCCGCCCCGGGCCTGGTAGATTTCAAAGGCCCGCCGGGCGATCTGCTCGTTCGTGGGAGCGCTCGAAGCCGCGCTCCTGCTCGCGGCCGGCTTGTCCTGGGTCCGCTCCGGCGTGGACTTCGGGGCCGGGGTCTGCGGCGTCTTCTGCGAATTCTGACGGGCCATGGGCACTCCTCCTGGGTGGGGCGGCCCGAAGCTTCAGGCGGCCTCCCATGACACGGAAGTGACTCCGCGCGTCGGAGGTTGTCGGCGCGACACCACACGTCGCCCATTGTTGGGGGATGGACGCCCTCCGACGCGGGGCAGCTCCAGGCGCGAAGCGCATCCGCACCGCCCGTCCGGGCCTGGGGGATGCCGGCCGGCTCAGCCCTCCTTCGCCTTCCCGCGGGGGCGTCCCGGGGCCTGCTTCTTCGCGGCCGCCACGGTCGCGGCGTCCTCCCGCGCGCCATGGCCTGGCACCGCGTCGAGCGCGCGCTGCATGGCGGTGCTCATGCCCAGCGCTTCCGCCTCCTGGGGCGTGCACCAGCGCAGCTCCTGGAACGCGGGGGACTTCGTGGGGCGGGGGCCGCCGGACACGCGCAGCAGGCGCAGCGTGAGGTCGCGGTGGGTGAGCTGCCGGCGCACGCTGCCCAGCGTGCCCTCCAGCGTGAGCGCCGCGCCCAGCGTCGTGGACAGGCGCTGGAGGGCCTCCGCCTCCGACGTCGCCTCCTCCACCTCCACGGCGGGCAGCTCCCACAGGCCGCCGAAGAGCCCCTTGTCCGCGCGCCGCGCGAAGAGGAAGGTGCCCGCGTGCGGCCACACGGCCAGCGCCAGGAACAGCTTGCGGGGTGTGGCGCGCACCTTGGCCGGGGGCAGCTCGTGCACGCGGCCCTTGCGGTACGCGAGGCACCCGTCGCGCACGGGGCACAGCAGGCACAGCGGGGACTCCGGCCGGCACGTCGCGGCGCCGTGCTCCATCATCGCCTGGTTGAAGTCCCCGGGCCGCTCGCCCGTCGCCAGCGCGGCGGCCAGCGTCCACAGCGTGGCTTCACGGTCGCGGTCCCCGGGCAGGCCCTCCACCTCGAACAGGCGCGACAGCACGCGGGCGACGTTGCCATCCACGATGGGGGCGGGCTCCCCGAACGCGATGGAGGCCACGGCCCCGGCGGTGTAGCGGCCGAAGCCGGGCAGGGTGATGAGCTGCTCCGCCGTGGGGGGGAACCTCCCGCCGAAGCGCTCCACCACCTCCTGGGCGGCGCGGTGCAGGTTGCGCGCGCGCGTGTAGTAGCCCAGGCCCTTCCAGCCGGAGAGCACGTCGTCCAGGGGCGCCGCGGCCAGGGCCTCCACCGTGGGAAAGCGCGCGAGGAACCGCTCCCAGTACGGGATGACCGTGGACACCTGGGTCTGCTGGAGCATGACCTCGCTGAGCCAGATGGCGTACGGGTCGCGGGTGCGGCGCCAGGGCAGGTCGCGCTTGTTGCGGTCGTACCAGGAGAGCAGCGGGCCGCGCAGGGAGGCGAGTCGCTCAGGGGAGACAGGAGGGGGAATTGTCCCGGTGGTGGTGCGCTTGCGAGGGCTCATGGGAGGGGGCACGGTGGCTGGCGGACACCATACCCGTACGGTCGGGTACGCCCGGGGTGTTTCCGCGTTCCAGGGGGTTGGCTCCCCGCTCGTCGCCCTTCTGGCGGAGCGGGCGATCGTCTATAGGATGCGCCGAGTCCATGGCCCGCCCTCCCCTCCACAACGACTTCTCCTGGTCCAAGAGCCGCCACGAGAAGTTCTCCGAGTGCCTCCGGGCCTACTACCTCTACTACTACCGCTCCTGGGGCGGCTGGGAGGCGGACGCCGCGCGCGACGTGCGCGAGCTGTACGTGCTCAAGAAGCTGTCCAACCGCTACACCTGGGCGGGCAGCATCGTGCACGAGGCGCTCAAGGACGTGCTGCTGGACTGGCGCGCCGGCCGCGACGTGGACCCCAAGGCGGTGGAGGCCCGCGCGCACAAGCTGATGCAGGACGACTTCCGGCACTCGCGCTCCAAGGGCTACTGGACGCAGAAGTACCGCAAGCCCTTCACCGGCCTGGCGGAGCACGAGTACGCGGAGGAGGTGCCCAACGAGGCCTGGAAGCAGAACTTCGAGACGGTGCGCTCGGCGCTCGCGTGGTTCTTCCAGTCGCGCTGGCCCGGCATCGCCAGGGGACTCAAGCAGCCGCAGTGGCTGGAGGTGGACGCGGGCTTCGACTTCGCGCACTTCACCCACGAGGGCGTGAAGGTCTTCGCCATCCCCGACTTCGCCTACGTGGACGACGCCGGCTCCGTCGTGGTGGTGGACTGGAAGACGGGCCGCTCGCGCGAGGGCTACGACGAGCAGGTGCTGGGCTACGCGCTCTACATCTCCCAGCGCTACCGCTACCCGCTGGAGAAGGTGCGCGCGTCGCTGGTGTACCTGAACGAGGGCCTGGAGCACGACGTGGCGGTGGACCCCTCCGCCATGGAGACGTTCCACCAGCACTTCGCGAAGAGCGTGGCGGGGATGCGCGCGCTGCTCGCGGATCCGGCCGCCAACACGCCGAAGGGGGCGGAGGCCTTCCCCCAGACGGACAACCTCAACGCCTGCGCGCGCTGCGTCTTCCGCCGCCCGTGTGGCCGCGAGGCGGCGGTGGCGGAAGTCCGCCCCCGCGTGGCCTGAGGCCGACTACCGCGTCGCCGCCAGCCGGCGCACCACCACGCCCGCGGCGTTCATGCCGAACGCGGAGGTGACGAACGCCACGCTGCCGTCAATCTGCGTGCGGTGGTCGCAGGTGTGGAACTCGTTGTCCTGCGGGCAGACGCACAGGAAGCCGTCCGTGGCGTCGTCGTAGTTGAGGGCCACGGGCTGGCGCCGCGTCTCAATGGAGTACACGGCGGTGATGCCGGTGTGGCGCTCCGTCTCCACGCCGTACTTGCGCTTGAGCAGCTTGCGGATGTCCTTGGCGAAGGGGTCCATGTGCGTCTCGCACAGGTCCTCCACGCGGATGGCCGTGGGGTCCAGGCGGCCCGCCGCGCCCATGGAGCTGACCACCGGCACGCCCAGCGTCACGCACCGGTGCAACAGGTGCAGCTTCGCCTTCACGTTGTCGATGGCGTCCACCACGAAGTCGTAGCGGCCCGCGGGCAGCAGCGTCTCCGCCAGCTCCTCGCGGTAGAACTCGCGCAGGGCCTCCACCTTCGCCTGCGGGTTGATCTCCTGGCAGCGCTGCGCCATCAGCTCCGCCTTGGACTTGCCCACCGCCTTCACCGTCGCGTGCAACTGGCGGTTGGTGTTGGTGACGCAGACGTCGTCGTGGTCCACCAGCGTCAGCCGGCCCACGCCGCTGCGCACCAGGCCCTCCGCGGTGAAGCTGCCCACGCCGCCCAGGCCGAACACCACGACGTGCGCGTTGGCCAGCCGCTCCATGGCGCTGTCGCCCAAGAGGCGCGCCGTCCGGTCGAAGCGCCGCGACAGCTTGAAGGGCTTCGCGAGCGACGGCTCGGCGACGGCGTTCGGGGCGGCCGTGGGGGCGGCGGGGAGCGCCTCGGCTTCGGCGGCGGCGGTGGGGACGGGCTGCGGGTTCATGAAGGCTCCTCTATCACGCGACGCTCGCCTACAGCGAAGGGGGCGGGAAAGCTTCCCGGAACAGGCGCCGGGCGTTCTCGGTCGTCCGCTGGGCGAGCACGTCCACTGGCTCCCCCAGGACGTGGGCCATGCCCGCGAGGACGTGGGGCAGGTAGCCCGGCTCGGAGCGCTGGCCGCGAAAGGGCGTGGGGGCCTGGTCCGGGGCGTCCGTCTCCGCCACCAGCCGCTCCGGGGGAATCACGCGCAGGGCATCCAGCGGCTTGCGCGCCTCCGCCCAGGTGACGGGGCCGGCGAAGGAGAAGTGGCAGCCCTTCTGGATGTAGAAGCGCGCCAGCTCCGCGCCGCCGCTGTAGCTGTGCATGAGGATACCGGCCTCCGGCCAGGCCTCCGTCTTCAGCAGGTCGATGAGCGCGGGGTGCAGCCGGTGGCAGTGCATCAGCACCGGCAGCCCGTGCTTGCGCGCCAGGGCCAGGTGTCCGCGCAGCACCGCCACCTGGCGCTCCAGCGGGGCCCCGGTGACGGAGGGGCCGTCCAGGCCGCACTCGCCCACCGCCACCGCGCCGCCCCGCGCGAGCAGCGCGTCCAGCCGCTCCAGGTGCATGCCGTCGTCCTCCGGCGGCAGGTCTGGCAGGAACTGGGGGTGGATGCCCAGGCCCACCTGGATGCGCGCGTCCTGCCGGGGAAGTTCGAGCAGGGGCTCCCAGGTCTCCGGTCCCACGGCGGGGATGAGGATGCCGTGCAGGCCCGCGGCCCAGGCCCGCGCGACGACGTCCGGGCGGTCCGGATTGAAGCGAGCTGCGTCCAGATGGCAGTGCGTGTCGATCATTGAGCACCCTTCTCCCAATCCCCGTTCAATCACGGACAGCCCTGGATGACGTGCCCTTCAAGGCGTCCCGCCACCCGCAAACGGGAAGCTATGACGCCCCCCCTGACTTTGGAGGAATGAGCATGACCAAGCGAGTGGTGTGGGGCGCGCTTTTCGGAGCGCTGACGATGTTGGCCACGGGTTGCGGTGACGAGTGCGTCGACCAGTTCGACTGCCGCGACAAGGGGACTCCCCCCGAGGGCCAGGTGTACATCTGCAACGCGGACAACAAGTGCGAGCTGCGCACGCTGACCCCCGAGCCCGAAGTGGACGCGGGCACGGAGACGGACGCGGGCACGGAGGTCGACGCCGGCACGGACGCGGGCACGGAGGTCGACGCCGGCACGGACGCGGGCACGGAGGTCGACGCCGGCACCGACGCGGGCACGGGCATGACGGTGGCCAAGGGCGGCGCGTGCACCGCGACCACCGAGTGCATGGCGGGCCTGTTCTGCGAGGCCGCGACCTGCCAGGCGCTGCACGTCGCCATGACGGGCGTGGACGGCGGCACCCGGGCCATCGTGGCCCGCTTCGACACGCCGGGGATGATTTCCCTCAGCGAGGACGCCGTGGCCAGCGCCTACCCGCGCTTCGGCCCGGGCGGCACGCAGGTGGCCTTCGTGCAGGGCGACGTCACCGCCGCCGCCGGTGAGCTCGCGGTGCGCGCCTTGCCGCTCGCGGCCGGGGCGCCCACCGTGCTGACGACGGGTGCGGCCGCTGGCAACGCGCGCATCCGCTACATGGAGTGGGAGCCCGGCAACGCGATTGCCTGGGTGCGCGGCTCGTCCGGCATCTCCACCATCACCACCGCCCAGGGCGCCGCGCCCACGCAGGCCACGGCGAACGGCACCTTCCCGGACTTCGGCCCGAACGGCGTCGACTACGCGTACAGCGCCGCGGGCGCGGGCATCTCCGTCTCCACCAACAACGCCCCGCCGGCCCCGCTGGCCGGGTCGCCCACGTCCGCGGAGCAGCCGCACTACAACCGCGTCACCTCGCAGCTGCTGTTCCTGGCCAACCCGGACGGCAAGACGGTGAACTTCGGCGCGGAGGCCACCCCCATCCTCAAGCTGTACTCGCTGCCCGTGACGGGCGGCGGCACCCCGCAGACGCTGGCGGACGCCACCAGCGAGCCCGTCACCGGCGGAACCCTGGAGTCCTACATCGCGAACCCGAACTGGGCGCCGGACGGCAGCTGGGTGGCGTACGTGCGCGCCTACTACCAGCTCATCGGCACCGCGGCCACGCTCTGCGGCAACGTGTCCGCGACGGAGTGCGGCACCACCCCGGGCAACGTCCTCTTCCTCCAGCGCGTGAACACCACCACGGGCGCGCCGGAGGGCGCGGCGGTGTCCTTCGAGAACGAGGCCACGCTGCCGTCGTTCTCTCCGGACGGTCAGTACCTGGCCTACGTGAAGGGCGGCCAGCTCACGGTGCAGAAGCTGGATCCCGTCGCGGGCACGAAGGTCGACCCGGCCATCGTCCACCCGAAGGACACGTACACGGTGCTGACGAACGAGGGCGACGACCACCGCCCGCGCTGGCAGCCCCGGTAGTCACCTCTCGGAGTTGAAAGCCCCGGCAACCGGGGCTTCCCAGCCCGCGTTTCCCGTTTCTACGGGGAGCGCGGGCCGTTTTGTCTCCGGGTGCGAAGCGCCGGGCCCACCGGTGCGAAGTGACGAACGCGGTCAGTCGGTGTCGCGGCGAACCCGCTCGCGGGGCGCCAGCGGCGGTCCCTGGGGGTCCAGGTTCCGGGACGAAGGCAGCCTCCGGAGGGCTCTCGGAAGGGGGGCACGCGGAGGTGCCCTCGGCGGATCCAGGGGACGTCCTCCGCGTCGGGTCCGGACGCACGGCGGTGGCGCCGCGACGCGCGCGTGCACGCACCTTGCGTGGGTTCAACCCGTTGAAGGAGGACGGGGACTCCACCCGCGCTCGCGCGAAGCGGCGCCGGGTGGCTTGAGGCTGACAGCCGTGTCGCGACAGTCCTTCACGCGCGCCTCGTTTTCCGAGGCGCGGCAGAGGGGACCGGGACGGCTTCCTCAGCCCTCGACGACGATGCGGCGACCCAGCGCGCGGGTCATCTGCGGCGACGTCACCAGCTCCAGCACGCCGCTCATCTCACCGCCGGCGGTGTCGAACGCCGCGGCGATGACCTCTCCCAGCGTGAGCTGGGCCTTCTGGGCCACCACCCGCGCCCGCTTCGCCGTGCGCCGCAGCGTGGGCATCACCCGCCGACCCTGCCGCCGCACCGTCGCGCCACCACTCGTCTTGCCTGCGGTCCGCTTCGCCATGGTTCCTCCCGCCACTCCTGACTGCGCGGGTGAGTACACCGTGGGTCTGACACCATGCAGGCAGGGTGCCAGGGCTCAGCCCCCCTGGCGGGTCCCAGAATCCAGGGGTTTTGCTGTCAAATAGCGGGTTTCCGGGGGGTGGAAAGGCCCACCTTTTTTCAGCCCTTCAGGGTCATTCCTCGTTCTGTCGAGTTTTTCGTTCAGCCCGCACGGTGATTTCCACAGGACGTTCAAGGGCGCGCCTCTGGGGGAGGGCGGGTGCACACCAGGGAGCGGGTCCGTGTCACCCCTGGGCCACACCCCCGTGGCCTGGAAGCCACGGCGCCTGGAGGGCAGGGGAGGCAGCGTCCAGGGGGGCGCAGCGGGGCCGGGGGATTTGGGGTACAGGGCGTCCCGCCATGCGAGTCCAGGTCCTCTTCCACGACAACTGTTTCGACGGCGCGGCCAGCGCCGCGGTCTTCACCCGCTTCTACCGGGAGCGCGTGCGTGCGGACGCGACGTTCAGCTACCGGGGGCTGTCCCACAAGCCGGGCGCGGAGGGCATCGACCCGGCCGTCTTCACTGGCGACGAGAACGTCATCGTCGACTTCCGCTACAGCCAGGACGCGCGGCTCACCTGGTGGTTTGATCACCACGCCTCCGCCTTCCAGCAGCCGGGCGACGAGTCCCACTTCCAGCGCGACACCAGCGGGAAGAAGTTCCACGACGCGCACCGCAAGAGCTGCACGCTGTACCTGGCGGACGTGGCGCGCGAGCGCTTCGGCTGGGACGCGTCCGCGCTGTCGGACCTGCTGCACTGGGCGGAGCTCATCGACGGCGCGCAGTTCCCCAGCCCCCAGATGGCGGTGGCGCTGGAGGAGCCCGCGCTGCGCATCATGACGGTGCTGGAGTCCACGAAGGATGAGACGCTCATCCCGGAGGTCATCCGCCGCATGCAGTCGGAGTCGCTGGCGGACATCGCCACCTCGCCCCTCATCTCCGCCCCGCTGGCGCCGCTGCTCTTCAAGCACCAGCGCAACATCGACCTGGTGCGCGAGAAGGCCCGCTACGAGAACGGCGTCGTCTTCTTCGACCTGGTGGACGAGGGCGTGGACAGCCTCAACAAGTTCATCGCCTACGCGCTCTACCCGGACGCGCGCTACACGCTGTGGGTGGGCCGGGGCGCGTCGCGCGCCAAGGTGTCGCTGGGCTCCAACCCGTGGCGGCCCCACACGCGCAAGCACGACCTGGCCGCCATCGCCGGGCGCTACGGCGGGGGCGGGCACCCGGTGGTGTCCGCGGTGAGCTTCAAGGCGGACCAGTCCGACAAGGCCCGCGCCGCGTACCAGGAGATCCTCGCGGAGCTGTCCAGCGCGACCTGATGGGGGCCGGGCCCTACGGGCGGGTGAAGAACACGAAGCCCGCCCGCCGCAACAGCCGCACCACCGACAGCATGGGCAGCCCCTGCACGTTGGTGCGGTCCCCCTCCAGCCTCTCGAGCAGCGCCTGCCCCTGGCCCTCCACGCGGTAGCTGCCCGCGCAGCCCTCCCACTCGCCGGTGTCCAGGTAGCGCTCCAGCTCCTCGGCGGGCAGGGGGAAGAACGTGAGGCGCGTGCTCTCCACCGCCTCCGCCACGTGCCCCCCCGGGCCCACCAGGCACACGCCGGTGTGGATGGCGTGGGTGTGGCCCAGCAGGCCCTGGAGCTGCGTGCGCGCGGCGTCCCGGTCCCGGGGCTTGCCCAGCGTCCGGCCCTCCACCTCCACGAGCTGATCCGCCCCCAGGACCCAGGCGTCCGGGTGGCGCTCCTGCACCGCGCGGGCCTTGCGCTCCGCGAGCATCGCCACGGCCTCCAGGGCGGACAGGTGGGCGGGGACGTGCTCATCCACGCCCGGGGCCTCGGTGCGGTAGGGCAGACCCAGCCCGTCCATCAGCGCCTTGCGCGCGCTGGAGGTGGACGCCAGGTAGAGGTCGCCAGGGGGGCCAGGGTTTTTCATGAGGTGGGGGAAGGGTAGTGCAGCCGGGGTGGGGAAGGGACCCTTCGAGCGGACAGGCACGTCCCCGCTTCCGGTGGATGGGGCGGATGCCATAGCCTTCCGCCCATGTCGCGGCGCGGTCTGCTCGCTGTCTGTCTCCTGCTCGCCTCCTGCAAACGTCCCTCTCCGGCCGCCGCCGACGCGGGCACGGATGCGGGTGCGCACGTCTCCGTGAGCGCCGACGCGGGGCCGCTCGCGGCGGGAGGCGTGGACGCGGGCGCGGCGGGCGACTCCGGCCTTGAGGCCTCCGTGACGCCGCCGGACGACGGCGAGGCGGAGGTGCACCCGCTGGCGGTGTGCGACGCGCGGGGCGATGCCCCCCTGGACGCGGCCCGCCGCTACTACGACGCGTCCCGCTACGCGGAGGCGCTCTCCTGCGCCGCGCAGGCCGCCGCGCTGGAGCCGGACCTGGCCGCCGCCCATGCCGAGCGCGGCGCCGCGCTGGCCTCCCTCCACCGCGAGCCGGAGGCGCAGCTCGCCTTCGCCCGCGCGCTGGCCATCGACCCGGGGGACCCGGACGCGCTCCTGGGTGCCGCGCACCTGTACGCCGTGCAGCTGCCCTCCTCGCGTGAGCGGGACGAACTGGGCGCCCTCTACGCCGAGCGCGGCCTGTCCCAGCCCTCCACTCCCCCGGAACTCGTCCCGTCCCTGGCCCTGGTGGCGGCCATGGCCTTCAACGACCTGGGGCAGGCGGACCAGGCGCTGGAGCGCGCGGCCATCGTGCTGGCGCGCGAGCCGGGCAACGTGGAGGCGAAGTACGAGAAGGCCCTGGCCCTCTTCGAGCTGTGCCGCTTCCGCGAGGCGAAGACGGCCTTCGCGTCGCTCTTGGTGGACAAGGCGCGCGCCGCGTACGTGCACCAGCATCTGGGGCTGCTCCTGGAGCGCGAGGGGCGCTGGAAGCAGGCGCAGGAGCACTTCGACCGGGCCCGCACGCTGGATCCCCAGGACTTCCCCCCGCCGCCCCTGCCGACCCCGGAGGAGTTCCGGGCCCAGGTGACGCGCGCGCTGGCGGACCTGCCGGAGGACATGCGCAAGGACCTGGAGGGCGTGCCGGTGGCCACCGAGGAGATTCCCTCGGAGGACGACCTGCTCGCCAACCAGCCGCCCCTGTCGCCCACCATCCTGGGCCTGTTCCGGGGGCCCTCCCTGGGCGAGCCCTGCGACGGAACGGAGACGCCGTGCCGCTCCGTGGCCCTCTACCGGCGCAACCTGGCCCGGGCGGTGCGCACGCCGGAGGAGCTGCGCGAACAGATTCGCGTGACACTGCTGCATGAAATCGGGCATCTGCGAGGGGAGGACGACGAGGAACTGGCCGCACGCGGCCTGGAGTGAGCCCCCACATGCCTTCCCTTCCCACTGCCCGTGTCAGCCTGAAGGGCGCCAAGACGCTGCGTCGAGGCTCCCCCTGGCTGTACCGCACGGAGCTGATGGAGCCCCCCGTCACCGACACGCCGGGCGCGGTGGTCGCGGTGGTGGACCCCCAGGGCAATCCCATCGGGCAGGCGCTCTACGCCCGCCGCTCCCCGCTGGCCATTCGCCTGCTCACGCGCAAGAGCCCCGCGGAGGAGAAGGTGGACGACGCCTTCTTCATCCGCCGCGTGGAGGCCGCCCTGGCCCGCCGGGGCGTGCTCCCCGGCCGCGACGGCCTGCGGCTCGTGCACGGCGAAGCGGACCTGCTGCCCGGCTTCTTCGTGGACCGCTACGGCCCGGGCCTCACGATTCAAACGCTCTCCGAGGGCATGGACGCGCGCAAGGAGATGCTCGCCCGCGCGCTGGTGAAGCTGACGGGCGCCACCCACGTGGTGTGCCGCGACGACGCCTCCGGCCGCGACTTCGAGAGCCTGCCGCGCGAGGTGCGCCTGCTGCACGGCGAGGGCGACGCGCGCTTCGGCTACCACGAGGGCGACAACCGCTTCGAGGTCGACCTGACGGGCGACATGAAGACGGGCGCGTTCCTGGACCAGGTGGACAACCACCTGCGCGCGGGCGAGCTGGGCCGGGGGGACGCGCTGGACTGCTTCAGCTACCACGGCGGGTTCGCGCTCGCGCTCGCGAAGCACTGCACGTCGGTGCTCGCGGTGGAGCAGGACGCCAAGGCCGCGGCCCGCGCCCAGGCGAACGCGGAGGCCAACGGACGGGCCAACGTGAAGGTGGAGAACGGCAACGCGTTCGACGTGCTGCGCCGCTTCGACCAGGAGGGCCGCCGCTTCGACACCATCGTCCTGGACCCGCCGGGGCTCGCCAAGCGCCGCGAGGGCGTGGCCACCGCGCTGCGCGCCTACCACGAGCTCAACCTGCGCGCCCTGCGCTGCCTCAAGCCGGACGGCCTGCTGGTGACGTGCTCGTGCTCGGGGAAGCTGGACCGCGAGGGCTTCGAGTCCATGGTGCTGGACGCCGCCGCGGACGCGAAGCGGCCGGTGCAGATTCTGGAGCGCCGGGGCGCCGGGTTGGATCACCCGGTGCTCGCGGGCCTCGCGGAGACGGAATACCTCAAGGCCCTCTACGTGCGCGCCTTGTAGGGCGAAAGCGCAAAGGCGCGCGAGGGGCTACGGGATGGCCAGCTCCTTGCGCAGCCTGCCCACGACCTTGAAGTACTCGGTGCGGGAGAAGCCCACGTTGAGGATGTGGAAGTCCTTCTTGGACAGGCCCACGCAGCCGAAGCAGTAGTTGCAGTCCTGCAGGTTCTTGCTCAGCACCACGTACGCGCTGTTGGAGCAGTTCTCGCTCTGCACGCAGTACGCGCACGCGTGGCAGTTCTTGCACTCCACGCAATGCGAACAGCTGGTGCACAGCTCGCAGCGCGTGCAGTGCGTGCACTGGTGGCAGCTGTCGCAGTCCTTGCAGAACATGCAGTTGGCGCAGCGCTGGCAGCCCTCGCACGCATAGGAGCCGGGGTTGCCCGGATCCACCGCGTAGCTCTTGGACAGCTTCTGGAACTGATCCAGGAACTCACGCTTGCCCAGGGACGAAACGCCCAGGCGCGCCAGCTTCTCCTGCTCCAACAACTCCTGGGCCGTCTGGGGCCGGGACCCCTTCTCCTTCACCGCCACGGACGCTCCTTGAACTGGAATCACTGCAGCCGGGCGAGCCCGGCCAGATCGATGCCGCGCGCCACCCGTCGCACCTCCACGGTGCTGGGGAAGCCACGGCTGGTGACGGCCACCACGAAGCGCTCACCCACCAGGAGGTTCGCCTCCGCCATGCCCTCGTCCGCGTCATAGCGCACGAAGCCCACGGCTTCCTTCCACTGGATGGGCGCCGTCGGGTCGCTCGCCGCCCGGCCCCGCGCCTTCTGCGCCGCCTCGCGGATGGCCTGCCCCAGCTTCAGCCCCAGCGTGGTGTCCACGATGCGCACCTTCACCTCCCGGCCCTCGCCGCGGGTGTAGGTGCGCTCCGCCTCCGACACGGACACGTCGCCGTACTTGCCGGTGGAGCCCCCGGTGGCGCCCACCGTGAAGCCCTCCAGCGACTCCGGCAGGAAGGGCGCCAGGTCCTTGAAGTACACGCACGGTGCGGCGGTGGTCACCACGTCGCGCGGGGTGGGAGAAGTCGTGCGTTCGTCGTCAAGACATCCGCCGCCCACGCACAGCGCGAGCATCGCGGTGGCCAGCCGTAGGAAATAGTCGCGCACGAACGAATCAAAGGGTATCCCCGGCCTGCGCGCAATGGACCTTTCGAAGCTCAATCCTCCACAGCGTGAGGCCGTGCTGACGACCGAGGGTCCCCTGCTCGTCCTGGCGGGAGCCGGCAGCGGCAAGACGCGGGTCATCACCCACCGCATCGTCCACCTGCTCAACGAGCGGCCGGGCCACCTGCTGGCCCGCAACATCCTGGCCGTCACCTTCACCAACAAGGCCGCCACGGAGATGAAGGAGCGGCTGGTCCACATGGCCGGCCCGCGCGCCCAGGGCGTCCTCGTCTGCACCTTCCACGCGTTCGGCGCGGAGGTGCTGCGCGAGGACATCCACCGGCTGGGGTGGCCCCGGAAGTTCGCCATCGCGGACATGGGCGACCAGCTGGCCATCATCCGCCGCGCCATGCGCGAGAAGCGCATCGACGACCGCGCCTTCGACGTGCGCAAGGTCCTCACCCTCATCTCCAAGGCGAAGAACTCCGGAGAGGTGCCGCAGCCCAAGGGCGAGGGGATGGGGGACGACTACGACCTCATCACCGCCATGGTGTTCGCGGACTACCAGCTCGCGCTCAAGGCGCAGGGCTCCGTGGACTTCGACGACCTGCTGGTGCTGCCCGCGCGCCTCCTGCGCGAGCACCCGGACCTGCACCGCAAGTACACGCAGCGCTTCCGCTACCTGCTGGTGGACGAGTTCCAGGACACCAACCACGCCCAGCTGGATCTGCTCAAGCTGCTCGCGGGCGAGTCGCGCAACGTGTGCGCGGTGGGTGACGACGACCAGTGCATCTACTCCTGGAGAGGCGCGGAGGTGCGCAACATCCTGGACTTCGAGCGGCACTTCCCGGGCGGCAAGGAGGTGCGGCTGGAGCAGAACTACCGCTCGTCACAGCGGGTGCTGGACGCCGCCAACGCCGTCATCGCGAAGAACCCCGAGCGCAAGGACAAGCGCATGTGGACCGACCGCCGGGGCGGCGAGCGGGTCAAGGTGGTGGCCTGTCCGAACGACGAGGAGGAGGCCCGCTTCGTCGCGCACGAAATCCAGAAGCACATCTCCCAGGGCATCCCCGCGGACGACATCGCGGTGCTCTACCGCACCAACGGCCAGTCGCGCCCGGTGGAGGAGATGCTGCGTGAGAAGAACATCCCCTACGAAGTGGTGGGCGGCAGCGAGTTCTTCGACCGCAGCGAGGTGAAGGACGTCATCGCGTACTTCAAGGTGCTGGCCAACCGGCTGGATGAGATCAGCCTCATGCGCATCGTCAACGTGCCGGCGCGCGGCATCGGCGACGTGACCATGGAGCGGCTGCACGCGCACTCGCGCGCGGAGGGCGTGACGCTCTGGACGTCCATGCGCCGCGCGGACACCTACGAGGACCTGCCGGCTGGCGCGGGCGGCAAGGTGCTGGAGTTCGTGGAGATGGTGGAGCGCTACCGCGACGCCTTCTCCCAGGCCCCGCGCCTGTCGGAGGCGACGCAGAAGCTCCTGGAGGAGATCGGCTTCCGGGAGGC
Organism: Corallococcus sp. BB11-1; assembly: GCF_026626625.1. Classification (NCBI taxonomy): domain Bacteria; kingdom Pseudomonadati; phylum Myxococcota; class Myxococcia; order Myxococcales; family Myxococcaceae; genus Corallococcus; species Corallococcus sp. BB11-1. Next base: position 23,808 of record NZ_JAPNJY010000022.1, on the reverse strand, counting down.
CACCCGGGCGAAGGCCGTCTCCGGCACCGCCGCGGACAAGAAGCTCAAGAGCGTGGACCACGTGCTCGCGTCGCTGGAGAAGTTCGAGAAGCGCGAGGGCCCCAAGGCCAGCCTCCTCACGTACCTGAACCGCCTCAGCCTGGACACGCGCCAGGAGGAGGAGGAGATCCCCGGCCAGAACCGCCGCGTGACGCTCATGTCCCTGCACGCCTCCAAGGGCCTGGAGTACCGGCTCGTCTTCTTCCTGGGCATGGAGGAGGACCTGATGCCTCACGGCGGCATGCAGGGCGAGGCGCAGAACCTCGAGGAGGAGCGCCGCCTCTGCTACGTGGGCATCACCCGCGCCAAGGAGCTGCTGTACCTCACGCGCTCCACGGTCCGCGTGAAGCGCGGCAAGGAGGTGCCCCGCACGCCCTCGCGCTTCCTGGAGGACCTGCCCCCGGACGCCTTCGAGAACGTCGACATGGACGCGCCGCGTCAGGGCCCTCCGGACGAGAAGGAGAAGAACTTCTTCGCCAACCTGAAGGAGCGGTTCAAGAAGCCCACGCCTGGCGGGCCCGGCCCGGGGACGCCCGGCCGGGCGCCCTAGGCGGCCGGATTTCCAGGCCCCGTGCGCCCGACCTTGACTTGATCCCAGGGTCCCGCTAGGAGGTTCGGCCTTTCCGGGCTTCTGTCGGAGTTTTGGCGGAGGACCCGCGGTTGGTTTCGCACGAGCACGCGGCCCCTGGCATGCACCTGGGTGCCGCGCCGAAGTTTGGAGTGCACGAAATGTCGCAGAAGACCTACAGCGCCAAGGCCGCGGACATCAAGCGCCAGTGGCACGTCATCGACGTGTCCGACAAGGTGCTTGGCCGCGCCGCCAGTCAGATTGCTACCCTGCTGAAGGGCAAGCACAAGCCGACGTACACCCCGTCCATCGACACGGGCGACCACGTGATCGTCATCAACGCCGACAAGGTGAAGGTGACGGGCACGAAGGAGACCGACAAGCTCTACTACCGGCACCCGTACGCCGGTTTCCCGGGCGCCCTGAAGATCACCAACCTGCAGAAGCTTCGTGCCCGGCACCCCGAGGACGTGATCCTCAACGCCGTGCGTCGCATGCTTCCGCGCAGCGCCCTGGGCCGTCAGATGATGACCAAGCTCAAGGTGTATGCCGGTGATACCCATCCGCACACCGCCCAGAAGCCGGTGGCGTACAAGGTCGAGGCGTAAGGAACAGCCATGGCGATCAATCCCGAACTCGGTTTCTACGCCACCGGCCGCCGCAAGGAGGCCACCGCTCGCGTGTGGCTGCGTCCTGGCAATGGCCTCGTGGTCATCAACGGCCGCGACATCAACGAGTACTTCGGCCGTGAGACGTCGAAGATGGTGCTCAACCAGCCGCTGGAGATCCTGGAGCAGAAGGGCAAGCTCGACGTCACGGTCAACGTGCGCGGCGGCGGCCTCTCTGGTCAGGCCGGTGCCATCCGTCACGGCATCGCGCGCGCGCTGTGCGCCTTCAACCCGGAGTTCCGTCCGGCGCTGAAGAAGGCCGGCTTCCTCACCCGCGATGCTCGCGCGGTCGAGCGCAAGAAGTACGGCCAGCCCGGCGCCCGTCGTCGGTTCCAGTTCTCCAAGCGCTAGTCCGCTTGCCGGCTCGCTGGAGCCGCTCCACGGCGGGGGTCCTCTTCGGGACCTCCGCCGTTGTGCTTTGCGGGGTGCTCCACGCCCCGTCGCGGTCCGCGCGGGCGTTCTGCTAGCATCCGGGCCCTCCCATGGAACTCAACGAAATCCTGCAGATCGCCCTGCGCGGCGGCGCCTCCGACATCCACCTGAAGGCGGGCCTGCCGCCCATGTTCCGCGTGGACGGTTCGCTGGTGCCGCTCAAGGACGGCCGCCGCCTGCCCCCGGAGGAGGTGGCGCGCATGGCGTTCGGCATCATGAACGAGTTCCAGAAGGAGAAGTTCAAGGTCAGCAACGAGGTGGACCTGGCGTACGGGGTCCCCGGCCTGGGCCGCTTCCGCGTGAACGTCTTCCAGCAGCGCGGCACGGTGGGCGCCGTGCTCCGCGTCATCCCCTTCAAGGTGATGACGATGAAGGACCTGCTGCTGCCCCCGGTGCTGGAGAAGGTGTGCGGCGAGGAGCGCGGCCTGGTGCTGGTGACGGGCACCACGGGCTCCGGCAAGTCCACGACGTTGGCGGCGATGATCGACTTCATCAACTCCAATGAGACGAACCACATCATGACCATCGAGGACCCCATCGAGTTCCTCATCCGCGACAAGCGCTCCATCGTGAACCAGCGCGAAGTGGGTGTGGACACGATGAGCTTCTCGCAGGCCCTCAAGAGCGCGCTGCGCCAGGACCCGGACGTCATCCTGGTGGGCGAAATGCGCGACCACGAGACCATCGAAACCGCGCTCCACGCCGCGGAGACGGGCCACCTCGTGATGTCCACGCTGCACACGCTGGACGCGACGGAGACCGTCAACCGCATCGTGTCCGCCTTCCCCCCGCACCAGCAGAAGCAGGTGCGCCTGCAGCTCTCCAGCGTGCTGCGCGGCGTGGTGAGCCAGCGGCTCGTCCCGCGCGCGGACGGCAAGGGCCGCGTGGCGGCGGTGGAGGTGCTGCGCGTCACCACGCGCGTGCGGGAGCTCATCGAGGACAAGGACCGCACCAAGGAGATCCACGACGCCATCGCGCAGGGCACGGACTCCTACGGCATGCAGACCTTCGACCAGTCGTTGATGGGGCTCGTGCGCAACGGGCTCGTCACCTACGACGAGGCCCACCGCCAGGCGAGCAACCCGGACGACTTCGCGCTGCGCTTCTCCGGCATCAGCGGCACGTCCGACTCGAAGTGGGACAACTTCGACGCCAAGGCCGGCGAGGAGCGTCCCATCCCGGGCTCGGCGTCCTTCGCCCAGAAGGGCGCGCCCGCCCCGGCCCAGGCCCCCGCGGCGCCGCCCGCCCAGGCCCAGCGTCCCGGGGCGCCCATGGCCGGCCGGCCCATGACGCCGCCGCCCGGCGTGGCGGCCCCGCGTCCTCCGGGAACGCCTCCGCCCGGCGTGGTCCAGGGCCGGCCCATGCCTCCGCAGGCCGCCCGTCCTCCCGCGCCCGCCCCGGTGCCCGCGCCCGCTCCGGCGGCCGGGGGCGACGACGACTTCCAGATTGAACGCTTCTGACGCGCCCGTCGGCGGCCCGCCTCCTCCCGGAAGGGAAGGGGAGGGCTTGTCCGGCAGGCGTCGTCACCCCGCTTCAGCGCGGCGGGAGCCCGGCTCAGGCGTCGTCATCGCCCAGCTGCGCGCGCAGCCGGGTGAGGCGCAGCGGGCCCACCAGCCCCTGGTGCGCCAGGGTCTGCAGCAGCGACACGGTGGCGCGCACGCGCGCGTCCTGCTCCTCGTCGGACGCCTGCACGACCTCGTTGTCGAGCAGCGTCTCCAGGTGCTCCGGGTTGATGGACGTGGGGCCCTCGGACCACGCGATTTCAAACAGGGCCCGGGCGATGTGCTCGCGCGCCTTGCGGTCCGCGTCGTTCTCCGACGCCTTGATGAACGCGAGGAACAGCGCGTCCACGGACTCCTTGGACAGCGCGGCCAGCGCCGGCACCTCGCCCAGCGACTCCTTCACGTAGTCGGCGTCGAAGGTGTCCACCTCCTGCTCGTACCCGAACGCCTCCTCCAGGAGGATGGACGCGACGAAGGCGTCCGTCTCCTCGTCGCTCGCGCCCTCCTCCTTCAGGGCCTCGCGCGCCTTCTGGGTGGCGGAGGTGAGGGCCGGGTCCTCCGCCAGGGCGCGCGCGGCGGCGTGCGCGGCCAGCAGCACCAGCGAGGCCTGGGCGTCGGAGGACAGCGCGCGGCCGCTCACGCCCTGCAGCATCGCGCGCTGCTTGGGGTTCGCGTCGGCGGCGGCCACGAAGTGCTGCTCCTCGGGAGTCAGCGGTTCACCCGCCTTCTCCTTGCGAAGCGTCTCCTTGGCGGCATCGGCGGTGAGGAAGCGGGCGAGGACGGGGTGCATGGCGGGGCCTGTTACCACATGGTAGGGACTCCGCGATGGTTGAGGAGCCCGAAGGTCCGGAGGCTGTCCAGCGCGCCACCGACGCCTGTCTGCGCCTGCTCTCGGTGCGCGCCCGGAGCCGCCACGAATTGACGCTCGCCCTGGAGCGCAAGGGCTACCCCGGCCCCGTGCGCGACCAGGTGCTCGCCCGGCTCTCCGAATGGGGCTACCTGGACGACGCGAAGTTCGCCCGCGACCGCGCCACGTCCCTGCTGGGCAAGGGGAAGCTGGGGCCGCGCGCCGTCCTCCAGCGGCTCCAGGCGCACGGCCTGGAGGGCGCCGTGGCCCGGCAGGCGCTGGCGTCCGCGAAGGACGCGGTGGGCTTCGACGCGCTGGAGGCCGCCCGGCAGGTGCTGGAGAAGCGGCGCCTGGCGGGCCGCCCGCTGGACGCGAAGGAGCAGGCGCGCGCGGGGCGGCTCCTGCTCAGCCGGGGTTTCGCGCCCGACATCGTGACCCGTCTGGTGGGTGAACCTTCGCTGGACCCCTCCGGGCAGGACGAATAGTTTGGGGGCGTGATGCGCTCTGTCGTCCTGTGTGTGACCGTCCTCTTGCTCTCCGGCTGCGCGGCCCTGTCCCAGGGGCCCGCCGGCGAGCCCAACTACGCCGGCCAGGCCATGGAGAACCTGGCGCTGGGCGATGCCGCGATGGAGGACAAGGACTTCCTCAAGGCGGAGAAGTACTTCGACCACGTCCGCGCCAAGTACCCCTACCTGGAGGCGGCCCGTGAAGCGGAGCTGAAGCTGGGGGACCTGGACTTCGCCCGGGAGATGTACCCGGAGGCGCGGGAGAAGTTCGACTCCTTCATCAAGCTGCACCCCACGCACCCCAAGGTGGACTACGCCGCCTACCGCGCGGCCCTGTCCTACGTGGAGGAGTTCCCCTCGGAGTTCTTCGCCCTGCCGCCTTCGTACGAGAAGGAGCAGAAGCCCATGTACGACGCGCTCCGGGCGATGAACGCCTTCCTGCGCCAGTACCCTCAGTCGCAGTACGCCACGGACGCGAAGGTGCACGCGGACGACGCCCGCTTCCGGCTGGCCCGGCACGAGCTGTACGTCGCGTCCTTCTACGCCCGGCGCGAGCGCTGGAAGGCCGTTGCCCAGCGCCTGGAAGGGCTGCTCAAGGACTACCCGGGCACGACGCTGGAAGAGGAGGCCCTCTTCAAGCTGCACGAGGCCTACGGGAAGCTCAACGACCCGCAGCGCGCCCAGGACACGCTGCGCCAGGTCATCAAGCGCCTGCCGGGCACCCCCGCCGCCGAGCGCGCCCAGAAGATGCTGGGGTCGTGAGGCGGCTGGAGGACTGGGGGCGGCTGGGTGGCATCGTCATCGCCCTGCTCGCCGGGGTGGCCGCCGTGGCGTTCCTGGGGCCGCGCCTCCTGGGCATCGCGGCGGGACCCGAGGCGGAGGTCGTCACCTCGCTCAAGGAGTCCGAACACGACGGCGTGTCGCTGTCCGTGCCCGGCGCCGCGCTCCCGCTCGTCTCCCAGAAGCTCCAGTACGCCCGCATCTCCGTGTCGGTGGCGCCGGACGGCCGCCGGGCGGAGGCCGCCGCGACGCTGGACTTCGAGGGGAAGCTGGGCACCACCGTCGTCAGCACCGCCGGGGTGGAGCTCGTGCCCTTCTCGCGCGAATCCGGGCGCTGGAAGCCCACGCCCTCGGAGGCGCCCCGGCTGGTGGCGGTGGTGGCGGCGCTGGAGGCGCGGCGGCGCGCCCTGGAGCTGGGAATGCCAGAGGCCCTGACGCGGCTGATGGCCCCGGGCGGCGACGGCGGGGTGGGCCGGGCGTGGGAGGAGATGGCCCCCTTGCGCAAGCGGCGCCTGCGGGTGGAGGCGTGGTACGTGCGGCTGGAGCGCGACGAAGCCGTCGTCACCGAGCACTACCGGGTGGAGGGGGATCTCCCGTCTCGACCGGTGGACACCCGGGGGGAGCGCCAGCTTTTGCTCGTGCGGCAGGGCGATCAATTCTTGTTTTCGCCCAGCCTCATGTAGGCTACCCGCGGAGGAAGGGGCCCGCGCGGGGCCGAGTCATGGAAGAAGCCCTCAAGCAGCTACTGACCCTCGGGCGCGGCTCCTTCGAGAAGAAGCAGTACGCCCAGGCCGAGCAGTACCTGACGAAGGTGGTCGAGCAGAACCCGACCTTCGCCGACGTCTACAACATGCTCGGCATCATCTACCACGACCAGGGCCAGTTCGCCCGGGCGCAGCGCGCCTTTGAGTCCGCGCTGCGGCTCAACCCCGCGTACACCGAGGCCGCCCTCAACCTGGCGGTCATCTACAACGACATGGGGAAGTACGCGGAGGCGAAGGAGGTCTACCAGGCCGCCTTGTCCCGCCAGAAGGGCGCCCCCGGCGAGCTGGATCCGTACGTCATGAAGAAGGTGGCCAACATGTACGCCGACATCGGCGACGTGTTCGCCTCCAGCGGCGTGTGGGCCAAGGCGATTGAGGAGTACCGCCGCGCGCTGGCGCACTTCCCGGAGTTCGTGGACATCCGCCTCAAGCTGGGCAACGCCCTGCGGGATGCCGGGGACAACGCGGCCGCGCTCTCCGAGTACGAGCAGGTCATCGCGCAGAATCCGTCGTACATTCCTGGACGGATCAACTATGGAATCGCACTGTACTCGGCGGGACGCCGTGACGAGGCGGTGAAGGTCTGGGAAGACGTGCTCGTGCGCAGCCCCGGCAACAAGAGCGCGCAGATGTACCTGAACCTGGTGAAGGACCCGGGGAAGGCGGAAGTGACGGGTTGAGCACCATGGCAACTTCCATCATCGAGGTCGCGGCACCGTGAGCACTCCGAGCGGTACGGCGCAGTCGTTTGCCCTCAAGTTCATCTCCGGGAAGTACCAGGGCGGTGAGTTCCCGCTGAAGGCCGACAAGCAGATCGTCGTCGGACGGTCGAGCGAGTTGGACATGGTGCTCGTGGAGGACATGGTCTCGCGCAAGCACGCGAAGATCCTGTTCTCCGACGGGAAGATCACCATCGAGGACCTGGGCTCCACCAACGGCACCTTCGTCAACGGCGAGAAGGTGAAGCAGGCCCGGCTCAAGGAGGGGGACCGCATCCTCATCGGCACCTCCATCCTCAAGCTCGTGCACCAGGGCGCGGAGAGCGCCGCCGTGGACGAGAGCGTGGTGAAGCAGAAGCTGGAGGAGGCCGCCGCCGCCCAGGCCGCGCGGACCACCAAGGCCAGCTCCATGACGGGGAAGATTGAAGAGATCCCCCTGCCGGACCTGCTCCAGCTCTTCCACACGTCGAAGAAGAACGGCGTGCTCGTGGTGAACAACGCCCACGAGGGCCGCATCTACCTGCGCCAGGGCCGCGTGTACTACGCGGTCATCGACGACAACCACAACCTGGGTCCGCAGAAGAGCTTCAACCGCATCGTCACCTGGGAAGAGGGTGACTTCGAACTGCGCGCCGCGGACAGCCAGGAGTTCATGGTGGAGCTGGACTCCTCCACCGAAGCGCTCCTCATGGACGCGCTCCGGCAACTGGACGAGTTCAAGCGCCTGCAGCCGCAGCTGCCGCCCATGGCGACGGCGCTGAGGCTCGCGCAGCCGCTGACGCCGCCCCTCAAGGAGCTGACGCCGGAGCTGCTGGACGTGCTCCAGCTGGTGCACAACCACGGCTCGCTGGGCGGGGTGCTGGACCACTCGGACGGCGACGACGTGCTCACGGCCGAATCCGTGGTGCAGCTCATGAAGCGCGACTACGTGCGCGCGGAGTAGGGCGGGGACACGATGGCGGGCAAGAAACCGGTGAAGGCCAGGCGCCTCACCGAGATGAGCCACTGCGCGGGCTGCGCGGCGAAGTTGAAGGCAGGGGACCTGGCGCGGGTGTTGGGCGGGCTGAAGACGGCCGCACCCCCGCAGGCCCTGGTGGGCTTCACCACCCACGACGACGCGGCGGTGTACCAACTGGCGCCGGGCATGGCGGTGGTGGAGACGGTGGACTTCTTCCCGCCGCTCGTGGACGACCCGTTCCAGTTCGGCGCCATCGCCGCGGCCAACGCGCTGTCGGACATCTGGGCCATGGGCGCCAGGCCCCTGTTCGCGCTGAACCTCGTCTGCTTCCCGGAGGAGCTGCCGCTCAAGGTGCTCCAGAAGATCCTCGCGGGCGGCCAGTCCAAGGCGGACGAGGCGGGCATCCCCATCCTGGGCGGCCACAGCATCCGCGACCCGGAGCCCAAGTACGGCATGGCCGTCACGGGTGTGGTGCACCCGAAGAAGGTGCTCACCAACGCCGGGGCGAAGCCCGGGGACGTGCTCATCCTCACCAAGCCCGTGGGCACCGGCATCGCCACCACCGCCATCAAGCGGGGGCTCGCGTCCAAGTCGCTCGTGAAGCGGGTGACGGCGCAGATGACCACGCTCAACAAGGCCGCCGGTGAGGTGTTCGCCTCGGGCGCATTCAAGGTGAACGCGCTCACGGACGTGACGGGCTTCGGGCTCCTGGGCCACCTCTTGGAGATGATGACCGGCTCCAAGGCCAGGGCGCTGCTGGACCTGGAGCGCATCCCGCTCATCGCGGAGGTGCCGGGGCTGGCGGAGGACGGCGTGGTGCCGGGCGGCACGAAGACGAACCTGGCGCACGTGAAGCCGAAGGTGCGTTTTCCGGAGGGGCTGCCGGAGCACATCCAGTGGCTGCTGGCGGATGCGCAGACCAACGGCGGCCTGCTGGCCAGCGTGCCCGCGCGCCATGCGCTCAAGGCGGTGCAGGCGCTGGAGAAGGCGGGCGTGGACGCGTCCCTCATCGGCGAGGTCCAGGCGGGCCGGCCGGGCATCGACGTGGTGGGCTGAGTCGGAAGCAGGGGTGTTGGAAGGCGAGGGGGCGGATTTCGCCTCCGGGCCGGGCCTCCGGTAGCATCCGGGGCGCGAATGTCGCCGCGCCCCTCCCCCTTGAGTCTCCTCGCGCTGCTGTGCCTGCTTCCCGCCCTGTCCCAGGCGGGGGAGCGCGGTGCGCGCATCGTCATCGACCCGGGCCATGGCGGGGCGAAGGAGGGCGCGAAGGGGCCCGGGAACCTCTGGGAGAAGGACATCGCCCTCCAGATTGCCCAGCGCCTGCGCGACAAGCTGGAGGCGGCGGGCAGCGAGGTGTTCCTCACCCGCGAGCAGGACACGCAGATGGCGCTGTCGGAGCGGGTGGACTTCTCCAACATCCAGCGGCCGGACCTCTTCCTCTCCATCCACGCCAACTCCATGCCCACGAAGCGGCTGCGCGAGCGCACCGAGGGCATCGAGACGTACTTCCTCTCCGCCAACGCCTCCGGTGAGGCCGCGCGCGCGGTGGCGGACCGCGAGAACGCGGAGGCGCCCACGGCCCGCGCCGGGCGGGGACACTCCACGCTGGCCTTCATCCTGGATGACCTGGCGCGCACGGAGGCGCACTCGGATGCGTCCCGGCTGGCCTACGCCATCCACCCGCGCCTGGTGTCGAAGAGCGGCGCGGCGGACCGGGGCGTGCAGCAGGCGCCGTTCTTCGTGCTCACGGGCGTGGAGGCGCCGGCGGTGCTCATCGAGGTGGGCTTCATCTCCCACCCGCAGGAGGGCGCCCGGCTGGGGAAGGCCGCGTACCAGGAGGCGCTGGCGGAGGCCATCTCGGACGGGGTGCAGGCGTTCCTCCGGGAGTCGCGCCGCAGGGACCACTCGCCCTCCGCGCCGGTGGCTGGATCCACCGGGCCCTGATAAAGCGCGGGGTTCACGTCCCTTCGCGTCAGGAGCTTCCCTCGTGCGTTCCTTCCAACGTGGTGCGCTGGATCTCCGGCCGGTCACCCTCACGCCCAACGTCAACCGCTACGCGGAGGGCTCCGTGCAGGTGGAGTTCGGCCACACCAAGGTGCTCGTCACCTGCTCGGTGGAGGACCGCGTCCCGCCGCACCTGATGGGCAAGGGCTCCGGCTGGGTGACGGCCGAGTACGGCATGCTCCCGCGCGCCACGCACACCCGGAGCGCGCGCGAGGCCGCCAAGGGCAAGCAGACCGGGCGCACCATGGAGATCCAACGGCTCATCGGCCGGGCCCTGCGCGCCTCCGTGGACCTGCCCTCGCTGGGCGTCCGCACCTTCACGCTGGACTGCGACGTCCTCCAGGCGGACGGCGGCACGCGCACCGCGTCCATCACCGGCGCGTACGTGGCGCTGGTGCTGGCGATGCGCTCGCTCAACAAGCCGGGCATGTTGGCGAAGCTCACCCCGCTGGCCGCCGTGTCGGTGGGCGTGGTGAACGGCGAGGTGCGCGTGGACCTGGACTACGACGAGGACTCCACCGCGGACGTGGACCTGAACCTCGTGGCCACGGCGGACGGGCGCATCGTGGAGGTGCAGGGCACCGCCGAGCACAAGCTCTTCGACCGCAAGGCGATGGACGCGATGCTGGACGGAGGGCTCGCCGCCATCCAGCAGCTCGCCGCCGCCCAGGCCAGGGTGCTGGGATGAAGCCCCGGCTGCTCTTCGCCACCGGCAACGCCGGCAAGCTGCGCGAACTGCGCATGCTGGTGGGGGACGCGGTGGAGGTGGTGTCCCTCAAGGACCTGCCCCCCGTGCCCGAACCCGTGGAGGACGGCGACACCTTCGAGGCGAACGCGGTGAAGAAGGCCCGCGAGTACGCGCTGGCCACCGGGCTGCCCACGCTCGCGGATGACTCGGGGCTGTGCGTGGACGCGCTGGGCGGACGTCCCGGCGTGCTCTCCGCGCGCTATGCGCCGGGGGATGACCGGGCCCGGTACGAGAAGCTGCTGGCGGAGCTGGCCGGCGTGCCGGACGAGAAGCGCACGGCGTCCTTCTGCTGCGCCCTGGCGCTGGTGGCGGGCCCGGGCGAGCCCCGGGTGGAGGTGGGCCGCTGCGAGGGCACCATCCTGCATGCGCCCAGGGGGACGCACGGCTTCGGCTACGACCCCGTGTTCCAGGTGGCGGGGCAGGGCGGCCGGGCCATGGCGGAGCTGACGCCGGAGGAGAAGTCGCGGGTGTCCCACCGGGCCAAGGCCTTCCAGCGGATGCGGGAGCACCTGTTGGCGCTCTGACCGGACGGGCGGGCGTCAGGAACAGCAAGCTTGCGCGTCCGTCCGCGTTGGGCGAAGAATGCGGCACTTCTCGGGGCGTAGCGCAGCCTGGTAGCGCACCTGCCTTGGGCGCAGGGGGTCGGAGGTTCGAATCCTCTCGCCCCGATTTGAAGTGCCGTCGTTGAGCAGTGCAGTGAGGGTTTCCCGGCAGGCTCCAGTAGCTCAGCTGGATAGAGCACCGACCTTCTAAGTCGGGGGTCGCAGGTTCGAGTCCTGCCTGGGGCGCCAACCTGCTTGGAGGGGTTGTTGATTTGGGCCTTGAACGGCCCCGGTTTCCACGGTAGGAGACCGCCGCTTCAAAAGCCGTGATGTGGGTGAGTGACGGCGGACATAGCTCAATTGGTTAGAGCGCCGGACTGTGACTCCGGAGGTTGCCGGTTCGATCCCGGTTGTCCGCCCTTCTTCTTCGCTTCCCGCCGCGCCTATAGCTCAACTGGATAGAGCATCGGCCTTCGAAGCCGAGGGTTGGGGGTTCAAGTCCCTCTGGGCGCACTGTCTCAACCCCCTCGAAGCCGCGTTTGACGCTGGTTCCTTCCAGCTCCGCGCTCGTGGCTCCAGACCCCGCTTCAGCCTGTTTGCCCTCCCGGACAGCGGAGCGCCCGCGCCCCCATGGCCGGGGACGCGGGCGTCGTTTCATCCAGCGAAGGCGCCTTGAGCGCTCAGGCCTCCGGCGTCGCGCCGGCGCCGTCCTTGGCGGACGGCACCCGGCACCGCAGCTCCGTCTCCGCCTCCAACGCGGTGAGGTTCTCCCGCATCGCCTTCGCCCAGCGGGCCCGGGGCTGCTCCATCAGCTTCTCGTGCGCCAGGTCGATGGTCTCGCTCAGCTCGTCGTCGGACAGCTCCGCCGTCGTCTTCCCCTTGTGCGGGCCGAACGCCACCACCACGGCGCTCACCTTGGGGCGCTCGGGCGCCACGGGGACGGCGGCGGGGGCCACCGGCGCCAGCGGCACGTCGATGGAGAGCTGCTGCGTCTCCACCTCCGCCGGACGGGCTTCAGCCGGGGCGGGCGCCGGGGCCAGGGTGGGGAAGGACGCCTTCACCGGGCCCGGCTTGGAGCCCAGCACCTCGTAGGCGCCCGTCGGCGGCACGGGCTCCTCCGCCAGCGGCGCGTGCGCGTGGGCGTCGAGCTCCTCCGCCGGCATCTCCTCGCGCACGTACAGTCCGCCGAAGGCCTCCGGATACGCCTTGCGCAGCGCCGCCACGCGGGCGCACTTCTCGATCATCGTCGTGGGAATCTTCGCCCACAGCGGCGTCTGCTGGACGTAGCCGGCGAAGTCCAGCCACACCACCACCGGCAGCTTCCCCTCGCGCACCACCCGCGACCAGGCGCCCACCAGCGCGCCCTTGCGCTTGGCCGGGTTGAAGCGGTGCACCACCTCGCCCTTGCCCTGGTCCACGACGATTTCATCCTCGGCGAACACCGCGCTCGCCTGGATGCCCTTGAAGTCCGGGAAGCGCTCGGCCCGGGCGAGCATGCCGGCCTCGGAGGGCTGGAACTCGTACTTCGTCACCCAGTTGGGCCGCTCGCGGTTGCCCACGTTCTGCCGGCGGGCCACGCAGAAGGCTTCCTTGAGGAGCGGATCCAACCCGCTCCGCTTGCACTGCTCGATGAAGAGAGCGAACTCGTCCTCGCTGATTCCCCGAGGGCAGATGGTCCGCTTCACCAGGTCCACCCGCTCCCGGTTCCAGGCCGCGCCCTGCGGCGACGTCGCTCCGTCCGCCTTCACGTTGGCTTCCATCACTGTCATCTCCTGCATCCACTCCACGAAAAGGACGGGCGACCCTCGCCCGCCCACCTGGTTGCCGCCGCAACGCCGCAGCCCTCCCGTGCGGGCAGGGGCTCCCCCAGGCGCGTGCTACAGGCCTGAAGCGCGGATCACGGCGTGGATCAACATGCAGGCCGGCCCGTGCCTTCGCATCGTCGCGGCGATCCTGGAGTGGCCGGCCGCACGCCGGGCATCCGGTCATCACGCGAAGAATGAAAGGGGGGTGCAGAAACGTTTTGACAGCGCGGGCGGCGACCGGTATTCACCGCCGCCATCGACGTCGCGCAGCCAACGCGTCGAGGCCAAGCAGTCGGGAGCGTAGCTCAATTGGCAGAGCAATGGACTCTTAATCCATAGGTTGTGGGTTCGATTCCCTCCGCTCTCACTCGCAGGGCCCCTTCAGGAATGAAGGGGCCCTGTTTCTTTTCCGGCGTCACGCGCGCCGGAAGGGCCCCTGTCCCGGCCGGACGTTTCGCGGTAGGACAGTTGCCTGTCGCGCCGGGCGGGTGGCGAAACTGGTAGACGCGCCAGACTTAGGATCTGGTACCGCAAGGTGTGAGGGTTCGAGTCCCTCCTCGCCCATTTCGCGTTGACCCGTTCGTGCCTATCCCCTAAAGCCGCACGTCCCACTTTCCGGTTGCCGCCCCGGGACGCGAAGGCCCGTGGAGGCGGCGAGCGAGGCCCGCATGAAGGTCCAGGTCGAAGAGCTTTCTCCCATCGAGAAGAAGCTCTCCATCGAGGTCGACAACGCCCGCGTGGCGGAGGAACTCAACCGCGCGTATGCCGCGCTCAGCGGTCAGGTGAAGCTGCCTGGTTTCCGTCAGGGCAAGGTTCCCCGCCGCATCCTCGAGCAGCGCTACCGCGAGCAGGTGGAGGACGACGTCATCCAGCGCGTGGTGCAGAAGGCCTACCTGGAGGCCGTGCGCGAGCACAAGGTGGAGGCCGTCGCCTCGCCCCAGGTGACCAACTCCGGCCTCAAGCCCAACGCCCCCTTCAACTTCGAGGCCCGCGTGGAGGTGAAGCCGCGCGTGGAGGCCAAGGACTTCGAGGGCGTGGCGCTCACGAAGATCGACACCGCCATCTCCGATGAGACGGTGAACGAGCAGATTGAACGGATGCGCCAGAACCTGGGCCGCATCGAGCCCGTCACCGACCGCGACACCGCGGCCTCCGGCGATCAGGTCACCATCGACTTCGAGGCGAAGGTGGAGGGCAACCCGTTCCCTGGCAGCAAGGCGGACGGCATCGGCGTGCGCGTGCAGGCAGGCGAGCTCATCGAGGGCAACATCCCGCAGCTGGAGGGCGCGAAGGTCGGCGAGTCGAAGGACATCGACTACGTCTTCCCCCAGGACTACCAGGTGGAGGACATCCGTGGGAAGACGGCGACCTTCCACATCACCGTCAAGGAGCTGAAGAAGGCGGTGCTGCCGGAGCTCAACGACGACTTCGCCAAGCAGACCGGCGTCGCGCAGACGGTGGACGAGCTGCGCGCCAAGGTGCGCTCCGACCTGGAGAAGGCCAAGAAAAACCAGTCCCAGGTGGACGAGCGCGACGCGCTCATCAAGGCGCTCCTGGAAAAGAACGCGTTCGACGTGCCCCGCGCCATGGTGGAGCGCGCCATCGACTCCATGATGGAGGGCGCCTTCCGCCAGATGCAGCGCCAGGGCATCGACCCGCGCCAGCTCAACCTGGACTTCAACCGGCTGCGCGAGGAGATGCGCGAGAAGGCCGTCCTGGAGGTGAAGGGCACGCTGCTGTTCGAGGCCATTGCCCAGCAGCAGAACATCCAGGCGTCCGACGAGGACGTGGAGAAGCGCATCGAGGACCTCGCCATCGAGGCCAACCAGCCCGTCGCCCAGGTGAAGAAGTACTTCAAGGGCCCGGACGAGCGGCTGGGGTTGTCTCTGCGACTCCGCGAGGAAAAGACGATTGAATTCCTCAAGGGTCGGGCGAAGTATTCTTGAGGCTTTTCTCCCAGTAAGGCTCAGGCGCTCCTTCTAGAGGTCCATCCGACATGCCCTTCATGCCCGTCCCCTACGTCATCGAGCAGACCCACCGGGGTGAGCGCTCGTACGACATCTACAGCCGGCTCCTGAAGGACCGCATCGTCATGCTGGGAACGGAGATCGACGACGACGTGGCCAACGCCATCGTCGCCCAGCTCCTGTTCCTGGAGTCCGAGGACCCGGACAAGGACATCAACCTCTACATCAACTCGCCGGGTGGCTCCGTCACGGCGGGCCTCGCCATCTACGACACGATGCAGTACGTCAAGGCGCCGGTGTCCACCATCTGCGTGGGGCAGGCGGCCTCCATGGGCGCCGTGCTGCTGCTGGCCGGGGCGAAGGGCAAGCGCTACTCGCTGCCCTCCAGCCGCATCATGATCCACCAGCCCCTGGGCGGCGCCCGCGGGCAGGCGACGGACATCGAAATCCAGGCCCGTGAAATCCTCCGGATGAAGGCGAAGCTCAACGAGCTCATCGTCAAGCACACCGGGCAGACGATCGAGCGCGTGGAGAAGGACACGGACCGCGACTACTTCATGAGCGCGGCCGAGGCGAAGGCCTACGGCATCCTGGATTCCATCCAGGACCCCCGCAAGGTCGCCGGCGTGAAGGTGGAAGAGAAGAAGTAGACACCACGGACCGGGGTGACAGGGACTCGGCCGGCGGCCGGGGGTGCTGGGAATGCCTTCCCACGCCTCCGGCCTTCTTCTTTCCGCGTCGCGGTCATTTTCTCCTTGTTAAGTACCCGGAAGGTGCGTGGACGTCCCTTATGGGGGCTGACTAGATTGGGCAGGGGCAGGGGACCGGACGCGGAAGTCGGTTGGGGCCTTTCAGGCGCAGCGAGGGATTTCATGGCGGGTAAGAACGTGGAGAAGCGAGACAACCAGACCCTCTGCTGCTCGTTCTGCGGAAAGTCGCAGAAGGAGGTCAAGAAGCTCATCGCGGGCCCGACGGTCTACATCTGCGACGAGTGCATCGGGCTGTGCAACGACATCATCGCGGAGGAGATCGATCGCGAGGAGACCAAGGACACCAAGCTGCGCATCCCCCGGCCCTCTGAAATCAAGGCCGTGCTGGACGAGTACGTGGTGGGCCAGGAGCGGGCGAAGAAGACGCTGTCGGTGGCGGTGCACAACCACTACAAGCGCATCGAGTCCAAGGTCGCCATGGACGACGTGGAGCTGCAGAAGAGCAACATCCTGCTGCTCGGCCCCACCGGCTCCGGCAAGACGCTGCTCGCCCAGACGCTCGCGCGCATCCTCAACGTCCCCTTCACCATCGCGGACGCCACGTGCCTCACGGAGGCCGGCTACGTGGGCGAGGACGTGGAGAACATCATCGTCAACCTGCTCCAGGCCGCCGACCACGACATCGAGCGCGCGCAGCGGGGCATCGTCTACATCGACGAGATCGACAAGATCGCCCGCAAGTCGGAGAACCCGTCCATCACCCGCGACGTGAGCGGCGAGGGCGTGCAGCAGGCGCTGCTGAAGATCATCGAAGGCACGGTGGCCAACGTCCCGCCCAAGGGTGGACGCAAGCACCCCCAGCAGGAGTTCCTGCAGGTGGACACCACCAACATCCTCTTCATCTGCGGCGGCGCGTTCGGCGGGCTGGAGCAGGTGATTGAGCGCCGCATGGGTGGCCGCAGCCTGGGCTTCGGCGCGGAGATCCAGTCGCGCAAGCAGCGCAATCTGAGCGAGCTCCTGCGCCAGGTGGAGCCGGAGGACCTGCTCAAGTTCGGCATGATTCCGGAGTTCATCGGCCGTCTGCCCATCATCACCGCGCTGGAGGAACTGGACGAGGGCGCGCTGGTGAACATCCTGGGCGAGCCCAAGAACGCGCTCACCAAGCAGTACCGCAAGCTCTTCGAACTGGACGGCGTGTCGCTGAAGTTCACCGACGGCGCCCTGAAGGCGATTGCGTCTGAGGCCATCCGCCGCAAGGCCGGCGCCCGTGGCCTGCGCTCCATCCTGGAGACCGCCATGCTGGACGTGATGTACGAAATCCCGTCCCGCAAGACGGCCCGCGAGGTGCTCATCTCCGAGGAGGTCATCCTCAAGAAGAGCGAGCCCGTGGTGCTCCACTCCCAGGACAACAAGGAGACACCGGAGCCGAAGAAGGAATCCGCCTGAGCCCGCGCGGCGGTTGAGCGCCGCGGGGACATGACGGGGCGCGTCACGGAGCACCGCGGCAGGAGCGCGGCCCGGGACGCGCCCTTCGTCGTTTCCGGGGGACGCAGGCGGGAGGCCGAGCCCGCACTTTTTCCGGGCCGGGCGCGGGGCCTTCTTGTATCTGCTGTGCCCCATGAGAAAGCTGCTCGTGCCCGCCCTGCTGTCGCTCGCGGCCTGTGCCTCCTCGAAGGAGGCCACGCGCGAAGAGGTCCCGCCTTCCGCGTCGTCCGCGGGAAACAGCGCTCCGGCCCAGGAGGGCCCTTCCCGCATGGCCTACCCGGCGACCCGTTCCGAAGCGGTGGTGGACACGCTGCACGGCCAGCAGGTGGCGGATCCGTACCGCTGGCTGGAGGACGAGAAGTCCCCCGAGGTGCAGGCGTGGATGAAGGCGCAGGACGGCTTCGCGCGCGCCGCCATCGACACGATGCCCGGCCGTGACGCGCTGACGAAGCGCTTCACGGAGCTGTTCTACGTGGACTCGGTGACGGCGCCCTTCCGCCGGGGCCAGCGCTACTTCTACATGCGCACCCACAAGGACAAGGAGAAGGCCATCGTCTACTGGAAGGACGGCGAGTCCGGCCAGGAGAAGGTGCTGCTGGATCCGAACGCCCTGAGCAAGGACGGCCAGCAGGTGTCCCTGGGCCGGTGGGTGCCGTCATGGGACGGCAAGCGCGTGGCCTTCCCGCTGCGGCCCAACGCCGCGGACGAGGCCATCCTGCACGTCATGGACGTGGCCACCGGGGAGTGGTCCAAGGTGGACGTGATTGAAGGCGCCAAGTACGCCAACCCCAGCTGGACGCCGGACGGCAAGGGCTTCTACTACGAGTGGCTGCCCACGGACCCCTCCATCCCCGTGGACGCGCGGCCGGGCTACACCACGCTCAAGTTCCACGTCCTGGGCCAGGACCCGAAGAACGACGTGGTGGTGCACGAGCGCACCGGCGACCCGACGACGTTCCTCCAGGGCGAGCTGTCGCGCGACGGCAAGTACCTCTTCGTCTCCATCCTGCGCGGCTGGAGCGAGAACGACGTCTACTGGAAGCACCCGGGTGAGAAGGACTGGCGGCTGCTCGTGAAGGGCAAGGGCGCCAAGTACAACGTCCTCACCTGGAAGGACCGCTTCTACGTCGTCACCGACGAGGGCGCCCCGCGCCAGCGCGTCTTCGGCGTGGACCCGAAGAAGCCCGAGCGCGCGAACTGGAAGGAGCTGGTGCCGGAGGACCCCAAGGCGGCGCTGGAGAGCGTGTCGCTGGTGGGGGGCCACCTGGCGCTGGCGTACCTGAAGGACGCGGCCACGGAGCTGCGCATCACCACGCTGGAGGGCAAGCCGGTGCGCACCGTGGCGCTGCCGGGCGTGGGCGCCGCCAGCAACCTGCTGGGCCTGGAGGACCAGGACGACGCCTACTTTGCCTACAGCTCCTTCACCACGCCCCGGCAGGTGTACCGGACGTCCATGAAGGGCGGGAAGGTGGACCTGTGGGCCAAGGTGGAGGTGCCCATGGATCCGGACGCGTACACCGCGGAGCAGGTCTTCTACCCGTCGAAGGACGGCACCCGCGTGCCCATGTTCCTCGTCTACAAGAAGGGGCTGAAGAAGGACGGCACCGCCCCCACGCTGCTGTACGGGTACGGCGGCTTCTTCGTCAGCATGCAGCCCACCTTCCGCGCGAGCATCCTGCCGTGGCTGGACGCGGGCGGCATCTACGCGGTGGCCAACCTGCGCGGCGGCGGCGAGTACGGCGCCGCGTGGCATGAGGCGGGCCGGGGCGCGAACAAGCAGAACGTGTTCGACGACTTCAACGGCGCGGCCGAGTTCCTGGCGAAGGAGAAGTACACGCAGGCGAAGAAGCTGGCCATCTACGGCGGCAGCAACGGCGGCCTGCTGGTGGGCGCGGCGATGACGCAGCGGCCGGAGCTGTACGGCGCGGTGGTGTGCGGCGTGCCGCTGCTGGACATGGTGCGCTACCACCTGTTCGGCAGCGGGCGGACGTGGGTGCCGGAGTACGGCTCCGCGGAGGACCCCGCCCAGTTCAAGACCCTGTACGCCTATTCGCCCTACCACCACGTGGCCCAGGACGTGAAGTACCCGGCGCTCCTGATGATGGCGTCGGACCACGACGACCGCGTGGACCCCATGCACGCGCGCAAGTTCGTGGCGGCGGTGCAGAACGCGAAGGGCAATTCCTCGCCCACGCTGCTACGCATCGAAGCGAACGCGGGCCACGGAGGGGCGGACCAGGTGGCCAAGGCCATTGAGTCCAGCGCGGACATGTACGCCTTCCTCTTCCAGGTCCTGGGAGTGGCCCGCCCGGTGGGCGAGGTGGCGACCGAGGGCCGATAATCCCCCGGGAGGACACACTGCAACCTCCCGCTGTTCCCTTGAAGGCAGGGTGCGGACCCCCAATCTTGTGACGGGAACGGGGGCCGCGACCGGCGTGTTATAGAGCGGTGTTTCACCCTGCATGCGCGCTCGGCGGGCATGTGGGCAACTCTTGAAGGGCCTGCCCGTCTGGCAGGCCAGCGGGTGGCGGATACATGTTCTTCGGACGTGACGACAAGAAGGAAGCCCAGAAGCGGGGACTCACCATCCCGCTCTTGCCCCTTCGGGACATCATCGTGTTCCCGCACATGGTGGTGCCGCTGTTCGTCGGACGAGAGAAGTCGATCGCGGCCCTCAAGGACGCGATGGCCCACAAGGGGCCGGATGACAAGGCCGTCATCCTCCTGGCCGCCCAGAAGAAGGCGAAGACCAACGACCCCTCGCCGGACGACATCTTCCACTTCGGCACCATCGGGCACCTCATCCAGCTGCTGCCCCTTCCCGACGGGACGATGAAGGTCCTGGTGGAGGGCGTGCGCCGCGCCAAGGTGAAGAAGTTCCACCCGAACGACGCCTTCTTCATGGTGGAGGTGGACGAGGTCGAGGAGTCGCTCGAGAAGAGCGTGGAGCTGGAGGCGCTGGTGCGCTCCGTCCACTCCGTCTTCGAAGCGTTCGTGAAGCTCAACAAGCGCATCCCGCCTGAGATGCTGATGCAGGTCGCCAGCATCGACGACCCGGCGCGCCTGGCGGACACCATCGTCGCGCACCTGTCGCTGAAGCTGAACGACAAGCAGGCGCTGCTGGAGACGGAGTCCCCGGCCAAGCGGCTGGAGAAGCTCTACGAGCTCATGCAGGGCGAGATCGAGATCCTCCAGGTGGAGAAGAAGATCCGCACGCGCGTCAAGAAGCAGATGGAGAAGACCCAGAAGGAGTACTACCTGAATGAGCAGATGCAGGCCATTCAGAAGGAGCTGGGTGAGCGCGACGAGTTCAAGAACGAGATCCAGGAGATTGAAGAGAAGCTGAAGAACAAGCGGATGAGCAAGGAGGCCACGCTCAAGGTCAAGAAGGAGCTGAAGAAGCTCCGGATGATGAGCCCGATGAGCGCCGAGGCCACGGTCGTCCGCAACTACATCGACTGGATCATCAGCCTGCCCTGGTACGACGAGACCCAGGACCGCTTGGACGTCACCGAAGCGGAGCGGGTGCTCAACGAGGACCACTACGGCTTGAAGAAGCCGAAGGAGCGCATCCTCGAGTACCTGGCCGTGCAGCAGCTGGTGAAGAAGCTGAAGGGCCCCGTGCTGTGCTTCGTCGGCCCCCCGGGCGTGGGCAAGACGTCGCTGGCGCGCAGCATCGCGCGGGCCACGGGCCGCAAGTTCGTGCGCCTGTCGCTGGGCGGTGTGCGCGACGAGGCGGAGATCCGCGGCCACCGTCGCACGTACATCGGCGCGATGCCGGGCAAGCTCATCCAGTCCCTGAAGAAGGCGGGCAGCAACAACCCCGTGTTCCTCCTGGATGAGATCGACAAGATGTCCACGGACTTCCGTGGCGACCCGAGCGCGGCGCTGCTGGAGGTGCTGGACCCGGAGCAGAACCACAACTTCAACGACCACTACCTGGACCTGGACTACGACCTGTCCAAGGTGATGTTCATCTGCACCGCGAACACGATGCACAACATCCCCGGTCCGCTGCAGGACCGCATGGAGGTCATCCGTATCGCGGGGTACACCGAGCCGGAGAAGCTCTCCATCGCGCGGCGCTACCTCATCCCGAAGGAGCAGGAGGCCAACGGGCTGGCGGACCTGAAGATCGACATCAGCAACGACGCGCTGAAGACCATCGTGCACCGGTACACGCGCGAGTCGGGCGTGCGTTCGCTGGAGCGCGAGATTGGCGGCGTGTTCCGCAAGATCGCCCGCGACGTGCTGAAGAACGGCAAGCGGGACCTCATCGAGGTGGACCGCAAGCAGGCGATGAAGTTCCTGGGCACGCCCCGCTTCCGCTACGGCGTGGCGGAGAGCGAGGACCAGGTGGGCATCGTCACGGGCCTCGCGTGGACGGAGCTGGGCGGTGAGATCCTCACCACGGAAGCCACGTCCATGCCGGGCAAGGGCAAGCTCATCATCACGGGCAAGCTGGGCGAGGTGATGCAGGAGTCGGCGCAGGCGGCCATGTCCTACGTGCGCAGCCGCGCGGAGCGCTTCGGCATCGACCGCAAGGTGTTCGAGAACTACGACATCCACGTCCACCTGCCGGAAGGCGCCATCCCCAAGGACGGTCCGTCCGCGGGCGTCACCATGGCCACGGCCCTGGTGAGCGCGCTCACCCGCGTCCCGGTCCGCCGCGACGTGGCGATGACGGGTGAAATCACGCTGCGCGGCCGCGTGCTGCCCATTGGCGGTCTGAAGGAGAAGACGCTGGCGGCGCACCGGGCGGGCATCAAGACGGTCCTCATCCCGAAGGCGAACAAGAAGGACCTGAAGGACATCCCGCTGAAGATCCGCAAGGCGCTGCGCATCGTCCCGGTGGAGTTCGTGGATGACGTGCTGCGCGAGGCGCTGCTCCTGGACAAGCCGGAGGAGTTCGGCCGCAAGGGCGCGGGTGACAACCTGAAGGGCGGCCTGTCCGTCGCGGACGTGGCCTCCACGCCGTCGTCGCCCCCGACCTAAGGGCCGGGTGGCGTCCCGGGGCCCGTGAGGGCCCGGGGGCGGGTGGTGCGAAGCCAGGATGCCGGCCGACCCTGCGTCGGTGGGCTTCCTGGCTTCTCTTTTTGCGGGCAGGTCGGGGTACAACGCGGGCGGTGGCTCCTCGCGCTCGAATCGGTTGGTACTCCCTGGTGCTGGTCGTGGCCGCGGCCTGCGGGCCGTGCGGCTTCCAGCCCGAGCCGGGCGTGAAGGTGGTGGTGCCGGCCATGCCCACCACGCTCGACTGGAGCCACTCGGATCCGATGAGCTGGGTGAACTACCCGGTGATGCTCGCCACGCAGAAGGGGCTCACCACGCTGGGGCCGGACCACGCCGTGCGGCCCGGGCTGGCGGAGCGGTGGGAGCGCGCCATCGACGCGGGCGGGCATGAGGTCTACACCTTTCACCTGCGCGCGGACGTCACCTGGTCCGACGGCTCGCCGGTGACGGCGCGCGACTTCGTCTTCGGCTGGCACCGCGCGCTCGTGGGCCGCGAGCGCGGGGAGATGGCGGACCTGGAGGGCGCGGAGGCGGTGCTCGCGCTGCTGGAGCGCGGGGCCCCGGCGGCGGAGGTCCAGGCCGCGCTGTCGCGCGTGGGCGTGGAGGCCGTGGCTGCGCGGACGCTGCGCGTGACGCTGGCGCGGCCCCGCAGCTACTTCCTGGCGCGCCTGGCGAACGTGTACCTGTTCTTTCCCGCGCCGTCGGTGGACCTGGAGGGCAAGTCGGACGAGGCGGTGCGCGACTACTTCGACCGGCCCCGCGACGGGCGCCCGCTGGCGGTGGGGCCCTACCGCGTCGAGCGCTGGGACCGCGCCGGGGAGCGCGTGCGGCTCGTGTACAACCCCAGGAGCGCGTTCCCTCCGCCCCTGGGGCCAGGGGAGACGCCGGCCCGGGTGCTGACGCTGCTGAAGTCGGAGATTGGCCCGGCCCTGTATGAACGCGGGCGCGTGGACTTCGTCTTCGTGGACAGCGCGGCGGCGCTGCGGGGGATGCGGCCCGTGGACTTGAAGCGCGAACCGCTCCTGTCCACGTACTTCCTCGCCTTCAACACGGAGCGGCCCCCGTTGAACCGGCCCGAGGTGCGGCGGGCCCTGGCGCGGGCGCTGGACCGGGAGGCGCTGCTCGCCGGGCTGTTGCCGGCCGCGCGCGCGACGAACGTGCTGCTGCCGCCGGAACTGCCGGACGCGGCCACGCCCGAGCAGGCCGCGCGCCTGCCGCGCTACGAGCCGGAGCGCGCGAAGGCGGAGCTGGCCGGGGTGGAGGGGCTGGACCGGCCGCTGCGGCTGGTGGTGAAGGCGGGGGATTCCTTCGTGCCGGAGGAGGCGCTGGCGGAGCGCATCGCGGCGCAGCTCGCGCGGGTGGGGGTGCGGGTGGTGGTGGATTCGCGCTCGGACTTCTCCGCGGAGGTGGCGCGGCGGACGCCGCAGGGGCCGCGTGCGTATGACCTGCACCTGCGCCGGCTGGGCGCGGACTACGCGCACCCGAACACGTTCTTCACGCTCTTCGAGCGGCAGGGCAACCACCAGACGGGCTGGGAGACGCAGGGCAACGGCGAACCGATGCGGCGCTTCGAGCAGCTGCTGGAGGCGGCGGACGGCGACGCGGATGCCGCGCACGCGCGTGAGCTGTACGCGAAGGCCCAGGAGGTGCTGGTGGGCGAGCAGGCCGTCATCGCGCCGCTGTACCACCCGGACCGCTACTTCCGGGCGCGGGCGCGGCTGCACGGGCTGGACGTGGATCCGTTCAACTTCCTGCGC